>NZ_JBFBAE010000007.1:0-348099 GCF_040689465.1 Amycolatopsis sp. NPDC051373 | reverse complement strand
GACTTGCATGTGTTAAGCACGCCGCCAGCGTTCGTCCTGAGCCAGGATCAAACTCTCCAACAATGAATAGTTTGATCGAGACTACTCTCAATCTAGATTTCTCAAAGGAACCTCATACGAGGTTACATATAAGCTCTACTGGCTTAGTTCACTAGCACACTGTTGAGTTCTCAAGCAACACACCGCAACCCAGCCCACCCAGCAGGCAAACCAGATCACCGCGTTGTTTCAAGCTATTTTGTTCCGGAGAGCTACAGTACACCCTGGCGAAACTCGCGCTTCGCGGGGGCTGGTTCAGCTCCGGAGGTTTGGGACCACCCACTCTACCACCAGAGGTGAGAGCTTGGTTCGTGTTCCCGGCGGCCGCCCGGTTTCCCTGGCGACTTGGAGAACTTTACATGGCCGAAAACCGGCCTGAACAGGGGGGTCCCTTAAGACCGCACCAGCTCCCTGACCTGCATCGATACGCCGCTCAAGCCCAGGAGATCCGAAGCAGCCCACCACAGGCCCACCGACGCCCGATCAAGCCGACCGCATCCGCCCGTGACTCGCGAACACCGTCAGCGCCACCAACGCGGCCGCCAGCACCGCCGCGACGTGAATGGGCGCCGGCCCGAACGAAGCCGCCAGCACGAGCACCGCGGTGACGGGGTATCCGATCGCGATCTCCCGGCACTCGTTCGTCGGCCCGATGTGCAGCAGCCACACGCTCAGCATGAATACCGCGACCGGCACCGTCGCCACGAGCGCCGTGGCGAGACCGCTGATCGCGCTGTGGTGCGTGTCGTAGTCCACCGCCAGCTCGAGCCCGGTCCCGACCGCCGCGGCCGAAGCGAAGATCAGGTAGTGCCCGTACCCCCAGCTCGAGGTGCTCAGCAGCGACGGGTGGCGCACGAGCCGCAGGTGCCCCGGCTGGTCGAAGTACAGCCACCACATCGAAAACACCAGCAGGAGCCCTGCCGCGGCGAGCCCGATGAGCGTGCCGATGTGCTCGCCCTCGGACACGCCCTCCCGCACCGCGGTGGTGGCGCTCAGCACCACCTCGCCGAGCACGATCAGCGTGAAGAGCCCGTAGCGCTCGGCGATGTGGTGCGGGTGCCACGAAGTGCCGCCCCGTGACTCCGCGATGCTCGGCACCGCGAGCTCGCAGACCACCAGCACCGCGAACAGGATCACCGCCGTGGTCTGGGGGAAGCCGATCAACGCGTCGGCGACCCACAACGCCTGCACCACCGTGATCCCGCCCGCGTACCAGAGCGCGGTCGTGCGGTGTTCCGGATCCGATTTCGCGGCACGCAGCCACTGCGTCACCATCGCGAGGCGCATCAGCACGTAGCCGACCATCACCACACGGAAGTCGCCGTTGAACGCGCGGTCCACGCCGGCCGCGACGGTGAGGCCGCCGGCGATCTGCACGAGCGTGGCCAGCCGGTAGGGCACGTCGTCGGTGTCGAACGCGGAGGCGAACCAGCTGAAGTTCAGCCAGCCCCACCAGATCGCGAAGAACACCATCGCGTAGCTCAGGATCCCGTGGCCGATGTGCCCTTCGACCAGCTCGTGGTGCAGGTCCGCGCTCGCGGCCCCCACCGCGACGACGAAACACAGGTCGAACAGCAGCTCCAGCGGGGTGGACACGCGGTGGTTCTCCCCGCTGTCGCGCGACAGCATCGGCCGGTACCACACCCGGAACCGCTGGACCGGAAAAATCCCCTGGGACATCGACGCTCCCCGCACTCACCCGACGAACGCCGCCATCCCAACACGGCCAAAGCGCTCAGGCGAGTACGCCCCCCACCGGAGGGTGAAAGGGGAGAAAATCCGAGGTGAAAAAGGGCGGGCCCGGGTTCCCCCACTTCCGGGCCCGCCCGAATGCCTTCGCCGCACTCCCTCGCCACCTCGGGGGCAATGCTCCCGGCGGTCGCCGTACGGTCCCCCGCGGACGCCGACGATCCGGTGCCTGGGAGGTGACCAAGAGTGTCCATTCCATGAAACTCCGGAACTCTCAGCCGCTCGGCCGATCGACCCATCCCCGGTCGATCGATCGAAATGCCACTGTAGGTAGCCAAAGTGTGGTGCTGAAGGCTCCATAAGGTCTACCTGGTTGCTCTGAGTAGCACCAGGGTCAAACGTAGCGTGTCACTCAGATGGAGCATCGCGGAATCGCTGAAAGTAATTCACCTGTAGTGCCGAGTGAGCGTGATCTACTCACTGTCGGTGAACGCCGGCAGCCGCTTCCGCAGCGTCACGCTCCTCGTTACGCGCAGCCCTGTTGCGACGCGCTCGCAGCTCCAGCACTGCCAGCACGAGCGCGACGCACGTGAGCCCGGCCGAGCAGCACATCGCCGTGGTGAGGGCCAGCGAGTAGTTCCGGTTCGAGCCCACCACCACCGACTGGAAGACCGACGCCAGCACCGCTGTGCCGATCGCCGTGCCGATGCGCTGCCCGGTCTGCAGCGCGCCACCGGCGACGCCTGCCATCGACGTGGGCACGCACTCCAGCGTCAGCGTGGTGTTCGGCGCCAGCACCATGCCGCCGCCGATGCCGCCGATCAGCAACGGCAGCGCCACCGCGAACCCGGCCGCGGACGGCGGCACGAGCTCTACTACCAGCGCCACCAAGAGCAACGCGATCGCCACCAGGCTCAGACCCGTGACGGACAACCGGCGGCCGAACCGCGGCACGAGCCGGCCCGCGACCGCCGCCGAGAGGGCCGAACCGATCGCGAAGGGCGTGACCGAAAGCCCCGACTGCAGCGGCGTGTACCCCAGCCCCTGCTGGAAGAACAACGCGAAAACGAGCCAGATCCCGGCGAACCCGCAGAAGTACAGCGCACCCACCGCGGCGCCGGCCGAGTAGCCCGGCGTGCCCGTGAACAGCCGGACGTCCAGCAGCGGCGACCGTTCGCGGGCGACTACCCGGCGTTCCCACCGCACGAAACCGATGCCGAACACCACCGCCACGGGGAAGAGCCACCACAGTTTCGCGAGACCGCCCTGCTCCGACTCCACGAGTGGCAGCAGCACCCCGAGCACGGTGATCGCGAGTAGCGCGATGCCGATGAAGTCGATCTCCGAGCGCACCCGCATCGGCTTGCGTTCGGTCTTTGGCAGGA
The DNA here is from genome assembly GCF_040689465.1 of Amycolatopsis sp. NPDC051373. Lineage (NCBI taxonomy): Bacteria > Bacillati > Actinomycetota > Actinomycetes > Pseudonocardiales > Pseudonocardiaceae > Amycolatopsis > Amycolatopsis sp. NPDC051373. The sequence goes on along the minus strand of NZ_JBFBAE010000007.1, from coordinate 344,986 downwards.
GCCGCATCGCCAGCACGAACGCGACGGCGCCCACCGGCACGTTCACGAAGAACACCCACCGCCAGCCGCCGGGGTCGCCGAACGCCGCGAGGATCACGCCGCCCAGCACCGGCCCCACGGCCGTGGAGATCCCCACGACGGCGCCGAAGATGCCGAACGCGCGGCCGCGCTCGGCGCCGCGGAACAAGTCCTGGATCAGGCCGCTGTTCTGCGGTGTCAGCAGGCCGGCCGCGCAGCCTTGGGCGAGCCGCGCGATCACCAGCATGGTGGGGCCGGTCGCCGCGCCGGCCAGCACGCTCGTGGCCACGAACGCCGCCAGCGCGATGAGGAACATCCGGCGCCGGCCCAGCGCGTCGCCGAGCCGGCCGCCCGTGACCAGGACCAGGCCGAACGTGAGCGCGTAACCCGACACGACCCACTGGACCGTGCCGCTGCCGGTGTTCAGGCCGCGCTGCATCGCCGGCAGTGCCGTGTTGACGATGCTCACGTCGAGCAGCGTCATGAGCCCGGCCGCCAGCGTGACGGCGAGTGCCCGCCACCGGCGCGGGTCCGGCACGTACTCCGTCATCAGGTGTTGGCGGTGATCCCGGGGATGCCCTTGAGCTCACCGATGAGCATCGAACTGACCTTCACCGGGTAATCGTAAAGCGCGAACACGGTCTGGTTCTTGCCGACGAGCTTCAGGTGGACCGGGGTCTCGCCTTTGTGCGCCAGCAGCGTCGACTTGAGCTCGCTCACCACCGACTGGTCGATCTTCTCGGCGGCGGCCAGCAGCATCAGCGGTGGTTCCTCGTCGCCGTTGCCGATCTCGGACAGGTCCAGCGGCACGAGCCCGCCGCCGAACACCGACATCTTGTCCTCACGCCAGTTGACCCGGCCCTTGACCAGCACCGCGTTGTCCTCGACCAGGTCCGCGCCGAACATCGAGTACGCCTTGGCGAAGAACAGCACCTCGATGGCGGCGTCCATGTCCTCGACCGTGCAGATCGCCCAGGGCTCGCCCTTTTTGTTCACGCGCCGCTCCAGCGAGGTGAGCAGGCCCGAGATCACGACCTCGCCCTCCCTCGGCGGATCGGCGAGCAGGCCGGCGATCGGCTTGGGCGCGTGCTTGCGGAGGATGCGCTCGGCACCGTCGAGCGGGTGCGCGGACACGTAGAGGCCCAGCATCTCCCGTTCGTAGGCGAGCAGCTGCTTGCGCGGGTACTCCTCCTCGCCGAACTTCAGGTGCGCGAGCGGCGACGAGGACGGCGTGGCCTCGGCCGAGTCGTCGTCCCCGCCGAAGGAGCCGAACAGGTCGAACTGGCCCATGGCCTCCTGGCGTTTGAGCGGCACGACGGCTTCCACCGCGTCCTCGTGCACCTGGATCATCGACAGACGGGTGTGGCCCATCGTGTCGAACCCGCCGGCCTTGATCAGCGACTCCATGACCCGCTTGTTGCAGGCCACCAGCTCCGACTTGTCGAGGAAGTCGGTGAACGAGGAGTACTTGCCCTTCTCCTCGCGCGTCTTGATGACCGACTCCACCACGTTGGCGCCGACGTTGCGCACGGCACCCAGCCCGAAGCGGATGTCGGTCCCGACCGCGGCGAACCGCAGGGCCGACTCGTTGACGTCCGGCGGCAGCACCTTGATGCCGAGGCGACGGCACTCCGACAGGTAGATGGCCGACTTGTCCTTGTTGTCACCCACCGACGTGAGCAGCGCGGCCATGTACTCCGGCGTGTAGTTCGCCTTGAGATAAGCCGTCCAGTACGCGATCAGGCCGTACGCGGCCGCGTGGCTCTTGTTGAACGCGTAGCCGGCGAACGGGAGGATCGTGTCCCACAGCGCCTTGACCGCTTCGGGCGAGAAGCCGCCAGGCAGCAGAGGACTGGCCTTCATACCCTCTTCGAAGCCCTCGTACTCCTTCTCGAGGACTTCCTTCTTCTTCTTGCCCATGGCTCGGCGCAGCGTGTCCGCTCGGCCCATCGTGTAGCCCGCGACCTTCTGCGCGATCTGCATGATCTGCTCTTGGTACACGATCAGGCCGTAGGTCTCGGACAGGATCTCCCGCAGCGGTTCTTCCAGCTCCGGGTGGATCGGCGTGACCTTTTGCCGGTTGTTCTTGCGGTCGGCGTAGTCGTTGTGCGCGTTCATGCCCATCGGGCCGGGGCGGTACAGCGCCAGCACCGCGACGATGTCCTCGAACCCGGTCGGCAGCATGCGACGCAGCAGGTCGCGCATCGCGCCGCCGTCGAGCTGGAACACGCCGAGCGTGTCACCGCGGCCCAGGAGCTTGTACGCCTCGGGATCGTCGAAGCCGAGGCGGTCGAGGTCGATCTCCTCGCCGCGGTTGGTCTTGATGTTGGCCAGCGCGTCGCCGATCACCGTGAGGTTGCGCAGGCCCAGGAAGTCCATCTTGAGCAGGCCGATGTTCTCACACGACGGGTAGTCCCAGCCGGTGATGATCGAGCCGTCGTCGCGCTGCCAAACGGGGATCGCTTCGGTGAGCGGCTCACTGGACATGATCACCGCGCAGGCGTGCACACCGGCGTTGCGGATCAGGCCCTCGAGCCCGCGCGCGGTATCGAAAATGGTCTTGCACTCCTCGTCGGTCTCGACGAGGGTGCGGACCTCCGCGGCTTCGGCGTAGCGCTCGTGCTTGGAGTCGACGATGCCGGACAGCGGGATGTCCTTGGCCATGATCGGCGGCGGCAGCGCCTTGGAGATCTTGTCCGCGATCGAGTAGCCCGGCTGCCCGAAGTGCACGCGGGCCGAGTCCTTGATCGCGGCCTTGGTCTTGATTGTGCCGAAGGTGATCACCTGGGCGACGCGGTCGGCGCCGTACTTGTCCGTGGCGTAGCGGATCATCTCGCCGCGGCGGCGGTCGTCGAAGTCGATGTCGATGTCGGGCATCGACATGCGCTCGGGGTTCAGGAACCGCTCGAACAGCAGCTTCTGCGGGATCGGGTCGAGGTTCGTGATACCCAGCGCGTACGCGACGAGCGCGCCGGCGGCGGAACCACGGCCGGGGCCGACCAGGATGCCGACCTCGCGAGCGTGCTGGATGAGGTCGGCGACGATGAGGAAGTAGGCCGGGAAGCCCTTCTGCTCGATGACGCCGAGCTCGTAGTCGCAGCGCTCCTCGTAGCCGTCGGGCACGCCGTCCGGGAAGCGCCACTTCAGGCCCTCGGCCACCTGGTGACGCAGCCACGTGGCCTCGCTGTGGCCCTCGGGCACCTCGAAGACCGGCATGCGGTCCTTGTGCGAGTAGACCTCTTCGTAGGACTGCACGCGCTCGGCGATCAGCAGCGTGCTGTCGGCCGCGCCCGGCACTTCCTTGTCCCAGTACTGCCGCATCTCCTCGGCCGACTTGAGGAAGTAGCCGTCGCCGTCGAACTTGAACCGGGTCGGGTCGTTGAGCGTCTTGCCCGCCTGCACGCACAGCAGCGCCGAGTGCGTGTCGGCCTGGTCCTTGGTGACGTAGTGCGAGTCGTTGGTCGCGAGCGGCTTGAGGTCGAGCAGCTTGCCGACCTCGAGCAGGCCCTCGCGCACGGACCGCTCGATCGGCAGGCCGTGGTCCATCAGCTCGAGGAAGAAGTTGTCGGCGCCGAAGATGTCCTTGTAGTCCGACGCGGCCTGGATCGCGGCCTCGCGCTGGCCCAGCCGCAGGCGGGTCTGCACCTCTCCCGACGGGCAACCGGTGGTGGCGATGATGCCTTCGTGGTTCTCGGCGATCAGTTCGCGGTCCATGCGCGGCTTGCGGTAATAGCCCTGGATCGACGCGATCGACGAGAGCTTGAACAGGTTCCGCAGCCCAGTGGCGTTCTCCGCCAGCATCGTCATGTGGGTGTAGGCACCGGCGCCGGAGACGTCGCCGCCCTCACCCAGCTCGTCCGAGCCGCGCTGGCTGGCCTGTCCCCAGAACACCGGCTTCTTGTGGAAGCGGCTCTCCGGCGCGATGTAGGCCTCGATGCCGATGATCGGCTTCAGGCCGTGCTTCTTGGAGGTCTGGTAGAACTCGTCGCCGCCGTACATGTTGCCGTGGTCGGTCATGCCCACCGCAGGCATGCCCAGCCGCGCCGCCTCGGCGAAGAGAGGTCCGATCTTCGCCGCACCGTCGAGCATCGAGTACTCGGTGTGGACGTGCAGGTGGACGAAGGAATCGTTCGACACCAGCGAAAACCTCCCCTAGGCAGACGGCTTCCCGGTTGTTGCTGCGGCGCGGCCCGGGGTCCTCCACCCTAGTCCGCGCTCACGCTGTGCGGCTCGGTAGGGATCCTCTCTCCTCACCCGCCCGCCGCGCCCGCCGACATGCCGCCCGGGGCCCATGAAACCTTCGCGGGTGACGCCACGCCGACACCCTCGCACGCCCCACCGACAGAACCGGGGCGAGTGAACCGGCCCACAGGATTCCGGTGATTCCCCCAGTCCGGATGTGGCAGACGTCCACCTGACTTGACACCGGTTCGGCGGAACTTCACGATCTCGTTCCATGAACCTGTCCGACAGCCAGACAGCCGGACAAGGCCCCCGTCGCGTGAGCGCCATGGAGGCCGTGCTGGCCTACCTGCGCCGCGCCATCGAACGTGGCGAGTACGCCGTGGGCGACAAGCTGCCGTCCGAAGCCGCGCTGAGCAAGGAGTTCGAGGTCAGCCGCTCGGTGATCCGCGAGGCGCTGCGCGGGCTGCAGGCGCTCGGGCTCACCGTCTCCCGCACCGGCAAGGGCACGTTCGTCACCGCGACCGGCCCGGCCGAGAACCCCACATTCGGTGGCTATTCGGCGCGCGACCTCATCGAGGTGCGCCGCCACGTCGAGATCCCCGTGGCGGGCTACGCGGCCTTGCGCCGCGACGCGGATCACCTCGACCTGCTCGGCCACCTCGCCGAGCGGATGGAGCTCGAGACCGACAACACGGCGTGGGTGGCGCTCGACTCGCTGTTCCACATCACCGTCGCCCAGACCTCGGGCAACCCGGTCTTCGCCAAGGTCATCGAGGAGATCCGCGACGCGCTGGCCCGCCAGTCTGCCTTCCTCAACCAGCTGGGCGACCGGCGCGCGGAGTCGAACGTGGAGCACCGGCGGATCGTCACGGCGATCGCCGACGGCTCCGAAGAGACGGCCGTGGCCGCGATGACGGCGCACCTCGCGCACGTCGAGCAGGCGCTGACCACCATCGTGCGGCCGGGCCGCACGGCCAAGCAGAACAGGAACAACTGAAACCGTGAGTGAGCAGACCCTTCCGGCGTCCGGCGTGCGCAGGCGGATCGACATGAGCGCGTTCGAGAACGCCGGACAATGAGCACTCCGGAACAGCGCGGGCCGCGCCACGTCCCCTTGGTCCACTTCCTGCGCGACGGCATGGTCGAAGGCGTGCACCACGGTTCGGTGATCGTCCTCGCACCGGACGGGTCCACGCTGTTCGCCGCCGGCGACCCGGACGTCGCGATGTACCCGCGTTCCACGGCGAAGCCGCTCCAGGCCACGGCGATGGCACGGCTGGGGCTGCGGCTGCCGCCGGCGGGGTTCGCGATCGCCGCGGCCAGCCACTCGGGCGAACGCCGGCACCTCGACGCCGCGGCAGCCGTGCTGGCCGGCCACGGCTTCAGCGCCGAAGACCTCGGCAATCCGGCCGACTACCCGTTCGACCCGGTCGAGCGCGACGCGTGGGTCGCCGCGGGCCGGCCGCCCGCGCGCCTGGCGCACAACTGCTCCGGCAAGCACGCGGCGATGCTCGCGACCTGCCGGGAGCAGGGCTGGGACCCGCGCACGTACCTCGATCCCGAGCACCCGTTGCAGCTCGCGATCCGCGCGACCGTCGAGGACCTCACCGGGCAGACCGTGCCGCGCGTGGCGGTGGACGGGTGCGGCGCGCCGCTGTTCGCACTGTCGCTGCGGGGGCTCGCCCGGGCGGCCTCGCGGCTGGCGACCGCGGCGCCCGGCACACCGGAAAGCCTGGTGGCCCAAGGGATCCGGCAGCACCCGGACCTCGTGGGCGGCACCCGGCGTGATGTCACGGCGGTGATCCCGCGGTGCCCGGGCTCCTCGCGAAGGACGGGTTCGAGGCCGTGCAGCTCGCCGCGCTGCCCGACGGCACGGCCGTGGCGCTGAAGATCGCCGACGGCGGCGACCGCGCGCGGCCCGCCGTGCTCGCGGCCGCGCTGGAGCTGTGCGGGGTCGACGCCGGCGTGCTCGAACCGTTCACGAGCCCGGCGCTGCGGGTCACGGGCGAATTCGAGGGCCGTCCGCGCGCTGCGTGACCCCGCTCACGCCAGACGGGTAGCTTCGAAAGCGTCCGGCTTGGTGAAAGGGGTAAACCTGTGCTGCAGCGCATCGCCGACTTCCTGCTCGGTCTCCCGAAGGCCGAGGGCCCGGCCCCCGTCGCCACCAAGGGCTTGCGGATACCCATGCCCGACGGGGTCCACCTCGTTGCCGACCGGTACACGCCGGCCGGCCAGCGCTCGGGACCGGTGGTGCTCGTGCGCACGCCGTACGGGCGCAGCGGGCCGATCGCCGCGCTCTTCGGCAGCGTCTTTGCACGACACGGCCTGCAGACGGTGGTGCAGAGCACGCGCGGCACGTTCGGCTCCGAGGGCGAGTTCCGCCCGTTCCACCTCGAACGCGAAGACGGCATCGCCACCGCCGAGTGGCTGCGGGCGCAGCCGTGGTGCGACGGGCGGCTGGCGACGGCGGGCCTGAGCTACCTCGGGCACACACAGTGGGCGATCGGGCCTTACCTCGACCCGCCGCTCGAGGCGATGGCGCTGGGTGTGACGGCTTCGGAGTTCGTGAGCACGTTCTACCCGGGCGGGGTGCTCGCGGCCGACAACATGGTGTCGTGGTCGGCCATGATCGGCCGGCAGGAGGAGCGGTTCGGAGGGCTGCCGAACCCGGTGCAGACGCGCAGGACGCGCCGCGCGATGACGCACCTGCCGCTGAACGCCGCCGATGTGGCCGCGATCGGCAAGCAGGTGCTGTTCCTGCGCGACGTGACCACCCACGCCGAACCGGACGACGGCTACTGGGCCATGTCCGACCACAGCGCGGAGGTCGCCGGGCTCACCGTGCCCGTCAGCATGGTCACCGGGTGGTACGACCTGTTCATCCAGGGGCAGCTCCGTGACTACCGGACCCTGCAGGACGCCGGGCGCGCGCCGCGGATCACGATCGGGCCGTGGGCCCACGGCGACCCGGCCAGCCTGCGGATCTCCGTGCAGGACCAGGTCGGGTTCCTGCGCGCGCACCTGCTCGACGACCGCGCGCAGCTGCAGCGCTCGCCCGTGCGGCTGTACCTGCAGCAGGCGGCGACCTGGCTCGACTTCGACGCGTGGCCGCCCGAGTCCACGGCCACCGACTCGCACCTGCGGCCGATCGGCGGCCTCGGCGAGGTGGTCGACGGCGAAGCCCGGCCCACCGCGTTCACCTACGACCCCGCCGACCCGACACCCGCGGTCGGCGGGCCGCTGCTGATGGGCGCCAACAAGCAACAGGACAACAACGTGGTCGAGGCCCGCGACGACGTGCTCGTGTTCACCGGCGAACCGCTGATCGCCGACCTCGACGTGATCGGCGAGGTGCGCGCGACCGTGTTCGTGCGCACCGAACTCGGCCACGCCGACGTGTACGTACGGATCTGCGACGTGGACCCCGACGGGCGCTCCCGCAACGTCACCGACGGCATCCTCCGGCTGCGGCCCGGCGCGCCCGAGCCGGACGCCGACGGGATCGTGACGGTGGGGGTTCAGCTCGACCCGACGGCCTATCGGTTCCGCCGCGGCCACCGGCTGCGCGTGCAGGTGGCGGGCGGCGCGTTCCCGCGGTTCGCCCGCAACCACGGCACGGGCGAACCGGTGGCGAGCGCCGTCGACGGCAAGGCGAACCGGTTCGAGATCTTCCACGACGCGGCGCACCCGTCGCGCGTCACGCTGCCCGTCTTCAGCCGCTGAACGGCACCACCCGCTGGTGGGTGGTGAGCCGGCCGTCGTCGTGCAGCACGTGCAGCAGCAGCGACGGCGGCCGCTCGAGGTCGATCGGGCCGCCCTCGGCCCAGGAGCGGTCGGCGCCGGGCTCGACGGGCAGCAGCCCACCGGAGACGACGCCCGGGGCGACGCGCACGGGCACGCCCGCGAACGTGGTGGCGGCGCCGGTGTGGACGTGGCCGCAGAGCAGCGCGAGCACCCGCGGGTGGCGCCGCAGGACCTCGGCGAGGCGGTCTTCGCCGGTCTGGCGGATGGCGTCCACGAGCGGAATGCCGACCTCGACCGGCGGGTGATGGAACGCGACGAACGCGGGACCGTCGTGGGCCGCGAGCGCTTCGTCGAGCCACGCGAGCGTCGCGTCTTCGAGATAACCCGCGCCCTCGCCGGGGATCGTCGAGTCGCACATGGCCACGAGGACGCCGTTCACGTCGGTGGCGACGTTCACCGGGGCGACGCTCGCCGGCTCGCCGAGCAGGACCTCGCGGAAGGCCTCGCGCACGTCGTGGTTGCCGGGGCACGTGAGCACGGGCGCGGGGTGCTTGAGCAGCTCGGTCGCGCGGCGGTATTCCTCGGGCAGGCCGTGGTCGGCGAGGTCGCCCGTCACGAACACGGCCTCGACCGGGCGCGCGAGGGCGCGCAGGTAGTCGAGGACCGCGGTGGTGCGTGCGTCGGCGCGATCGCCGCCGTCGAGGTGGATGTCCGACAGGTGCGCGAAGAACTTCATGCGTTCAGCTCCGTTCGAGGTACCCCAGTGCCTTGACCCAGTTGCGCACGAGCAGCGCCGTCGCGCCGGGCCCGTCGCCGGAACGCAGCGCGTCGGCGATCCCCCGGTGCTCGGCGATGCTCTCGGCGGCCCGCTCGGGGCCGCCGAAGTACACGGATTCGTAGCGTTTGAGCAGGGGTTTGGTCTGCTCGATCAAGCGCAGCAGGTGCGGGTTGCCGCAGCGGGAGAGCAACAGCTCGTGCCAGCGGTCGTCCACAGTGGACAGATCGGCGCCGGCAGGCAGGGCCGCCATCTCGTCGGCGATCGCGTCGAGCGCGTCCGGCAGGAGGGTCAGGTCCAGTGGCGAGGTCCAGCGCAGGGCGAGCGACTCCAGCTCGGCGACCAGCGGGTAGAGCCGCCGGGCCTCCTCCGGGTCGAGCGGCGCGACGAGGAACCCGCGGCCGGGCGCGGCGACGAGCAGCCCGCGGTCGGCGAGCCCGATCAGCGCTTCCCGCAGCGGCGTGCGGCTCACGCCGAGCTCGCGCGCGAGGTGCACCTCGTTGATCCGGGCGTCCAGCCGGCCGTCGAGCACGCGCGCGGTGATCTCCTCGATGAGCTCACCCCGCAGGAGTCTCCTGGTCATCCGCGCAGCATTACACACAAACCGGCATTGCATACACAAGAGCCCTACTGTATTCAGTTTCACATGGTCAGCATCCAGCCCGCCGACGTGGCCCGCGCCCGCGCCGAGACGCCCGGCTGCACCGGCGTCGTCCACTTCAACAACGCCGGTTCGGCGCTCCCCCCGGCCCGCGTCACCGACACGATGGTCGACTACCTGCGAGCCGAAGCGCTGGTCGGCGGCTACGAGGCCGCCGGGGCGGCGGCCGAGCGCACCGGAGCCGTGTACACGTCCGTGGCGAGGCTGATCAACGCCGCACCCGAGGACATCGCGATCACCGACAACGCGACCCGTTCGTGGCAGGCGGTCTTCTACGCGCTGCGCTTCGACCCGGGCGATCGGATCTTGACCTCCCGAGCCGAGTACGCGAGCAACGCGATCGCCTACCTCCAGGTGGCGCGCCGCACCGGGGCGCGCGTGGAGGTGGTCGCCGACGACGAGACCGGCCAGCTCGACGTGGCCGACCTTCGCCGCCTGATCGACGACGACGTGAAGCTCATCGCCGTGAGCCACGTGCCGACGCAGTGCGGCCTGGTGAACCCGGCCGAAGAGATCGGCAAGGTCGCGCGCGAGGCCGGGATCCCGTTCCTGCTCGACGCGTGCCAGTCGGCCGGGCAGCTCGACCTCGACGTCGAGCTCCTGCAGTGCGACGCGCTGTCGGCCACCGGCCGCAAGTACCTGCGCGGGCCGCGCGGCACCGGCTTCCTCTACGTGCACCCGCGCCTGCGCGATCGGCTCGAGCCGGCGACGCTCGACCTGCACTCGGCCAGCTGGGAGTCGCCGGACGAGTTCGTGGTGGACCCGACGGCGAAGCGCTTCGAGGTTTGGGAACGCGACTACGCGGCCGTGCTGGGGCTCGGTGCGGCGGTCGACTACGCGCTCGAATGGGGCCTGCCGGCGATCGAGCACCGCGTGGCCGAGCTGGGCGCGACGCTGCGCGGCCGCCTCGGCGAGCTCGACGGCGTGCGGGTGCACGACGTCGGCGCGCGCAAGTGCGGGCTCGTCGCGTTCAGCCTCGACGGCCTCGGCGCGGAGCAGGTGAAGGTGCGGCTTTCGGCCGCGAAGATCAACACGAGCGTGACCCACGCGACCTCGGCGCAGTTCGACTTCACCGCCCGCAACCTGCCCGACCTCGTCCGCGCGTCGGTGCACTACTACAACACCGAGGGCGAGATCGACCTGCTGACGAGCGAGGTGGCGAAACTGGCCCAGGAGTCGCGCAACGGCTGACTCGCTACCCGGCGAACCAACCTGCGACGTCGAGCCGGAAGCCGCCGCCGGTCACGGTGCGCAGGTCGGCTTCGAGGGCGCGGACGCGGTCGGCGCCGAGTTCGGCCACCCAGTTCGCACGCAAGGTTTCGAAGATGGCGGCGGAGCGGACGAGGGAGTCGATGCCGTGGGGGGTGAGCCGTACGAGTTTGCGGCGGGCGTCCTCGGGGTCTTCGGCGCGCTCGGCGTACCCGAGCTGCTCCAGGCGGTCGACGGTCTTGCCGGCGGCCTGCTTCGAGACGCCGAGCCGCTTGCCCAGCTCCGACGCGGTGGCCCCGCGCGGTCCGATGGCCTGCATCGCGAAGCCGAACGCCGGGCGCACGTCGGGGTGACCCTGGCGAGCGAGCTCGGCGTGCAGGTCGTCGATCAGCGTGCGGAAGCCCGAGAACAGCAGCAACGGCAGCTCGAAGCCGGGCGCGTCAGCCATGCCGCTTGCGAAATTCGACAACCAGGTTTACCTTCTGGAATTCGACAACCACGTTGACGACTTTACCTCAGGAGGGTTCCGTGCCGCACTTCCCCGAGCACACCGCCGAGACCGCGCCACCGGCCGCCCGCCGCGCACTGGCCGCGACCGAAGCCCAGTTCGGCTCACTGCCGGCCGCCGTCGCGCGGCTGGCGACGTCGCCGGAGCTACTGAACGGGTTCCTCAAGCTGAGCGCCCTGTTCGAGACCACCACGCTGTCGCCGCTGGAGCGCGAGACGATGATCCTGGTGGTGTCGACGCGCAACAGCTGCCACTTCTGCGTCGCGATGCACACCGCGAAGCTGGTGCAGCTCGACGCGCCGGCTTCGCTGATCGCGGCGCTTCGCGCGTCGGCGCCCTTGCCCGTGCCTCGGCTGGAGGCGCTGCGCCAGTTCGCTTTGACCACGTTCGCGACGACCGGCGACGTGCCCGCCGCCGACCTCGACGCGTTCCTCGCCGCCGGCTACACCCCGCGGCAGGCGCTCGAGGTGGTGCTGGGCATCGGCGCGTACACACTTTCGACGTTCGCCAACCGGCTCGTGGCCGCTCCCCTGCACCCGAGCCTGGCCGAGCACGCGTGGACCGCCGCCTGACAGCGCCGATCCTCGTCAGCTCTCGTCAGTCCTCATCGGGTCCTCCTCGGTCTCGGAAGATCACCCGTTTGCCGCAGTCTCCGACGTATCCACCGGAGCCCACCGAGCCTCCTACTCCACGTTCACCCGCGACGCGCACCACGCGGCCGGGCCTGTCGAGGGGGCAGGCCCGGCCCCGGTCCGCCGGCCTCAGAACGGCGGCGGCTCCACCGCGGTCCACTCCCGGTAGTGCTTGATCGCCTCGCGGATCGCGTAGGCCGCCGCCAGCACGGCGATGATCCAGCCGGTGACGCCCTGCGGGAGGACGTAGTCGCCGTTCGGGGCGGTGAGGTAGCCGTAGACGTAGTTGCCTGCGAGGTACAGCAGGCCCATCCACGGCTGGGCGCCGCGGGTCATGATGTTCAGGCAAGTGATCGACCCGAGGAGGATGCCGGCGACGCCGATGACGGCGCCGACGACCGAGAGACCGGCGCCGGCGTCGAGGGCGTAGCCGATCGCCACCAGGGCGAGGGCGCCGAGGGAAGCCGGGTGGGACAGGGCGCGCCAGGCGGATCGGCGGGTCGACCAGTTGACCATCATGAGCAGCAGGATCGAGAAGCTCACGACCGCCGGCCCGGCGAGGACGCCAAAGCCGCCGGTGAGGAGCTCGGCCCAGGTGGGGCGGTCGTCGTCGGACAGCAGCCGGGGCACGATCGCGCCTGCGAACAGCGCGGCGTCGACCAGTGTGCCGACCAGCCAGAGCCGGGTCGCTTGGATCGGCCGCGGCGGCTCAGGCTCGACCAGGACCGCGATCCCCGCCGCCTGCAGCGCAAGCAGCTCGTGCCGTTCCCGAAAACGCCACGAGTAGTACCCGGCGGCCGCCAGGAGCACGAGCCCGGCGAACAGCAGGAGAATCGGCCGCGGGAAGTCCACGAGTGCCTGCAGGCGCGCACGTGATTCGGCGTCCCTGAGTTCGCCGGCCACGACCGCGGTGCCGGCCACCGCCCCGAAACCCGCCGCGGCGAGCACCCAGGCGGCCAGCGTGAACGGGAACGCCGGCGAAAACCCCGCCCGGCGCCGCCGCCTGGAGGCTTCGACGTACCCCGCCGACGCGACCTTCCGCCCGGCCCGCAGCGCCACCGCTCCGACCACCGCGATTCCCGCCAGCACCAGCGCGGGCGTCCACTCCACCCTCGACCGGCTCAGTGCTCCGTCAGCGACGACCGCCGTGCCCACCGCGGTGCTGAACAGCAGCGCGAAGAATCCGAACGTCCCGCTGACCCGTCGATATGCACGCTGCGCGTCCACTCGTCCCCCCACCGCAGACCGGCGACCCCCCGATCACGCCGGTCCAGCGTAGGGCCACTCCGCCGCGCCGGTCTCGCCCCGTCCCCGACCGATCACCAACCGTTACTGATCAAACAAAGACGCCCACCGGCGGGGGCGGCTCCGGGAACTCCCCGCACGACCACCGCCGAAAAGTCCGGCACCGCCACGACCACCCCAGCCGACGACCGCCGGAACCCGGGAGACCACCCACCCAAGCCGACCACCGCAGGAATCCGGGGGCAACACCACCCAAGGCGACCACCGTGGGGGTCCGGGGGCGACGAAACGACCCAAGGCGACCACCGTGGGGGTCCGGGGGCGAAGCCCGCCGGGCGGGGTTTGGGGGTTGCACCCCCGAAAGACACCGCGGGACGAGCCGGTTCGCGCATTCCGCGAACACAGCTCACCGCGAGAACCGCGTGGGCGCAGCAGGGTTCGAACCTGCGACCGCTCGGGTGTAAACCGAGTGCTCTTCCGCTGAGCTATGCGCCCGCTGACGGGACCGGCCGGTGAGAAGCCGGGCCCGTCAATCAGGGGAACTCAGGCCAGTTCGGCCACGGCCTTCTTCCACGCCGACTGGTCGCGAGCCTCGCCGGGCTGGTTGACCTCGGCGAAGCGGACGATGCCGTCGGTGTCGATGAGGAACGTGCCGCGCAGGGCCATGCCGGCCTTGTCGTTGAAGACGCCGTAGGCCTGGGCGACCGCGCCGTGCGGCCAGAAGTCCGAGAGCAGCGGGAACTGGTAGTTCTGCTGCTCGGCCCACACCTTCAGCGAGAAGACCGCGTCGACGGAGACGCCCAGGATCTGCACGCCCTGGGTGTCGTAGTCGGCGAACTCGTCACGCAGCTGGCACAGCTCGCCGGTGCAGGTCCCGCTGAACGCGAACGGGAAGAAGACCAGCAGCACCGGCTTGTCGCCCTTGAACGACGACAGCGTGACGGGCTGCTTGTTGTAGTCGTTGAGCGTGAAGTCCGGGGCTGGCGTACCGACCTCGACGGCCATGCGGCGAATCCTCTCCGAAAGCGATCACGAAACCTGCGTCGACAAGCCTATCGTGTCAGCTGCGCAGGCCCCGGTTCACCGCTGTTTCGCCTTTGAGGACTTCGGCGACACCAGGCGGGTCCCGAGCCAGTCGGCTCCCACGCTGATGTTGGCGGTCTGCGACAGACCGACCTGGGGCACGGCTTCGGCGATCTCACTGGGCTCGACGTGCCCGGGCTGACCCGTCTTGGGCGTCAGGACCCAGATCACGCCGTTCTCGTCCAGCGGACCGCGGGCGTCGACCAAGGCGTCGCCCAGGTCGCCGTCGTCTTCGCGCCACCAGAGCAGCACGACGTCGATGACTTCGTCGGCGTCCTCGTCGAGGAGTTCGGCGCCGATCGCCTCCTCGATCGCCGCGCGGACGTCCTCGTCGACGTCCTCGTCCCAGCCGATCTCCTGGACCACCATGTCCGGCTTGATGCCAAGGCTCTCGGCGACGCCGGCAGTGCCTGCGTCTCCCGCGGCGACCACTGCTTCCACTCCTCCAACTACGACGGAGCGCGGTGGTCGGACACACGGGCGAAGCCGCGCCGGCCACCACACTCGGGTACACGGTTGTCGATAGCGAACACTGGCGCGGCGCTACGCGCAACCGTCCACACCGGATCTTTGACAAGTCGTGTCGCAGCGTGGAGGCCCCCGGGGTCTTCGGGAACCCCGGGACAGGTGTCTGTGGGCAGTGTCGCACGACCGCTCCGGCAACCCCCGGAAACCTCTCCTCTAGTGTTGGGGAGAAGAAAACGCGCGCGCGATACACCGCACGCGGGGAGTGGTGCACTCGGGGCGACCCTTGTTACCGGACAGTAAAGGTGACGGGAGCCGGGCCGGGGACGACGATGGGAATCGGCGTGCACTCCCGCCCAGCAGCTACAACGGCTACAACCAGCTACAAGGAGACCCCTTGGCCCCGCAGAACGACGGCGCCTCCGGCAAGGAGACCCCGGCACGCGTACGCGTCATCCGTGACGGACTCGCGGCGCACCTGCCCGACATCGACCCGGAGGAGACCGCCGAGTGGCTGGACTCCTTCGACGAGGCGCTGGCCAGGGGTGGCCAGCAGCGCGCGCGTTACCTGATGCTGCGCATCCTGGAGCGCGCCCGCGAGCGCAACGTCGGCGTGCCCGCGCTCACGTCCACGGACTACGTGAACACCATCCCCACGGAGAACGAGCCGTGGTTCCCCGGCGACGAGGAGATCGAGCGCCGCTACCGCCGCTACATCCGCTGGAACGCCGCGATCATGGTGCACCGCGCGCAGCGGCCGGGCGTCGGCGTCGGCGGCCACATCTCGACCTACGCCTCGTCCGCGGCGCTGTACGAGGTGGGCTTCAACCACTTCTTCCGCGGCAAGGACCACTCCGGCGGCGGTGACCAGGTCTTCTTCCAGGGCCACGCCTCCCCGGGCATGTACGCGCGGGCGTTCCTCGAGGGCCGCCTGTCCGAGCGGCAGCTCGACGGGTTCCGCCAGGAGTACAGCCACGCCGGTGAGGGTGGCGGCCTGCCGTCGTACCCGCACCCGCGGCTGATGCCGGACTTCTGGGAGAACCCCACGGTGTCGATGGGCCTCGGCCCGATGAACGCCATCTACCAGGCCCGGTTCAACCGCTACCTGCGCGACCGCGGCATCAAGGACACCAACGACCAGCACGTCTGGGCGTTCCTCGGCGACGGCGAGATGGACGAGCCGGAATCGCGCGGCCTCATCCACGTGGCCGCCGGCGAGGGCCTCGACAACCTGACCTTCGTGATCAACTGCAACCTGCAGCGGCTCGACGGCCCGGTGCGCGGCAACGGCAAGATCATCCAGGAGCTCGAGTCGTACTTCCGCGGCGCGGGCTGGAACGTGATCAAGGTCATCTGGGGCCGCGAGTGGGACTCGCTGCTGCACGCCGACCGCGACGGCGCGCTGGTCAACCTGATGAACGTGACGCCGGACGGCGACTACCAGACGTACAAGGCGAATGACGGCGCGTACGTGCGCGAGCACTTCTTCGGCCGCGACCCGCGGACGAAGGACCTGGTCAAGGACCTCTCCGACGGCGACATCTGGAACCTCAAGCGCGGTGGCCACGACTACCGCAAGGTGTACGCCGCGTACAAGGCCGCCATGGAGCACCACGGCCAGCCGACGGTGATCCTCGCCCACACCATCAAGGGCTACGGCCTCGGCCCGGCGTTCGAGGGCCGCAACGCCACGCACCAGATGAAGAAGCTCACGCTCGACGACCTCAAGCTGTTCCGCGACGCCCAGCGCATCCCGATCAGCGACGCCGAGCTCGAGCGTGACCCGAAGCTGCCGCCGTACTTCCACCCGGGTCCCGACTCGCCCGAGATCGAGTACATGATCGGCCGCCGCAAGGCGCTGGGCGGGTACCTGCCCGAGCGCCGGCCGAAGCACGCCAAGGCGCTCGTGCTGCCGGGCGACAAGGTCTACGAGGGCATCCGGAAGGGCTCGGGCAAGCAGGAGGTCGCCACCACGATGGCGTTCGTCCGGCTCGTGCGCGAGCTTGCGAAGGACTCGGAGATCGGTAAGCGCGTCGTCCCGATCATCCCGGACGAGGCCCGCACGTTCGGTCTCGACTCGATGTTCCCGACGGCCAAGATCTACAACCCGCACGGCCAGACGTACACGTCGGTCGACGCGAGCCTGATGCTGGCCTACAAGGAGTCCGAGAAGGGCCAGCTGCTGCACGAGGGCATCAACGAGGCCGGTTCCACCGCGTCGTTCACGGCCGTCGGCACCTCGTACGCCACGCACGGCGAGCCGATGATCCCGATCTACATCTTCTACTCGATGTTCGGGTTCCAGCGGACAGGCGACGGCCTGTACGCGGCGGCGGACCAGATGGCGCGCGGTTTCGTGCTCGGCGCCACGGCGGGCCGCACCACGCTGACCGGCGAGGGCCTGCAGCACGCCGACGGGCACTCGCTGCTGCTGTCGGCGACCAACCCGGCGGTCGTGGCCTACGACCCGGCTTACTCGTTCGAGATCGCGCACATCGTCCGCGACGGTCTGCGGCGCATGTACGGCGAGACCGGGCCGCACGGCAACGGCGAGAACGTCTTCTACTACCTGACGATCTACAACGAGCCCTACCAGCAGCCCGCCGAGCCGGAGAACCTCGACGTCGACGGCCTGCTCAAGGGTCTCTACAAGTACGCCGACGCCCCCGCGGGCGACGGCCCGGAGGCGCACATCCTGGTCTCCGGCGTCACGATGCCCGACGCGCTCAAGGCCCAGCAGCTGCTGGCCGAGGAGTGGGGCGTGCGCGCGGCGGTGTGGTCGGCCACGTCGTGGACCGAGCTGCGCCGCGAGGCCGTGGAGATCGACCACGACAACCTGCTCCACCCGGCCGACAGCCCCCGCGTGCCGTACGTGACGCAGGCGCTGTCGGGCGTCAACGGGCCGGTCGTGGCGGTGTCGGACTGGATGCGCGCGGTACCGGACCTGATCCGCCCGTGGGTGCCCACCGACATGCTCACGCTCGGTACCGACGGGTTCGGCTTCTCCGACACCCGCCCGGCCGCCCGGCGCAAGTTCCTCGTGGACGCGCAGTCGATCGTGGTCGGCGCCCTCACGGCGCTCGCCAAGCGCGGCGAGGTGGCGCAGGACAAGGTGACCGAAGCGGTGCGCCGCTACCGCCTCGACGACGTCTCGGCCGCCGGCCCGCAGACGTCGGACTCGGGCAACGCGTAAGCAGTGGTCGCGGCGAGACCCTCCGGGCGCACAATGGCCCGGAGGGTCTTGCTGTTTCGAGACCCCAGCCCACTAAGGTAGACATCGGATGTATCTATGCGTCTGAGAGCTCCCAGCGCTTGAGGAAGGGTGATCGCGCGTGACCCAGCGTCGTCTGCCGCGGCCGAGTGAACTGAAGCAGATCCTGCGGCCGAAGCCGATCGTGCTCAACCCGACCGAGCGGCGCTTGGCCGGCGCGCACACGATCGCCGACCTGCGGATGATCGGGCGCAAGCGCACGCCGCGCGCCGCGTTCGACTACACCGACGGGGCGGCCGAGCTCGAAGACAGCCTGCTGCGCGCCCGGCAGGCCTACCGCCGCGTGGAGTTCCACCCCAACGTGCTGCGCGGGGTGTCCGATGTGGACACCACGCGGACGGTGCTCGGCAAGACTTCGGCGCTGCCGTTCGGCTTCGCGCCCACCGGGTTCACGCGCATGATGCAGCACGAGGGCGAGCGCGCCGTGGGCCGCGTGGCGCAGCGCAACGGCATCCCGATGAGCTTGTCCACCATGGCGACCACCTCCATCGAGGACCTCGCCGCGGCGGCGCCCGACGCGCGCAAGTGGTTCCAGCTCTACGTGTGGCGCGACCACGGCGCGGGCGAAGATCTGATGAATCGCGCGTGGGAGAACGGCTACGACACGCTCCTGCTCACCGTCGACACCCCGGTGGCCGGCGCGCGCATGCGCGACGTGCGCAACGGCCTCACCATCCCGCCGGCGCTCACGCTCAAGACGTTCGCCGACGGCGCGATGCACCCGGCGTGGTGGTTCAACCTGCTCACCACCGAGCCGCTGAACTTCGCGTCGCTGAGCCACTTCGACGGCACCGTGGCCGAGCTACTGGCCCAGCTCTTCGACCCCACGCTCGACTTCGACGACCTCGACTGGGTGCGCCGCACCTGGCCCGGCAAGCTCGTGGTCAAGGGCGTGCAGAACGTGGCCGACGCGCGTGACGTGGTGAAACACGGCGCCGACGGCGTGGTCCTGTCCAACCACGGCGGCCGCCAGCTCGACCGCGCGCCGACGCCGCTGGAGCTGCTGCCCGCGGTCCTCGACGAGCTCCAGGGCACCGCCGAGGTCTGGGTCGACACCGGCATCCTCTCCGGCGGCGACATCGTGGCCGCGATCGCGCGTGGCGCCGACTTCGTGCTCGTCGGCCGCGCGTTCCTCTACGGCCTGATGGCGGGCGGCGAGCGCGGTGTGCAGCGCTGCGTCGACATCCTGCGCACGGAGATGATCCGGACCATGCAGCTGCTGGGCGTGCGCCGCGTCGAGGACCTGCGGCCTTCGCACGTGACCCTGCGCTGATCTTCCGCCGAGCCTGAATCGCCCGATGTGGCGTTCGTTGTGCGCGTTGCACCGAACGCCATATCCGGTGCGCCCAACACACCCAATGCCCCTTTGCGGCATTGGTCCAGACGTGCGACACCGGGTTGACGTACCAGTGGGTCTGTGACGAGTATCTCTGCCACCTCGTGAAAGGCTGTTTCCGCGATCCGGAAACGGCGGTCCCCCCGGGAGGTCGGCGTGTTCGTGCAGGACCTGGCTCCGCTCGGTGGTCTCGGGCTTTCGGCGCTCGTCGCGGTGGTGCCGCTGGCCGTGGTGCTGGTGCTGCTGGGCGTGGTCCGGACCAAGGCCCACCACGCCGCACTGATCGGGCTTGTCGTGGCGCTCGTCGTCGGCATCGCCGTGTACGGGATGCCTGTGGGACAAGCGATTTCCGGCGCACTGCAAGGGGCGGCGTTCGGGCTGTTCCCGATCCTGTGGATCGTGGTCAACGCGCTGTGGATCTACCGGAT
This sequence comes from Amycolatopsis sp. NPDC051373, assembly GCF_040689465.1. NCBI lineage: Bacteria > Bacillati > Actinomycetota > Actinomycetes > Pseudonocardiales > Pseudonocardiaceae > Amycolatopsis > Amycolatopsis sp. NPDC051373. The sequence goes on along the minus strand of NZ_JBFBAE010000007.1, from coordinate 325,426 downwards.
CACCGTGCACACGGGTCATTTCGACGTGCTGCGCCGCTCGTTCGGGCGGATCTCCGACGACCCGCGGCTGCAGGCGCTGATCATCGCCTTCTGCTTCGGCGCGCTGATGGAGGCGCTGGCCGGCTTCGGCGCGCCCGTGGCGATCAGCGCGGTGATGCTCGTGGCAGTCGGGTTCGGGCCGGGCAAGGCCGCCGTGGTGGCGCTCGTCGCGAACACCGCGCCGGTCGCGTTCGGCGCGATGGGCACGCCCGTGGTCACGCTCGCGCAGGTGACGGGGCTGCCACTGGAGCAGGTGTCGTCGATCGTCGGGCGGCAGACGCCGTTGCTGGCGCTGTTCGTGCCGCTGCTGCTGGTGATCATCGTCGACGGGAAACGCGGCCTGCGTGAGACGTGGATGCCGGCGCTGGTGTGCGGCGTCGCGTTCGGCGTGGTGCAGTTCCTGGCCTCCAACTTCGTTTCGCCACAGCTGGCCGACATCGGTGCGGCCCTGGCCGGCGCCGCCGCGCTCGTGGCGCTGCCGATGACGCGCCGCGCGGTGCCCGCCGAGGTCCGCGCGCAAGTGCTCACAGGCTCTCGCACCGCGACGCTCGACCGGCCGGACGAGCGCGGCGAGGTCGTGCGCGCCTACCTGCCCTACGCGTTGATCATCGTGATCTTCTCGCTCGCGCAGGTGCCGCCGATCAAGAAGCTGCTCGACGCGGCCACGTGGAAGTTCCACTGGCCCGGCCTCGACGTGCACGGCCCGGACGGCAAAGCCGTGTCCGGCAACACGTTCTCGCTGCCGTTCCTCAACACCGGCGGCACGCTCGTGCTCATCGCGGGGCTGCTCACGCTCGTGGTGCTCAAGGTCGCCGCGGGCACGGCCGGACGGGAGTGGCTGGCGACGGTGAAGGAGCTGCGGTTCGCGATCGTCACCGTGACCGGGGTGCTCGCGCTGGCCTATGTGATGAACCTGTCCGGCCAGACGACCACCATCGGCACGTTCATCGCCGCGGCCGGCGCCGGGCTCGCGTTCCTCTCCCCCGTGCTCGGCTGGTTCGGCGTCGCCGTCTCGGGTTCGGACACGTCAGCCAACGCGTTGTTCGGTGCCCTGCAGGTCACGGCCGCGCATCAGACCGGCCTGCGCGCGGACCTGCTGGCCGCGGCGAACAGCTCCGGCGGCGTGCTGGGCAAGATGATCTCGCCGCAGAACCTGACCATCGCGTGCGTCGCGGCCAACCTGCCGGGCGAAGAGGGCAAGCTCTTGCGCAAGGTGCTGCCGTGGAGCGTGGGGCTGCTGCTGGTGATGTGCCTGATCGTGTTCGGGCAGAGCACCCCGGTGCTCAGCTGGATGGTGCCGTGACCGCCCGGTGCGCGGCCACGCGCCTGGCCGAGCGGTTCCAGTTCCACCAGCCGTGCACGACCAGCACCGCGAAGACGAGGTAGATCGCGGCGGAGAAGTACAGGCCCGAGGAGATCTGCAGCGGTACGCCGATCGCGTCGACCACCAGCCACACACCCCAGAACTCGACCAGCCCCGCGCCCTGCGCGCCGAAGGCGACGAGCGTGCCGATGAAGATCGCGGCGTCCGGCCACGGCGCCCACGACGCGTTCAGCGCCTGCAGCACCAACGCCATCGCCACCGTGCCGGCCACGAACGCGCCGAGCATCACCCACCGCTCGGTCGCCCGCGCGGTGCGCACGACCACCCCGTTGACAGGGTCGGTGCGGCGCCGCCACGCCCACCAGCCGTAGAGCGAAATCGCGAGGATGGCGATCTGCCGGCTGGCCAGGCCGCCCAGGTGCGCGGAAACGTAGACGGAGAACAGCAGGATCGTCGCGCCGACCTGCACGGGCCAGGTCCACAGCGTCCGCCGGTCGGCGAGGAACACGACCGCGAGCGCGAGCACCTGCCCCGCGAGCTCCGCGATCGAGATCCACTGGCCGAACACCGTGACACCGTGCTGCAGCAGGAAGTCCACGTCCGCACCCTTTCTCGTCCCCCATATAACTCTGGCGGCAACACCCCGGGCGGGCGCGGGATTCCCCGAGGTGTGAGGCGGGCGACACCGTCCCAGCACGCGGACAGGCCCGGTGCCGTCGGCGATGCACCGGGCCTGTCCGAACCGCGCCGGGATCAGCGATCAACGCGGTTGAACCCGACCGGCGGGGTCGGGGTGTCGTTCCCGGCCTGGTGGCCGTTTCCCGGCTGAACGGGCTGCGTACGGGTCTGCGCGGTCTGCGTGGTCTGGGCCTGGGTCTGAGTGGTCTGGGCCTGCGGCCGGCTACCGACCTGGGGCCGGCCACCACCGTCGCCCGGGCTCAGCTGGCCCTGCAGGTTGGCGAGCCAGCCACCCCAGCGGTCCTGGGCGGGCTTGATGAGACCACCGCCGAAGCCGACCACGATCACGCCGCCGATGGTCGCCAGCACCGTGATGAGCACCGGGCCGGTGATGGCGGTGGCGATGTTGACCTGGCCCAGCGCGGCGATGATGCCGAACGCCATGATCAGCCATTAGGCGACGGTGCCGAGCAGCCGGCCCGCCGGCCGCGTGGACATCGCCGAGTTCACGACGTCGCGCACGACCTTCGCGATGGCGGCGGCCACGACGATGAGCACCAGCGCCACCACGATCCGCGGCAGGAAGGCGATGATGTCGTTGAGCAGCTGGCTGACCGGATTCGACTCACCGAACACGCCGAACGCCAGCTGGAGCGCGATCAGCAGAATGAAGTAGTAGACCAGTTTCACGAGGATGCCGGTGGCGTCGACATTCGCCTGCTTCATCATTCCGGTCAGCCCCGTCTTCTCGACGAGCCGGGAGAATCCGAGCTTTCCGAGCACCAGTGACAGCGCTTTGGACACCGCTTTCGCGATCAGCCAGCCGATCAGCAGGATGATCAGAAAACCGACGAGTTTCGGCACGAACGTGGCCACCAGATTCCAGGCCTGTCCGAGTCCGTCCTTGAGTTGCTCACCCACGCTGGGCTCCCTTCGTCATGGATTCCCGGCTGCGGGCTGTTGCAGCGGGTCGATGATCAGGTACCCAGCCAGCGGGAGTGCGTTGCACCACGATCGAGTGAGACGACTGGCGCGAGAAGATCAATGGCGGCCATACTTGTACTACCGGTGGGGACCGGGGAGACGAGGCCGTCCGGCGCAGCGTAAACCGCAAGCGCCGGGCGGCCTCGAGCATTTGCGGGTATTACCACCGGGCGTATTCAGCGGGTGTTCGCGTCGTCGCCCTGCGAATACGCTTCAGGTTTCGCCGGACCCTTCAGGGCTTTCAGCACCCTTCGAGGTTTCAGCGGCCTTCGGGTTTCACAGGGCGACGACGCACGTTCACCGAACGGACACTCAGGCCGCGCGCAGCGCGTCGCGCAGTTTCACCTTCGCGCCCGTACGCATCACCGCGTTGCGGTAGATCCGCGCGGCCAGCCAGACCAATCCCGGAATCAGCAGCACCACGAGCCCCACCGACACCACGGCTTCCCACACCGGCACCCCGCCCATCGCGAGCCGCATCGGCATGAGCGTCGGCGCGAACACCGGAATGACGGAAAGCACCTCGGCGAACTTGTTCGACGGGTCCGAGGGCAGCACCGAGATGCCCACCACGTAGCCGACGATCACGAGCATCAGCACCGGCGACACGGCACCGCTCACGTCCTCCTGCCGAGACACGAGCGCGCCGAGTGCTGCGAACACGATCGAATACATGAAGAACCCGAGCAGGTACCACACGACCAGCCAGACGACCGTGCCGATGGCCGCGGACACCGAGATGGTGAGCACCCCCGTCCCCAGACCCGCGGCGATGCCGACGACCCCGATCGCGAGCATCTGGATCAACCCGACCGTGCCGATGCCGAGCACCTTGCCCGCCATCAGCTGCCACGGCTTGATGGTGGACAGCAGCAGCTCGACCACGCGCGAGGTCTTCTCCTCGACCACGCCCTGCGCCACGGTCTGGCCGTTGAGCAGGAGTGACATGTAGATGAGAATGCCCGCGATGATGCCGAGCACGAGCTGCTGGCTGTCGTAGTCGTACGGTTTCTCCAGCGGCGGCAGCTCGTCGATGCTCGCGGTCGCGACCGCGGCGTCCACCTTCGCCGGGTCACCGTGCTGCGCGATGATCTCCGAGTTCTGCGCGACGCGGCCGGCGAGCACGGTGAGCACGTTCTTGAGGTTGCCGTCCAGGTCCTTCTCGACCTGCACGTGCACGCGGTCGGCGCCCTGCACCAGCAGCGCGTCGATCGAGCCGTCCTTCAGCTTCGCGATCCCGGCCCGGTCGTCGGCGACGGGCTGCGTGGCGATGTTCTGCCCCACCGACTTCCCGATCGCCGTCAGCGGTGCCGAGAGCGGTGCCGCGGCCGGCACGAAGCCGACGGTCGCGTCGGGCCCGCTGCTGCCGCCGAACAGCTTCAGCACCACGACGCCGACGACGATGAGGATCAGCAGCACGAGCGTGCTGATCCGGTAGGCCTTGGACTTGAGCCGCGTGCTGATCTCGCGCGAGGCCACCAGGCCCACCCCGGACAACGGGCTCATGCGGATGTCGGGCGCGCTCATGCCGCCACCTCCTCCTTGTGGTGGTGCTCGGTCACGACGGACCGGAACAGGTCGGTCAGCGACGGGAGCTTCCGCGTGAACTCGCGCACCGGCCCGGTCGCCAGCGCCGCGCGCAGCACGACCTGGTCGTCGGCACCGTCGGCCAGCTCGAGCTCGGTCACCGAACCGTCGCGGCCCAGCACCGTGACGCCGGGCAGGTTCACGGCCCAGCCGTCGGCCGCCTGCGGCGCGTCGACGAGCAGCCGCACGGCGCCGCCGGCCCGCAGCTGCGAGACTGTGCCCATCGCCTCCATCCGTCCACTCCGGACGATCCCGATGCGGTCGCAGAGGCGCTCCACCAGATCCAGCTGGTGGCTGGAGAACACGACGGGCACGCCGTCGGCCGCCTTCTCCTTGAGCACCTTGCTCATCACGTCGACCGCGACCGGGTCCAGGCCCGAGAACGGTTCGTCCAGCACGAGGATGCGCGGTTCGTGCACCAGCGCGGCCGCGAGCTGCACGCGCTGCTGGTTGCCGAGGCTGAGCTTCTCCACCTCGTCGTCGCGGCGCGAGGCCACGCCGAGCCGTTCGGTCCAGCGCTCGGTCGACGCCTTCGCGTCGGCCGCCGACATGCCGTGCAGCCGCGCGAGGTACGTCAGCTGCTCACCCACCTTCATCTTCGGGTACAAACCACGCTCTTCCGGCATGTACCCGACGTGCCGCCGGGTGTCGTGCGTGATGGGCGAACCAGCGAAGCGGACCTCGCCCGCGTCCGCGCTGAGCACCCCGAGCGCGATGCGCATCGTGGTGGTCTTGCCCGCGCCGTTGCTGCCGACGAAGCCGAACAGCTCACCCGGCCGCACGTCGAAAGTCATCTTCTCCAGTGCCACGACGGTGCCGTAGCGTTTGGAGATCGCGTCGATCTCCAGTCCGGGCTCTGGCATCGGCCCTTTCCCCCTTGTTGTCGGATTTCGGTGACGTACATCACTGGTTACGGATCGTAGAGTTCCCGCTGGACGGTGCCTAGCGCCCCCGGTTGCGTGTCCGCCACCGAAAGTTGCCGATCGAATGTCCAACTAGGATTCCAGCGGAGGATCGGAACGAATGGCAGAGACGACGGGGCGCCGGGTCCCCAAGCACCACGGGCTGTCGGCGAAGACGCTGCGCTCGCTCGACCACGCCTCGGGGCGGCTCGCGAGCGCGAGCGTCGCGGTGATGGAACGCCGGCTGGTGTGGTTCGGGCGGCTGCCCGCCGACCAGCGCGCCAGCGTGCTGCTGATCACGCAGGCGGGCGCGGCGGGATTCGTCGACTGGCTGCGCGACTCGAAGGAAGCACTCAAGCTCACCACCGAGGCGTTCCGCGACGCGCCGGCCGAGCTGTCGCGCTACATCAGCCTGCGCCAGGCCGTGAGCATGGTGCGGCTCGCGATCGAGCAGTTCGAGGAACAGCTGCCGGAGTTCGCCGCGAACGAGGCCGAGCGCGCGGCCCTGATCGAGGGAATCCTGCGCTACGGCAGGGAGATCGCGTTCGCCGCGGCCAACTCCTACGCGGCGGCGGCCGAGGCACGCGGCGCGTGGGACGCGCGGTTGGAAGCGCTGGTCGTCGACGGCATCGTGCGCGGCGACGCCGAGGAGGCGGTGCTCTCGCGCGCGGCCGCGCTCGGCTGGGATCCCGCGTCGGCCGCGACCGTGATCGTGGGCAACCCGCCTTCGGAGGACCCGCCGACGGTGGTGTTCGAGGTCCGCAGCCGCGCCGCCCGCGTCGGCCGGCCCGTGCTGCTGTCGGTGCAGGGCTCACGGCTGGTGATCGTGATCGGCGGCCCGACCGAAGGCGGCGTGAAGGAACGCGAAACGCTCTCGCGGATGTCCGCGGTGTTCGCCGACGGTCCCGTGGTCGCCGGCCCGACCGTGCCGTCGCTCGCCGAGGCGCACCACAGCGCGGCCGAAGCGCTTTCGGGCCTGCGCGCGGTGGTCGGCTGGCCGGGCGCGCCGCGGCCCGTCCGCTCCGACGACCTGCTGCCCGAGCGCGCGCTGTCGGGTGATCCCGAGGCCGAGCGCCTGCTGGTGGAGCTCGTGGCGCGGCCGCTCGAGGAAGCGGGCCCCGCGCTGCAGCGCACCGTGGAGACCTACCTCGAAAGCGGTGGTGTGCTCGAACGCTGCGCGCAGACGTTGTTCGTGCACCCCAACACCGTGCGGTACCGGCTGCGCAAGGCGGCCGAGCTCACCGGCCGCAACCCCACCGAGCCGCGTGACGCGTTCGTGCTCCGGGCCGCGCTCACGGTCGGCAGGCTGGCCCGCTTCCGCGGCCTCTGGTGACCCTTGCGGCGGCCCGGATGACGACTCGGCGTGACGGGCCGGCGCGCGGCACCGGTCCCGTGACAGACTTCACGGCAAGCGATGGTTGAATCCCACAAGGCATCTGGGTTAAGGGCAAGGTTCTATCGCGGGTCTTTGGAGGTTTCCTCCAATAACGCCCCGCGGACTTGGTGACCGGCCGCATCCGAGGGACGCGACCGAGCGTGGTGTCATAGACGGCGTGACAGCAGCAGTCCTCTCCCCCGGCCAGGGCTCACAGGCCCCCGGCATGCTCTCCCCGTGGCTCGAGACCGACGGCGCACGCGCGCGCGTCGAGGAGTGGTCCGCCCGCGCCGGGCTCGACCTCGTCCGCCTCGGCACGGAAGGCGACGCCGAGGAGATCCAGGACACCGCGGTCGCGCAGCCGCTGATCGTCGCGCTCTCGCTGCTCTCGTTCGAGCGCTTGCAGCAGGTGGCGCCGGTGGCCGACGACGCGCCGGTGGCCGGCCACTCCGTGGGCGAGCTCGCCGCCGCCGCGATCGCCGGGGTGCTGACCCCGGCCGACGCCGTGGCGCTGGCCGCGGTGCGCGGTGCCGAGATGGCCAAGGCCTGCGCGCTGGAACCGACGTCGATGGCGGCCGTGATGCTCGGTGATCCCGAGCAGGTCGTCGCGTGGCTCGAGGAGCGCGGGCTGGCCGCGGCCAACCGCAACGGCGCCGGCCAGATCGTCGCTTCGGGCGCGGCCGACGCCATCGAGCGGATCGTCGCCGAACCCCTGGAGGGCACGAAGATCCGTGCGCTCAAGGTCGCGGGAGCCTTCCACACGCCGTACATGGCGCCGGCGGAAGACGCCCTTCGCGAGCACGCCGCCGGCCTCACCCCGGCCGACCCCACGCGCCCGCTGCTGTCGAACGCCGACGGCACCGTGGTCACCAGCGGCACCGAGTACCTGGAGCGGCTTCTCGCGCAGGTCACCCGGCCCGTGCGCTGGGACCTCACGATGGACGGCCTCGTGTCGCTCGGCGTGAGCAGCACCGTCGAACTCGCGCCCGCGGGCACGCTGACCGGCCTGGTCAAGCGGCAGCTCAAGGGCGTCGTCACCACAACCACCGCGCTGAAGACGCCGGCCGAGCTGGCGAAGCTGCGCGAGGAGGACGCCCAGTGACCGACCGTCCCAGCCTGCGCCAGAGCACGGGCCCTGCCAGCACCCGCATCCTCGGCGTCGGCAGCCACCAGCCGGAGAGGGTCGTGACCAACGACGACCTCTCGCAGCTCATGGACACCAACGACCAGTGGATCCGCGAGCGCGTGGGCATCATCGAGCGCCGCTTCGGGAACAAGGACGAACTGCTGGTCGACTTCGCCGTCGCCGCCGGCGAAGCCGCGATGGCCGACGCGGGCGTCGACCCGTCCGAAGTGGACACGGTCATCCTGCCGAACTGCACGATGCCCTCGCAGATCCCCAACGCGGCCGGCCAGGTCGCCGCGCGGCTCGGCATCCCGAGCCCCGGCGCCTTCGACCTCAACGCCGCGTGCGCCGGCTTCTGCTACGGCCTCGGCGTGGCCTCGGACCTGATCCGCGCCGGCTCCGCGAAGAAGGTGCTCGTGATCGGCGCCGAGAAGCTCACCGACGTGGTGGACCCGACCGATCGCGCCAACGCGATCATCTTCGCCGACGGCGCGGGCGCCGCGGTGGTCGGCGGCTCCGACGAGCCGGGCATCGGCCCGGTCGTGTGGGGCAGCGCGGGCGACCTCGTGGACCTGATCTACATGCGCGACGAGAAGTGGATCTACCAGGAGGGCCAGTCGGTCTTCCGCTGGGCGACCACGCAGATCGCGCCGATCGCCCTGCGGGCGCTCGAGGCCGCGGGCCTGCAGCCGTCCGATGTGGACGTGCTGATCCCGCACCAGGCCAACCTGCGCATCGTCGAATCGATCGCGAAGAAGCTGCGCGCCGCCGGCGCGCGCGAGGACATGATCGTGGCCGACGACATCAAGTACTCCGGCAACACCTCGTCGGCGTCGGTCCCGTTGGCGCTGGACCACATGCGCAAGGCGGGCACCGCGAAGCCGGGCGACATCGTGCTGGCGATCGGTTTCGGCGCCGGGCTCTCGTATGCCGGACAGGCCTTCGTCTGCCCCTGATGGATACTTCCCTCGCGGGCGCTGTGCCCGCGAGGTGGACCTGTAGAAGAACCGAGAAGGGAACAACTCCAATGGCTGACAACGCTGAGATCCTCGCCGGCCTCGCCGAGATCGTCGAAGAGGTGGCCGGTGTGGCTCAGGACGACGTCACCGCCGAGAAGTCGTTCGTGGACGACCTGGACATCGACTCGCTGTCGATGGTCGAGATCGCCGTGCAGGCCGAGGACAAGTTCGGCGTCAAGATCCCGGACGACGAGCTCGCCAACCTGAAGACCGTGGGCGACGCCGTGAACTACGTGTCCGCCAACTCTAAGTAAGTCCTCTTCGTACCCGGGCCGGGGAAGCCCCCCGGTCCGGAGCCGAGACCTTGGGGAGACTCCCATGAGCAACATCGACGTCGTGATCACCGGTATGGGGGCGACCACGCCCCTCGGCGGGGACGTCGCGTCCACCTGGGACGGCCTGCTGTCCGGCCGCAGCGGCATCCGCCCGCTGACCGCGGACTGGGTCGAGGAACTCGGCCTGCCCGTGAAGATCGGGGCGACGCTGGCCGTCGATCCGTCCGAGGTCCTGCCGCGGGTCCAGGCCCGCCGGCTGGACCGGTGCGAGCAGGTGGCGATCATCGCCGCCCGCCAGGCCTGGGCCGACGCGGGGTTCGCCGAGCAGACCGACGAGCACACCGACGTCGAGCCGGAACGCCTCGGCGTGTCGATCGGCACCGGCGTCGGTGGCCCGATGACGCTGCTGAGCCAGAACGACCTGTTGCACCAGCAGGGGCTCCGCAAGGTGTCGCCGCTCACCGTGCCGATGCTGATGCCCAACGGGCCGGCGGCACACGTGAGCATCGACCTCAAGGCGCGGGCGGGGGTCCACTCCCCTGCTTCGGCTTGCGCCTCCGGCGCCGAGGGCATCGCCACCGGCTACGAAATGATCCGGTCCGGCCGGGCCGACGTCGTGGTCGCGGGCGGGGCCGAGGCGTGCATCCACCCGATCACCCTCGCGGGCTTCGCCCAGGCGCGCACGGTGTCGACCCGCAACGACGACCCGGCGGCCGCGTCCCGGCCGTTCGACGCCAGCCGCGACGGCTTCGTGCTCGGCGAAGGCTCCGGGGTGGTCGTGCTGGAACGGGCCGACCTCGCCAGGGAGCGCGGCGCGCGGATCTACGCGAAGCTCGCCGGCTACGGCATCACGTCCGACGCCTACCACATCACGGGCAACCACCCGGAAGGCATCGGGCAGATCGCGGCGATGCGGGCGGCCATGAGCATGGCCGGCCTGTCCCCGGCGGACATCGGTCACGTCAACGCGCACGCGACGTCCACTGTGGTCGGTGACATCGGCGAGGCGGCGGCGATCCGCAAGGCCGTGGGCGACCACGCCGTGGTCACCGCTCCGAAGGGCGCGCTCGGCCACCTCGTCGGCGGTGCCGGCGCGGTCGAGGGAATCGCCACGATCCTCGCGCTCTACGAAGGCGTGGTGCCCGCCACGCTGAACCTCACCGACCTCGACCCGAAGGTGCATCTCGACGTGGTGTCGGGCGAGAACCGCAAGGTCGAGCTCACCGCGGCGCTCAGCAACTCGTTCGGCTTCGGCGGCCACAACACCGCCCTGCTGTTCACGCCGGCCGCCTGATCGGTTCCACCGCAACGAATCAGGGCCCCTCCCGACGTGGGAGGGGCCCTGATTCGTTGTGCGGGTTCAGCACTTCTCCTGTTCGGGCAAGGTCCCGGGGGTGACGGTGTCGATCTTGTACCCGCCGCCTTCGAGGATCATCGGCAGCACCAGGCGCCAGCGGATGCAGCCTTCCTTGAGCGCCTCCGGTGCCTCGTTGGACGACTGCGTGCTGGTGAAGCCCACGAGCACCCGCAGCGACGCGCCGGCGCCGGGTTCGATGCGGTACAGCAGGATGCTGCCGTCCTTCGTGGACCTGTAGTCACTTGTCCACTTGGTGCGGGGGTTGTCGTCGATCCGGCCCTTGCTGACCGAGCGTGCCCATTGGTCGTAGTCGTGGTGGTTGATGCCGTCGAAGTAGTCCTGCAGCACGGCTTGCACGGCTTTGCCGTGCGGGTGCCGGGCGGCGTCCTCCGTGACCTTGACGTCACCGGGGCCGGGCAGATCGTCCTTGTCCACCGGCGTCGGCGTCGTGAGGGCGATGGGGTCGGCGGTGTCGACGACCGGGCGGCGGTACAGCTCGCGCGCGAGCAGGCCACCGCCGACGGTGATCGACAACACCACGACGAGGACGGGTACCAGCCACCGCTGGCGGGCGGGTGCGGGCGGACGGGCGGTCACCCCCGAGAGGGTACCCACCCGCCCGCGGGTGTCACCCGACCTGGTGCAGCCACGTGACGGGAGCGCCGTCTCCGGCGTGTCGGTAGGGCTCAAGCGCTTCGTCCCAGCTCGCCGCGAGCAGCTCGTCCAGCTTGTGCGCAAGCGACTCCCCGCCGCGAGTCATGCTCACGAGGGCGCGCAGCTGGTCCTCGCCCACCACGATGTCGCCGTTGGCACTGGTACGGCCGTGCCAGAGGCCCAGTCCGGGCGCGAAACAGAACCGTTCGCCGTCGACGCCGGCGCTGGGTTCCTCGGTGACCTCGAAGCGCAGCATCGGCCACGCCTTGAGCGCCGAGGCCAGCTTGCCCGCGGTTCCGGACGGCGCGCGCCAGCCGCACTCGGCGCGCAGCTGTCCGGGACTGGCGGGCTGCGCCGTCCACTTCAGCTCGACTCGGGCTCCGAGGGTGCCCGAAATAGCCCACTCGACGTGCGGACACACCGCAGACGGCGACGAGTGGACGTACACCACACCTCGGGTGTTGCCACGGGTGCTCACTGCTGACCTCCGCTTGCTCGACGAGGGACGTCTTCCCCTACGACCTCTCGAGCTTCGCTTCGGCTGGTGGGCCTTCCGTGCCGCTTCCCCGATCTGTGTAGCACATTCTGCACCCCAACCGTGCCATTTGGCCACACGAACACCACAAGTCGCACGGGAATCCCCCTTGAGGAGGGAGGCTCGCCGACGCGTCCGCGTGTAGCACGGATCTGCGGGGCAGGCACGCTAGCGTGGGCCGCGAAACGGTCGAGGTGAGGAGGGTTTCGGTGCGACTGGTCCGCCTCGGGCAGCAGCCGTCGCGCGTCGCCGAGGATGTGCGGGCGGCGCTGGCCTCCCTCGGCCGCGGCAGCACCGTGGTCGGTGGCGTGGCCCTGATCGGCGCCCGCCCGGCCGGCGGCGAGCGCGCCGTCGAGGCCGTGGTGGTGCTGCCGAAGGGCGTGCTCATCGTGATCGGCGTCGACCTCCCCGACCCCGCGCTGCGCCTCGAAGCGCCGCTCGGCGGCCCGTGGAAGGCCGACGGCTGGCCGCTGGTCCACGGTGACGACGCCGTCAACCCCGCCACGGAAGCCCTGGACCTCTCGGCCGAGTGCGAACGCCGCATCGCCGAGCTGGCGCCGGGTTCCGGCCCGGTGGGCACGATCGTGGCGGTCGGTCCGTATGTCGAGACGGTCGATCAGCCGCCCGCGGACCTCGCCGGGCCGGTGCGCGTGCTGCACCCGACGCCGACGACGATGCTGGCCGCGACGGTGTCGCTGGCCACGGCGCGGAGTCCGCGGTCGCTGGACCAGGCGCGAGCGTTGATCACGGCGCTGGCCCCGGATGCGCCGGCGATGTCGGACGAGGTGCTGCTGGGTGAGGGGTTCGTCCGGTACACCGATGATCCGCCGGTCCCGGTGCCTGCTCCTGTTCCGGCTGCGGCTCCTGTTACTGCTTCTGGTGTGCCGAAACCCGCACAGCGCATTCGCATCACGTCGGTGCCGCCGCCACCGCCGGTCATCCCGACCACCCGGCCGGTGCCGCACGTCGCCGCGCCTTCACTTCCGGGCGTCCCGGCCGAGGCGCCGGCTTTCCCGGGTGCGTCCACTTCGGTCACTTCCCCGGCCGCGGTTCCCGAACAGGCGGGTCACCTCGCCACCGCACCCACCGAGTCGACGGCGGCACCGGGTTCGTCCACTTCGGCCGCTCCCCCGGCCGCTTCGCCGCTCCCCGCGGAGTCTTCCTCGGTGGCCGTTCCCCCGGCCACCGGGGAAACCACCGGCACCGACCCGGCGATCCACCTCGCCGACGCCCCCACGGAGTCCATCGCCGCACCGACCTTCCCCGGTACGGCGAGTACGGCTGCTTCGGCGGCCGCTGCGGACCCGGCCACCGAGCCTGAGCAGGCGATTCCCCTCGCCGAAGCGCCAACCGAGTCGACTGCCGCGCCGAGGTTCCCCGGCGCGGAGGCGAACGGTCCGTCCACTTCGGGCGGTCGCCGGAGTGGTTCGCTGGAGTCGGCGGTGACGGAGAAGATGACGTCGCCGAAGCAGGGTGGGCCGAAGCAGAGCGGGCAGCGGCCGGCCGGGCCGCGAGCGGTGCCTGCGCCGAGGCCGGTCCCGCCGGGGAATGGCAACGGCAGGCCGACTGGCACGCCGCATGCCACGCCCGGCGGAAAGGCGCCGGTCCCTCCCGGCGGCAACCCGCCTGTCGCTCCGGTTGGTGGCAAATCTTCTGGCTCTGCCGGGGGTAAGGCTCCGGCTGGACAGCCTCCCGTCGCCGCTGGTGGAAAGCTCGGTCCTGCCGGCAAGCCCGCCGTGGTCGGCACCAATGCCGGACCGACTGGCAAGCCGCCGGCACCGGCGGCCCGGCAGGGTGCCGCAGCGACCGCGACGAACGCAGCGAGCCCGCCGAGGGCTGTGTCGTCCGCGCCGTCGGCTTCCGGGTCGGTGGAGGTGCCCGCGGGTGGCGGTGCGCCGCCGCGGGAGAAGGAGCAGTCGCGGACCGTGCGGTGGGTGCCGGTCGCCGCGATCGGGTTGCTGGCGATCCTGCTGGTCACGGCGATCGTCGTGGCGGCGACCGGCGGCGGTGGGGGTGGCGAGGCCGCTCCCGCACCGAGCTCGAGCGCGCGGCCGGTGCCGCCGCCCGCGGCCGTGAGCAGTGCGCCGGCCAGCAGCGCGGCGCCGAGCCTGTCGTTCGAGCCGCGGGCGAGCAGTTCGGACCAGCGGTGCGCGTCGCACGCGTTCGGCGACGTGCAGGCCAGCCTGCAGCAGACGAGCTGCTCCGCCGTCAGCCGCGCCAGCTACACGGCCCTGGTCGACGGGCGCGCCGCCGCGGTGACCATGGCTGTGGTCCGGTTCCCCGACGCCGCCCAGGCCACGCACTTCAAGCAGGTCGCCGACACCCCGGGCGGCGGCGGCATCCTCGACGTCGCCACCGAGACCGGCAAGTGGCCGGGTCCGCCCCCGCAGTTCGACAGCGCCGCCTACACCAGCAAACTCGACGGCACCGGCGTGCGACTGGTGCAGGTCGTGTGGCAGTCCGGTCCGTCCACTCCGGACGACCCCGGCCTCACCCGGGCGGCCCAGGGCGCCCTCGCGCTCGCCATGCCCGCCTGACCGCACTCGGCCCCGACGAGCAGCGCCCGGCACACCACCCCGCCCGAGTGCGGCTGGCCACCGAGATCCGCGGCGCCGTCGCGCCGGCCGTGCCCGCCGACCCGCCACCCGAACTCGCACGCAGCGCCGTCGCACAGCGAACCGCCAACAGACCTCGGCGCGGCCGGGCAGTCCCGTGCGCGACCGCCTGAGCACGGCCGACCGCGGAAACCTGCGCGCGCTCGAGCTCGCCCAGCCGCGGCGCACTGCCGAAACCCGCGGCAGCCTCGAAAACAGCCGGTCCCCAGCAAGAGCCGGGGACCCGCCGCCTCTCAAAGCCCTGCCTACAGGCCGTAAGCCTCCAGCAGCCGCAGCCAGACCTCGCTGATCGTGGGGAACGCGGGGACCGCGTGCCACAGGCGGTCGAGGGGGACTTCGCCCACGACGGCGATCGTGGCGGAGTGCAGCATTTCCGCGACGTCCGGGCCGGCGAAGGTGACGCCCAGGATCACGCCTCGGTCGGTGTCGACGACCATGCGGGCCTTGCCCGTGTAGCCGTCGGCGGAGAGGGCCGAGCCGGCGACCGCGATGTCGATGTCGACGACGCGATCGGCCGAGCCCTCGCGAGCCTCGCTGAGGCCGACGCACGCCACCTCCGGGTCGGTGAAGATGACCTGCGGCACGGCGTGGTGGTCGGCGGTCGCGCTGTAGCGGCTCCACGGCGCGGTGGAGATGTCCTCTCCGCGGCCGCGCGCGGCGATGCTGTCGCCGGCCACGCGGGCGCCGTACTTGCCCTGGTGGGTCAGCAGTGCGCGGCCGGTCACGTCGCCCGCGGCATAGAGCCAGCCACCGTCCACGGCGGACACGCGGCCGCTCTCGTCGACCTCGAGCGGGCCGTCGGTGGGCAGGCCGAGGACGTCGAGCCCGACGTTGCCGGTCGCCGGTACGCGGCCAGTGGCCACCAGCAGCTCGTCGACCACCAGGTCTTCGCCGCCGGTGAGCTTGAGCGACGCGCCGCCGCCGTCCACAGCGGACACCTCGTCGATGCCCGAGCCGGTGTGCGCGATCACGCCGTCGGCGCGCAGGCCCGCGAGAACCAGGTCGCCCGCGAACTCCGGCAGCCGCGGCAGCGGGCGCCTGCCCGTGATGATCAGGTGTACCTGCGCTCCCAGGCGCGCCCACGCCTGCGCCATCTCCACGCCGACGACGCCACCGCCCAGCACGCCGAGCCGCGCGGGCACGGCCGACGACGACGACGCTTCGCGCGAGCCCCAGGGCTTGATCGTGTCGAGGCCGGGGATCGGCGGGTTGCGCGGCACACTGCCGGTGCAGACGATCACGCCGTGGCGCGCGGTGAGCACCTGCCCGTCGGACAGCGTCACCTCCCGTTCACCGGAAATCCGCCCGTGGCCGCGGATCGGCTCGACGCCGACCCCTCGCGCCCAGTCCACCTGGCCGTGGTCCTGACCTTGCGGGTCACCGCGGCCGGTGAACGAGTCCCGGCGGGCGAGCACCTGCGCCGGGTCGAGCGCGTCGCCGACCACCACCCCCGGCATGCGCTTGGCCGCGGCGAGCAGGTTCCCCGGGCGCAGCAACGCCTTGCTGGGGACGCACGCCCAGTACGAGCACTCACCGCCGAACAACTCGTGCTCGATGAGCGCCACCTTGAACCCGCCCATGGCGGCGCGTTCCGCGGCGACTTCACCGACCGGGCCGGCCCCGATCACCACGACGTCGAAAGTCTGTCCTGACATGGGTTCAGCGCACACCACTGCGCGGCTTCACGCAAGCCAGCCGCTACTCTCTTCCGCGAGCTGCAAGAAATCGGCGACACCGGGTCACCGGGTCGTCGCCGTGCCGATTGCACGCACGTCCACGATCGAGCACGGAGGGCTTTCGCATGGCCAAGAACACCGCCGTCCGCGTGTTGGACGACCTCACCGGCGAACCCGCCGCCGAGACTGTGGGCTTCGGCCTCGACGGACTCGACTACGAGATCGACCTGTCCGCCCGCAACGCCGCGGCACTGCGGGAAATCTTCGACCCCTACGTGACGAACGGCCGTCGCACGGGTGGCCGCAAGCAGCGGCCGCGGATGGTGACGGGGGCGAAAGCCGTCGAACCACAGCAAGTTCCGGCGAAGGCCAAGCCCGTCAAGCGCACTGCGGCAGCGGCGAAGACGACGGCCCGCCCGGCCGAGCAGACCGAGCCGGCGCCGAAGACCACGCGGGCCAAGCAGCCGGTGAAAACCCCTGTCGCGGAACCGAAAACCGTGGTGAAGACCACTGAGCCGAAGCCGGTCAAGGCCGTCCGACGTCCGATGAAGAAGATCCCCGCCGTCACGTTCTCCGCCGGCGAGTAGCGCTCACCGGCGCTGGTTGCCGTCGGTGTGCCAGCCGTCGTAGTGGTAGCGCGTGTCCAGCAGCACGCGCTGCCGCTCGAGCTCCGCGTCTGTCGGCGGCCGCGGCACGAGCGGGCCGAGCAGCCCCGCGGCCGCGGCACGCACCACCGACTCCACCTCGCCTTCCGCCGGGTGCACGCCGTGGTCGGCCAGCGAGGCGACCTTGCTGCGGTGCGAGTCGAGCGGCTTCGGGTCCGGCGGCGGCCCGGTGAGGTAGGCACCGACGCGCGCGGCGTCGGTGTCGATCAGCAGCGTCGAGTGCGCCAGCAGCCCGTTTTTGGTCCGGAACACCGCGAACCCGCACAGCTTCGCGTCACCGATGAACAGGCCGCGCTCACCGAGGCGCGGCGGCAGGCCGAGCTTCTCGACGGCCGCCGACATCACCAACCCGAGCATCTCCAGCGGCCGGTCGGCCGGGCCGGGCAGCACGAGCGTGACGTTGAGGTTGCCCGGGTCGTGGAACACCGTGCCGCCACCGCTGGCCCGGCGCAGCACCGGCACGCCGTCGCGCTCGCACTCGGCCACACGCACTTCGCGCGCCACCTTCTGCCCGCGGCCGACGACCACGCTCACCTGGTTGCGCCACAGCCACAGCACCGACGTGGCCGGGCCTTCCCGCAGCAGCGCCTCGTCGAACGCCAGGTTCCCGGCCGGGTCGCTGAACTCCGCACGCACGTCCGACCCGGTTTCCACAGCGCTCCTCCACGACCTCGCCCGCCGAAGATCCGGCGTCCCCGAAGAACAGGCTGGTCGACGAAATCGTAGCTCTCGGGCGCCGGCCCGCGGCTAGGCGGACGGGCGCCAGTGGGGCACGCCCACGAGGATCATCCGCAGGCGCTTGCGGGCCAGCTCCAACGTGCGTTCGTCGGCCTCGCGGTCGCCGTGGCGGACGTCGAGCAGGTCGACGACCGTGGCGAGCATGGCCGTGACGATGAGGTCGGCCAGCGCGTGGAGGTCTTCGGTGGGCCACTCGCGCAGGTGGTCGAAGCGGGCGAGGTCGATGGCCAGATCGCTGGAGAACAGCCGCAGCTCCACGCCGATGGCGCGCGCGACCGGGCCGGTTCCGGCGTAGCGCTCGCGCGTGACGAAGCGGAAGTGGTCCTCGTTGGCTCGCACGTGTTCGTACAGCGTGCGCACGGACGCGTCGATCATGCCGCGGTGGCTCACGGGCTCGGTGCGCGCGGAGCGGATCATGCCGCGCAGCGTGCGCGTGGTCTCCTCGACCAGGGCGACGCCGAACTCGTCCATCGAGGCGAAGTGCCGGTAGAAAGCGGTCGGCACGATGCCCGCGCGCTTGGTGACCTCGCGCAGCGACAGGCTGCCGAACCCGCGGTCGGCCAGCAGCTCCAGTGCCGCGTCGAGCAGCGCCTGGCGGGTGCGCTGCTTGCGCTCCTGCCGGCTCACCGCGGCCGGCATCTCCGCTTCGGACACGTCCGGCAGCGTACTGACGCCTTCGGCATGGTCCACGTCACATCACCTCGCTCCCGCGTTGACAGCCACCCGGGCCGTGCCCCCACACTAGTGAGTGTACAGATGTGCACTCAAATCCGGAGGGCGTGATGACCGCACTGCTCCCGCAGCGCCTGCGCGGGCTCGCCTCGCTCGCCGAGGCCCTGCTCACCCCGCACGGCGCCGACCGCTACCTGGAACTGCTCGACCCGATGCTGGTCCGCCGCGAGATCCGCGGCCGCGTCGTCGACGTGCGGCACCAGACCCCGGACACGGTCACGTTCAGGGTGCGACCGAGCCGCGCGTGGCGGGGCTTCGAGGCCGGGCAGTACGTGCGCCTGACCGTGGAGATCGACGGCGTCCGGCGCACCCGTTGCTACTCGCCGTGCGGGCCGGGCGGCGGCGACCTCGAGTTCACCGTGAAGGCCGACCCGCAGGGCCTGGTGTCGCGCCACCTGCACGCCACCACCCGCGTCGGCACGGTCTTCGGGCTGTCCGCCGCGGACGGCGAGTTCACCCTGCCCTCACCGCGACCTGAGCGGATCGTGCTGGTCAGCGGCGGCAGCGGCATCACGCCGGTGCTCGCGATGGCACATCGGCTCGTCGCCGAGGGGCACCGCGGCGAGGTCGCGTTCCTGCACTACTCCGACACCGCCGACGACGTGCTCTACCGCACCGAGCTGGCCGGGCTCGCCGAGCGTCACCCCGGCTTCCGGGTGGTCCACGCGCACACCCACGGCCGGGGCGGCGACCTGCGCGGGTTCTTCTCGAAGCAGCACCTCGCCCACGCCGCGCCGTGGTTCCGCGACGCCGAGACGTTCCTCTGCGGTCCGAAACCGCTCATGGACTCGGCCCGCGAACTGTTCGAGGCGGAAGACCTCGGTGAACGACTGCACACCGAAGAGTTCACGGCACCGCCGCTGACGTTCGACACAGCGACCGCCGAAGGCACCGTGCGCTTCGCCCGCAGCGGCCGCGAATGCGCCAACTCGGGCAAGCCGCTGCTGGAGCAGGCCGAGGACGCGGGCCTGTCGCCGGAGCACGGGTGCCGCATGGGCATCTGCTTCTCCTGCACCCAGGTGAAGACCGCCGGGCGCGTGCGCAACGCCCGCACCGGCGAGGTCTCCGGCGAAGAGGACGAAGAGATCCAGCTCTGCATCAGCGTCCCGGTCGGGGACGTCGAGATCAACGCCTAGGAGGTACGCCATGACAGGACTTCAGGACCGCCTCACGCCCGAACAGATCGAGGAGTTCGGCCGCGAACTCGACGCGCTGCGCCGGCGCGTCGTCGACGACCTCGGCGAGGCCGACGTCGAGTACATCCGCACGATCATCAAGACCCAGCGCGGGCTGGAGGTCGCCGGGCGCGGGCTGCTGTTCGCCGGATTCCTGCCGCCCGCGTGGGTCGCCGGCGTCGCGGCGCTGTCGCTGGCCAAGATCCTGGACAACATGGAGATCGGCCACAACGTGATGCACGGCCAGTACGACTGGACGCGCATCCCGGAGCTGAGCTCGCAGCGCTTCGAGTGGGACAACGTCGCGCCCGCAGAGAACTGGCGGCATTCCCACAACTACCTGCACCACACGTTCACGAACATCCTCGACAAGGACCGTGACATCGGTTACGGCATCCTGCGGATGGACGCGGCGCAGAAGTGGCACCCGTACTACCTCGGCAACCCCGTGTACGCGACGCTGCTGGCCCTGCTGTTCCAGTGGGGCGTGATGCTGCACGACCTCGAAATCGAGCGGGTTTTCAAGGGCGAGCGCACATGGACCGAGAACGTGCCGGTGCTGCGCAAGATCGTGCGCAAGGCCGCGCGGCAGATCGGCAAGGACTACCTGCTCTTCCCGCTGCTGACCGGTCCCCTGGCGCCGCTGACGCTGGCGGGCAACGCGAGCGCGAACCTCGTGCGCAACCTATGGGCGTTCGCGATCATCTTCTGCGGCCACTTCCCCGCCGACGTGGAGAGCTTCACCCAGGAAGAGACCGACGACGAGTCGCGTGGCCAGTGGTACCTGCGCCAGATCCTGGGGTCGGCCAACATCACCGGCAGCCCCCTGTTCCACATCCTTTCGGGGAACCTTTCGCACCAGATCGAGCACCACCTGTTCCCGGACATCCCGGCGCGCCGCTACCCCCGGATCGCGGCCGAGGTGCGCGAGATCTGCGAGCGCTACGGCCTGCCCTACAACACCGGGCCGCTGCGCAAACAGCTGTGGTCGGTGGCCAAGAAGATCGTGAAGCTGGCGCTTCCCGGAACGCCTCCGGGCGGCCCGGAGGTTACGGTGGACCCCGACCGGCAACTCCGAGCAGCCTGAGGAACCTCACATGGTGGGTCAGTTCGAAAGCGGCAAGGACACGGTGCAGGAGCTCACGGAATCCGCGGCCACCCACATCGGGGCGATCGCGACGATCATCACCGGCGCCGTGCGCGACATCGCGCGCGAAACCGGCAGCTGGCTCACCGACGTGATCGAAATGCGCGAAGCGTCGCAGCGCGCTCGGGAGGACAGCGTCCGTGAGCACGGTGCCCGTGAGCACAGCGCTCCAGAGCACAGCGCTCGCGAAGACGAGCAGCGCCCCCAAGCAGACTGACGCCCTGGGCCGGGCGGGGGAAATCCCCCACCCGGTCCAGGGCGAACCCGGTGGTCGGCCGGCCGGGTGGCGGGCAGACTTCGGGGCATGACTTCTCGGGCCGCGGACGCACGCGCGCCGCGGCGCGGGTGGTGGCCGGGGCCGCTGCGGCAGACGCGGGCGGAAGCGGTGTGGCTGGTGGTGGCCGGGGTGCTGTCGCCGGTCGCACTCGTCGTGGTGCTCGTCGGGCTCGCGATCGGCGTCGCGTTGAGCCCGCTCGGGCTGGGGCTGCTGGTGCTCGCGGGGGTCGTGCGGGGGATGCGGCTGCTCGGGGGCCTGCACCGGCGGCTGGTGGGCGTGTTGCTCGACGCACCGCTGCGCGCGCCGGCGCCGGTGGCGCTGCGGCCCGGGTTGTGGCACTGGCTGGTCGCGCGGCTCGGCGACCGGCACGCGTGGCGCGCGGGCGCGTACCTCGTGCTCCGGGTCCCGATCTCCTTCGCCGGGTTCGCCGTGGCCGGGTCGCTCCTGGTGTTCGGCGTCGCGGGGGCGAGCTACCCGGTGTTGTGGTTCTTCACGCGCGACGTGCTGCCGGTCTACAACATCGTCAGCCGCACGTGGCCGGGCACAGTGCTGTGGGCGGTCGGCGGCGTGATCGCGCTGGCCGCCGTGCCGTGGGTCGTGCACGCGCTGGCGGTCCTCGACCGGCAGCTCGGGCGGCTGCTGCTGTCCGGGCCCGGGTTGCTGCAGCGCCTGCGGTTCCTGGAGGAGACGCGGGCGACGGCGCTCGAAGACGCGGCGCAGCAGTTGCGCCGCATCGAACGCGACCTGCACGACGGGGCTCAGGCTCAGCTCGTCGCGATGGCGATGAAACTGGGGCTGGCGAAGGAAGAGCTGGCCACGGACACCGTCGACCTGGACCAGGTGCGCACGCTCGTCGAGGCCGCGCACGGCAACGCCAAGCAGGCCCTGGTGGAGCTGCGCGACCTCGCCCGCGGCATCCACCCGGCCGCACTGGACAAGGGACTCGACGTGGCACTGTCCACTGTGGCCACTTCCGCCGGGATGGCGGCGACGGTGTCGGTGCGGCTGGGCCACCGGCCGCCGCCGTCACTGGAGGCCGTGGTGTACTTCGCCGCCGCGGAGCTGATGACGAACGTGGCGAAGCACTCCGGAAATCCTTGCACCGTCCGGATCGACAAGCACGACGCCGTGCTGCGGCTGACGGTCACCGACCCCGGCCCCGGCGGCGCGGCAATGGTGCCCGGCGGCGGGCTGGCCGGGATCGTGGAGCGGCTGCGGCCGGTGGACGGCGAGCTGACCGTGACGAGCCCGCCCGGCGGCCCGACCGTGGTCACGGCCGAAGTCCCGCTGCCTCGCTAGGCTGGCGACAAGGGGGACGCATGCGGATCGTGATCGCCGAGGACTCGACCATCCTGCGCCAGGGCCTGGTCGAGCTGTTGGGGCTGCGAGGCCACGACGTCGTCGCGGCGGTGAAGGACGCCGAGGAGCTGCGGGCGGCCGTGCGGGCACACCGGCCCGACGTGTCCGTGGTCGACATTCGCATGCCGCCTTCGCACACCGACGAGGGCCTGCGCGCGGCGATCAAGCTGCGCGAGGAGCTGGCGGGGTGCGCGATCCTGCTGTTCTCGCAGTACGTGGAGACGAAGTACGCCAAGCAACTGCTCGCCGACCAGGCCGGCGCGGTCGGCTACCTGCTCAAGGACCGCGTCGCCGAGGTCTCCGACTTCCTCGACGCGCTGCGCCGGGTCGCGGCCGGCGAGACCGTGCTGGATCCCGAAGTCGTGCGCCAGCTGTTCGCCGCAACCGGCCGGTCGGGGCCGCTGGGAGAACTGACCGCCCGCGAACGCGAGGTGCTCGACCTGATGGCGCAGGGCCGGTCCAACTCCGCCATCGCCGCGGACCTGTTCCTGTCGGCGGGATCGGTCGAGAAGTACGTGACGAGCATCTTCGCCAAGCTCGGCCTGCCGCCGTCGGAAGGCCACAATCGCCGGGTGCTCGCGGTGCTGCGGTACCTCGGCGTGTGAACACACCTACGCTCAACACCATGTACTCAACCGAGCTCGAGGTGTACACAGGAAACACCGCCGTCGTGCACGACCTGACCCACGAGGCCGAGAAGTTCCTGCGCGACGCCGACGCCACCGACGGCCTGCTGCACGTCTGGGTACCGCACGCCACGGCCGGTCTCGCAATCCTCGAGACCGGCGCCGGCAGCGACGACGACCTGCTCGCCGCACTGGAGGACATCCTTCCCCGCGACGCGCGCTGGCGGCACCGCCACGGCAGCCCTGGCCACGGCCGTGACCACGTGCTCCCGGCGCTGGTGCCGCCCTACGCGACGGTTCCGGTGCTGGGCGGGGTGCTCGCGCTGGGCACGTGGCAGTCGATCTGCCTGGTCGACACTAACGTCGACAACCCGGTGCGCAAGGTCCGCTTCAGTTTTGTGTGCGGCTGAGTTGTCTGCCCCGGCTCCGCTGTGTTGTCTGCCCCGGCTCCGCCGGGGCGTGCGAGATCGCCTTTGAGCCGGCTTCCGGATGGGGCGGTCGGATCGGCCGGGGGCCGATCGCACCGCCCCATCCGGAAGCCGGCGCGATCTCGCTGGTGGGTCGCCTCGGCAGGGTGAGTTGGGTGGGAATGTGCAGGTGTGTGTGGGCGAGCGAAGGTGAGTGGGCAGGAGGTCCGCGACCACGGGTGTGGGGGCCGGGGGTGAGCGAGCAGGCGGTGCGCGACCGGGGGCGGGAGGGCGGGGTGAGGGAGTAGGTGGAGCGCGAGCCGGGGTGAGTGGGGAGGGGCGAGTGAGGAGGTTCGATCGCTCGTCGTGATCGTTCGAACAAAAGGATTGTGCGTTGCCGAGGTTGCTGTGCGACCATGCGAGTGCCGAACCCGAGGAGGATGCGCCTGCGATGACCGAATCATCCCTGTCTGCAGGTTTGCCGCGCGCCGCGCGGTTTGCGACGTGGAGCTTCTTCGCGCTCAACGGGTTCGCCGTCGGCATGTGGGTGGTGCACATCCCCGTCGTCGAGCGGGCCACGGGGATTTCGCACACCACGCTCGGCGCGTTGCTGCTGGTTCTCGGCGGTGCGGCCTTCGTCGGGATGCAGGTGTCCGGCCCGCTCGCCGATCGGTTCGGCCATCGCCGCGTGGTGCCGGCGGCCGGTGTGCTGCTGGGCCTGGCGCTCTTCCTGCCCGGGCTGGCCACCAGTTGGTGGGCGCTCGGGCTCTCGCTGGTGGTCTTCGGGTTCTTCAACGGCTCTCTCGACGTGGCCATGAACGCCCAGGCCGTGGTCGTCGAACGCGCCTATCCGCGGCCGATCATGGCGGCGTTCCACGCGATGTGGTCGATCGGCGGCGCGCTCGCGGCCGTGGTCGGGGCGGCGGTGCTGGGCACCGGGATCCCGACGGCGGTCACGCTGAGCGCCACCGGCGCGTTGTGCGTGGTCGCTTCGCTGGCTGCTGGGCGGCTCCTGCTCGACTCCGGGCGCGGCGAGCCCGAAACCGAAACAGGAACCGGCCCCGCGCCGGTCACGCCGAGCCGGACGCCGTCGCGTGTGGTCTGGCTGCTCGGCGCGCTCGCGTTCGCGCTGATGCTCGCCGAGGGCGTCGCGAACGACTGGGCCGCGCTGCACCTGCAGGACGTGCTGGGTACGTCGGCGAGCACCGCCGCGCTCGCGTACGGCTCCTTCGCCGTGGCGATGACCGTCGGCCGCTTCGCCACCGACCGGGTCGCAGCGCTGGCCGGGCCGGTCGCCGTGGTGCGCTACGGCTCGGCGCTCGCCGCCGTCGGCCTCGCCACCGCGTCGCTGTCGCCCTGGGTGCCGCTCGCGCTCGTCGGCTGGGCGATCTTCGGCCTCGGTCTCGCAGGTGGCGTGCCGCAGCTGTTCACCGCGGCCGGCAACCTCGACACGCGGGCGTCGGGTGCGCTGATGGCGCGGGTCGTCGGACTCGGGTATGTCGGGCTGCTCGCCGGCCCCGCTCTCATCGGTGGGCTCACGCGGTGGATGCCGCTGAACGTCGCGTTCGCGGTGCCGTTCGGGCTCTGCGTGGCCGCGGTGGTGGCGGCGCCGGTGATCGCGCCGCGGCAGGTCCGCGAACCGGCCGAAGTCGGCTGACGGCGCTCAGCCGCAGCGTTCGCCGCTGCGGACGTTGCCCCCGCCGACGAGCGTGAACACGCTGTCATCCGGGGCGTCACGCAGGTGCAGTGTGCACACGATCTGCGACACGGCCAAGGAAGACAGCGCCTGCACGTCGGTGGCCAGCTGCACGGTGACCTCCGACGCGGAGATCATCACGGTGGCCGGCAGGGCGGACTGCGGGACCTCGGTGGTGAAGCCGGACGCCTTCTCTGCCGACGTCGGCCCTTGTACCAGCGCGTCGATCAGCGCGGAATCGGTCTGGTCCAGACCGGGGCGCTGGACCCGGGCGACCACGCCGTCGGCCACGAGGTAGATCGAGCTGACCGCCGGCGTGCCCGGCGCGGTGGACCGCGGGCCGCTCGGCGCGGCGTCGCCCGAGATCGCGCCGCTCGGCTGCACGCCGCACGCGGTGGCGGCCAGCGCGACCAGCACGAGCGCCACGTACCCGAACGACCTGGTGGCGCGCCGGATCACGCCTCACCGCCCGGGTTCAGCGGGAGGCGCAGCGTGAAGATCGCACCGCCTTGCGGACGGTTGGCGGCGGTGAGCTCGCCGCCGTGCAGCTTGGCGTTCTCCCACGCGATCGCGAGCCCGAGTCCGCTGCCCTCGGAGCGGCTGCGCGCGGTGTCAGCCTTGTAGAAGCGGTCGAACACGTGGGGGAGCACCTCCTCCTTCAGCCCCGGGCCCTCGTCGGTGACCTCGATCATGAGCGATTCCTCGGCCGCGCTCAACCTCAGCCGGACGGGCGGCGCTCCGTGGCGCAGCGCGTTGCCGACGAGGTTCGCGACGACCACATCGAGCCGGCGCGGGTCGAGCCGCGCGCGGACAGCCGGCGGCAGCTCCGTGGCGACGGCGTCGACCCAGCCGCGGGCGCGCAGGGTGGCGCCGATCGCGTCGGCGACGTCCACCTCGTCGAGCGCGAGCGACGCGGAACCGGAATCGAAGCGCGTGACCTCGATCAGGTCGTTGACCAGCCGGGTGAGATTGTGGGTCTCCTGGCTCACCAGCCGCACCGCGCGCCCGGCGATCTCGGGCAGGCCGGCGACCTCGGCCTCGAGCACCTCGGTGACCGCGGTCATCGCGGCGAGCGGGGTGCGCAGCTCGTGGGACACGTCGGCGACGAACCGCCGCGCGTCGGACTCCATCCGTTCCAGCTCACCGACGTGGTGCTGCAGCGACTCCGCGGTGGTGTTGAACGTCTTGCCGACCTCCGCGAGCTCGTCGGTGCCGTGGATGGTCAGGCGCGTGTCCAGGTCGCCCTCGCCGAGGCGGTGCGCTGCGCGACGCAGTTCGCGCACCGGCCCGAGCACGCTGCGGGCGGCCGCGAGCGCCAGCAGCAGCGCCAGGATCACCGCGCCGGTGCCGGTCAGCCACGCACTGCGGGCCAACGTGGCGATGCTCTCGCTCTCGGCGTCCAAGGGCTGCAGCACGAAGACCTCGATCCCGGACGGATCCGTCTCGTGTGACTTGCTGGTCGTGAGCCGCAGCTGGGTGCCGATCAGCAGCCGGGTTTCGCCGCCGACGGCCACGCGCTGCCAGCCGATCTCGCCCCGCCCGACGATCTCCTTGACCTCGTCCGTGATCACGGACGAGGGCAGATCACCGCCGGAGACGCCGCCTGCGGTCACGAGCGCGTTGCCGGTCCGTCCGGAGATCGCGCCGGCGACGTGGTCGAGCTGGTCCTGGGACGGCTGGTCCACGGGCAGCGGGTAGAGCAGCTGGATGCGGCTGGTCAGCTCCCGCACCGCGTTGTCCTGCGTGTTCGTCAGGATGGTGTTGCGCGCGGTCCGGTACCCGAACCCGGCGACGGCGATGGTCGTGAGCACGCTCAGCAGCACGAACGCGAGCAGCAGCCGCGTGCGCAGGCCCCAGCCGGGCCAGAGCTTGCGGAACGGGGCGCCGGTCACAGGGGCCCGAAGCGGTACCCGAACCCGCGCAGGGTCTGCACGTACACCGGGGCCGCGGCGTCGTCCTCGATCTTCGCGCGCAGCCGCTGCACGCACGCGTCGACGAGCCGCGAGTCACCCAGATAACCCTGGTCCCACACGGATTCCAGCAGCTGCTGGCGGCTGAGCACCCGGCCCGGCGACGCGGACAGCTCCAGCAGCAGCCGCATCTCCGTGGGCGCGAGGCTGACAGGGCGGCCGTGCTTGCTCACGACGAGCCCGTCTCGGTCGATGGTGAGGTCGCCGTGGCGCTCGACCTCGGGTTTCGACGTGCCCGCCTGGCGCTGCTCGCCGCCGGTGCGCCGCAGCACGGCCTTGATCCGGGCCTCGAGCACGCGCGGCTGGGCGGGCTTCACCACGTAGTCGTCGGCCCCGGCCTCGAGCCCGGCGACCACGTCGATGTCGTCGTTGCGCGCGGTGAGCATGATGATCGGCAGGTCACCGCTCGCGCGGATGCGCCGGCACACCTCGAACCCGTCCATCCCGGGCAGCATCAGGTCGAGCACGACTACATCGGCCGGGCCCGCGCTCAGCCGCTTGAGCCCTTCCTCGCCGCTTTCCACCGCGTCGACGGTGTGACCCTGGTAGGTCAGGGCGATCTGCAGGCCGTCTCGCACGGCCTGGTCGTCTTCGATCAACAGCACCCGGGGCATGTCTCCCACTATCGCAGCGCACTTCCGGGCCCGCCCGTCCGGATTCCCCGGACAGTCCACAGCGGACACCTCCCGAGAGGATCCGCGTCCGGTCTCATCGCGGGGTGCGCGGAATGTCATGGTTGCGTAACAGCCTCATCCGTGCGCAGCTGTTACAAAACTGTCGGGGTCCGCGTACACGACTTCGACCGTCGGCGCACACGGGGCCGCGACCGTGGACACCATGACCGAACTGCTCCGCTCCCGTGCCGCGGCCTACGCGACGGCCGCCCGGTTGCTGGCCGTGCTGCTGCTGCCGGTGGCCTTCGTGCGTTCGCCCCACCACGCCCGCCGGCTCGCCTGCCGGTGGGCGCTCGCGCTGCGCTACCCGGCGGAGGACCTGGCCGGCCTCACGGCCGCGGCGCGCGAGGCGTTCGTGGCGGCGCGTACCGACGCGTTCTGGCGCGACGGGCAGCTGATCGGCCTCACCTCCGGCCATCGCGACGCCGCCCGGCAGCACGCGATGTTCACCGCCGAGGTCCGGCGCACGGGTTCCGTGTGGGCGGCCCGCCGGCTCGTGCTGCCGCCCGAGGAGTCGGCCCACGTCGGCGGCTTCGCGCTCGACGTACGGCCCACGGAAGGCGCGCAGTGGCTGGAACGCCACGGCGCGGCCTACCACCTGCACCGCCGCTACGACAACGAGTGGTGGCACTTCGAGTACCACCCCGACACGCTGCCGATCCGCCTGCCGCACCCGGGCGCGGCCGTATTGGTCAGAACCGCCGGGTGAACGGCATCGGCTTGCGCATGCGGATCAGCAGGAGCAGGGGCACGAGCACGTACCAGATGTTGAAGGCCAGGAACTTGACCGGGTTGCCCGTGCGCATCGCCGGGTCGCCGAAGAACTCCACGCCGAACACGACGACGCCGGTGAGCGTCACGATCATCGTCGCGTAGATCACCGCGAAGAGCTGGATCCAGTTCTTGCCGGCGAGCAGGCATACGACGAGCACGACGTAGAACGGCATGTACACGAACGCCGAGAGCCCCGTGACGATCCGCATCCAGCCCGGCGGGTGCATGAAGAGGATGTCGGCGTCGTGGGCGTACCAGTAGTTGGAGTTCACGAAGAAGTTGTCCGACGGGCGCGAGAAATCGACGCCCACGGTCGGCAGCAGGTCGCTGATGAGCGAGGTGATCGTGAACGCGGCGAACACGATCGCGAAGAAGATGTCGATCCCGCGTCGGCGCAGCGGCAGGTTCATAGGATGATCCTAAGCGGGCGGCTCGGGCGGTACTCGGGCAGTAGAGTGCGGGCATGAACGCGTTCCAGGCCTGCCTCTGCGTCTTCGCGGGTGTCTGCGCCCTGTGCTGGGTGCTCTCGGTGATCACGCGCGAGTACTCGTGGGTGGACCGGATCTGGTCCCTGGTGCCCGTGGCGTACGTCGCGATCTTCGCCGCCTTCGCAGGCTTCGCCGACGCGCGCCTCGACGTGATGTTCGTCTTGGTGCTTCTCTGGGGCTTGCGCCTCACCTTCAACTTCGCCCGCAAGGGCGGCTACGCCCGCGGCGGCGAGGACTACCGCTGGGTGGTGCTGCGCGGGAAGATGGCGCCCTGGCAGTTCCAGGTCTTCAACTTCTTCTTCATCACGATCTACCAGAACGCCATTCTGCTGCTGATCACGCTGCCGGCGTGGACGGCCTTGGAGTATCGGTCGCCGTTCGGCGTGGGTGATGTGATCGTGGCGGTGATCTTCGTCGCGTGCCTGGTGGGGGAGACGGTCGCGGATCAGCAGCAGTGGAACTTCCACCAGTGGAAGAAGCGCGAGCAGGCCGCCGGGCGGGTGCCTTCGCCGCGGTTCCTGCAGAGTGGTCTGTTCCGCTTCTCGCGGCACCCGAACTTCTTCTTCGAGCAGGCGCAGTGGTGGCTGATCTTTGTCTTCGGGGCGGTGGCCTTCGGCGGGATCCCCTGGACGATCGCGGGCGCGGTCCTGCTGACACTGCTGTTCGTGGGCTCGACGATCTTCACCGAGACCATCACGCGGGGGCGGTACCCGGAGTACGCGGAATATCAGAAGCGGACTTCGGCTGTCGTGCCGTGGAATCCTCGGAGCCGGGTTCCGGTGGGCTGAGTTTCCTTTCGCTTCGCCGGGGGCGTCAGCTCTCGTCGGCGAACTCGATGTGATCCGCCTGCAACTGCGGCGGCCGGTAGCGCATCCCGTCAAGCTGGGCCCCTTCGAACCTGACGTCGCCGTCGAACGTGGCGTCGACGAACGTGGTGTAGCTGGCGAACGAGACCCCCTCGAACCACGCCCGCTCCCCGAACCTCGCGCGGTCGAAGTACGCGCTCTGCGCGGCCACGTCGTCGTCGAACACCGGCGCGACCAAGAACCCCGCTCGGTTGAAGTTCGCGCTGCGCGCGAAGATGGCGTCGCTGAACCGCACGATGCCGCGGAAGAGGGCTTTGTCGAACCGCGCGTTGTGGGCGAACTGCGCGCTGCGAAATGCCGTGGTGCCCACGAACTCGGTGTCTTCGAAACGAGCTTCGCCGTGGAATTCCGCGTTCTCGAGTCGGGTACTGCCCTTGAACGTGGCCCGGGTGAACCAGGCGTCGCCCGCGAAAGTGGCGCCGTCGAACCGGGTGGTGCCGGTGAAGCGCACCTCGTGGAACCAGGCGTCACCGGCGAACCGCGTGGCGGCGAAGCGGGCATTGTGGAGCTCGCAGCCATTCAGCGGGAAGTCGATGAGCACCGCGCCGGAGAGATCGAGCTCGATGCCGGCCCAGAACCGATCGCCCTCGTCGGCCGGCACGAGGTGCCGCACGAGCAGCCGTTGCGCGGTCAGCCGCACTTCACGTTCTTGCAACTGGTCGCGGTCGGCATCGAGACCGGCGCCGGACCCGGGCAGCTCGTACGGCATGCGCAGGTAGGCACTGATGACATCGGCGATCGTCTGGCGCAGCTGCGCGTTGTCCTGCGCCAGGCGGTCGAGCGCGTACAGCCCGGCGAGCCGGACCGGTGCCTTTTCCGAACCCAGCTGCTCCACGGCTTTCAGGTAGAGCTCGTTGATCCGGCGTTCGGTGGCGTCGTGCCGCGCGGCCCGGTCGGCCTGTTCCCGGAGCCGCAGTTCCGCGCGCTTGGTCGCCAGATCGTGCTCGGCAGTCTGCTGCCGCCTTGCCGCGAGCACCAGCGCCAGAGCGCCGCCGGTGCCGACCACGATCGTCCCGACGGTGCGGATACCGTCGAGCCGAGCGCGATCGGCGTCGGTGCCGTGGCCGTACAACGTGAGCAGGACCCAGCAGGCCACCGTTGCGATCGCCACCATCAGAACGCCGCACAGTGCGATCGTCCGGTTGGACAGCGTCCGGCCCGGGTGCGGTCGAATCCCTGCGCCGGCGAGCGGTTCCGCGGTGGTTGAAGGGATTTCGGCCACGACTTCCATGATCGCAGTTCCCGGAAGCGGGGAAAGGTGCAATCGGGTGGTGAATCCGAACCCCCGGGGGCGCTGTCGCGAGTGTCCTCAGTAGACGCTCACTCCGTGAACGAAACCGCCAAGCCGCCACCGCCCGTTTGCGGGGCGCCCGCCGGGCGGACCGACACCTGCGGCTGCTCCTGTTCAGGAACAGGCATCGTGGTCGGCCGAGGCTTGGAAGGCGACGAAGGCCGCGGCGTAACCGAAGAAGGCGGCGTCCCCGCAACAGTGAATGTCGCCGTCGCCACGCGGCCGTCTGTGCAGGGGAACGTGGCGGTGTACGTGCCGGGGCGGGTGGTGGCGGTGCCGGTGCCCCCGTGGTGGCCCCAGTTACCGCCGAGGGGCCAGGGGATTGGGGCGGCAAAGCCGGGTGAGGTGACGGGGCCGGCCGGGTTGCAGCCGTTGCCCTGGGCGGCATAGGTTTCCACGTGCATTTCCCCGCCCGGTGCCACTTCCGACGGCCACAGGGACCAGCCGACGTCACCTGGTGCCACAAGCGATGCGCTCAGCAGGGCCGCGCCCGTGAGAAATTCCGTGAACATGTCGTCCTCCCCGAGACTGTGTACCGAACACGTTCGGGGAGGACGGGTGGTTGCCGCTAGCGGTCGTAGAAGTTCGACGGTGGTTCGTTCCACTGCTGCGTCGGCGCGTCGGGCCGCGTGGAGCGCTTGCGGCGGTGCAGGGTGCGTGCGTTGGCCGCCATGCTGTTCACCACGATGGCGATCACCAAGCCGATCACGAGGTTGATCGCGGCCGTCGCGTATTTGGCGCTGGGTTCGACCGTCAACGTCAACGGCAGGACCACCGCGATCAGCGTCACGAGCACCATGATCCAGCCGAAGAACTGGCTGGGCGCGGGCGTCGCGACGCTCAGCAGGTGCATGAGGCCCGTGGCGAGCAGGGCGGCAAGAGCGGCGGCGAGCGCATACGCGGCGGTGCTGGCGCTGCCCCACGCGCCCTCGCCTTTGGGGGCGAGCACGGGGACGTCGAAGATGCCGCGGGCGATGAGCAGGCCGACGATGGCGACGAGTGCCGCCACCACCGCCGTGGCGACGCCGCCCGCCCACAGCCGCGCCGCGTCGATGCCGGGCCGGGCGTCCTGGTCGTACGGGTTCTGCGCCATCACGGATCCCTCCGTCAACGAAGCTGTTCCATTCGATTGTCGTCCTAAGCGGGCTCGTTCGCCTGCTCGAGTTTCGCGACGCGCCGCAGGCGGAAGGACAGGACGACGAGCATGATCCCGTACAGCAGCGCATAGATGCCCACGAGCAAGGCGATTCCGTACGCCCCCGCGATCGGGTGGATGAGCACCAGCACGCCCGCGATGACGGACACCGCGCCGGCCACGATGAGGAACGCCTCGCCCGTGATCTGCTTGCGCAGGCGGATCGCGGCGACGATCTCGGCGACGCCCGTGACCACCGCCCACGCCCCGACGAGCGTCGCCAGCACGAGGATGGTCGCGCCGGGCCACACCAGCGCGATCACCCCGGCGGCGAGCCCGAGCAGACCCAGCAACGCGTACGCGAACCGGTGCGCGCCGTCGCCGGGTCGGAACGCCTGCATGAACGCACCCACAGCGTCCACGAGAGCGTAGATACCGAAGACGAGCGCCAGCGCCAGCACGGTGACGCCCGGCCAGATCAGCGCGATCACGCCGAACACCACCGCCAGCACACCGCGCACGAGCACCAGCGGCCACGTCTGCCGCGGGTCCATCACGAGACCACCGACCCCAGCAGAGATGTGTGCGGACATGCTTGCCTCCCGAGCACGATGCTGACCTGGAAAAACGTTAGCAGCGCAGGAAGATCCAAGCACCGCTTCGTTGTTCACCCGATCGGTGACGAAGTGTCCGAAGAGGGCGTCAGAAGCTCACCGGCAGCCCGGCGAGCCGCCACGTGCCGGGGTCGGGCGCGCGCCGCACGTCGCCCAGGCGCAGCGCGGGAAAGCGCTCCAGCAACCCCCGCAACGCCACCTCCGCCTCCACGCGCGCGAGCGCCGCACCGAGGCAGAAGTGCGGGCCGTACGCGAACCCGACGTGCCCGCCCTCGGTGCGGCGCACGTCGAGGCGGTCGGGATCGGTGAACACGCGCGGGTCGCGGTTCGCCGACGCGATCGCGGCCGACACGGGCTCGCCCGCCCGGATCGCCACGCCGTGCAGGGAAAGGTCCTCGGTGGCCTGCCGGGGAATCGTTAGCAGCTGAGGTCCGCACCACCGCATCAGCTCCTCGATCGCCGTCGGCCACAGTCCGGGTTCCGCGCGCAGCACGGCGAGCTGGTCCGGATGGGTGAGCAGGGCCTCGACGGCGTTGGCGACGAAGTTCGCCGGCGTCTGCCCCGCGAGCACCAGCTGCCAGACGAGGGTCACGAGCTCGGGTTCGGTGAGGCCTTCGGTCCCGGCCAGCAGTTCGAGGAACTCGCTCGCCGGCGGCGTGGTCAGGCCGCGCGCGCCGTCGATGATGCCGGGCACCGCGGCGGCGAAGCTCTCGCCCGAGCCGGCGACCACGTTCTGGCCGTAGCTGTGCCAGCGCGGCCGATCCGCCTCGGGCACACCGACGAGCTCGCAGATCACCTCCATCGGCAACGGCTGTGCGAACCCGGTCAGCAGGTCGGCGCCCTCGGCGGGGAGGCCGTCGAGCAGCTCGCCGACGATCGGCTCGATCCGCGGCCGGAAGTCCGCCGCACGGCGCGCCGTGAACGCGGGGGAGACGAGGCCGCGCAGCCGCCGGTGCTCCGCGCCTTCCATCTCCTGCATCGTCCGCAGGTACGCCCGGCAGTGCTCGGGCACGTCGAGTGCCTGGTAGCTGCCCGGGCCGAGCGCGAAGCGCGGGTCGGTGAGCATCGCGCGCGCGTCGGCGAGGCGGGTGAGGACCCACAGCGGGCCAAAGCCGGGGCCGACGAGCTTGGCCACGGGGCCGTGCTCGCGCGCGGCGCCGTAGACGGCGAACGGGTCGCGGTGGACCGCGGGATCGGTCAGGTCGATCTCGGGGACGTCGCTCACGGGCGCTCCTCATTCTGGATGTCTGAATCAGATGGTCTCATCATATGTACCCGAGCGCTATCGTGACCAGCACGGGAGCACGAGGAGGATGATGGCCCGGCTGACCAGGGCGGAGGCACAGGAGCTCAACCGCGCGAAGGTGCTCGCCGCCGCGCGCGACGAGTTCACCGAGCGCGGCTTCCGCGAGACGAAGATCGACGTGATCGCCGAACGCGCCGAGCTCACCCGCGGCGCCGTCTACTCGAACTTCCCCGGCAAACGCGCGTTGTACTTCGCCGTGCTCGCGGAGGAGGCCGAGCGCGTCGCCGCCGAGCCCCCGGCTTCGGACCCCGGCCTCACGACCGCGGAGGCCCTGGGTGCCCTCGCCCGCGCCTGGGTCGCGCGCCTGCCGCTCGCCACCGACCCCGGCCCACGTCTCGGCGTGGACCTCGGGCCGGAGATTCTCGCCGACGAGCTCACCCACCGCCCGTACGCCCAGCTCTTGCGCTTCGAAGCCGTCGTCCTCGGCCTGGCCCTCGAACGGCTCGCACCGGCCGCCGGCCGTCTCGTCCGCGTCGCCGAACTCGCACTGACCACGTTGCACGGCGCCACCGGCCTGGCCGCGGCCGCGCCGGGCTTCGGCGAACCGTTCAACGTAGTGCGCGCGTGCGAAGCCCTGCCCTCCCTTGGGCTGGACGACATGTGGCCCGCGGTCCCACCGATCGTGGCGCACGCGCAGCCGGTGGACGAACCTTGGGTTCCGCCCGCGGCGTTCGACTCACTGCGGTCGCGGCCGGCCGAGCTGTCCGGTGACGGTGTCGTCGCGATCCTCGGCCTGCACCGGCTTTCCGCCGCGGAGGAGGCCGTCCGCGCCGCACCTGCGGACGCTGCCGTGACAGTCGCCGTGGTGACGGGTTCGGCGCCGGAGCTGGCGCCGTTGACGCACCTCGCGTTGGCGGAGCTGCGTGGTCACCTGCGCCGGGCTTTCCCGGCTTCGGCGTGGCCGCGCCTGCAGGTGCTGCGCGACGACGCCGGCGCGGTCGCGTCGGCGGCCGGGGTTTCGGCGGTGAGCGATGCGACCGAAACGGCGGTGCGGATCACTTCGAGCCGGATCGTGCGCCGCGCCGAGGGGTTCGGCGCCTGCCACGCCGCCGCGACGGGCTGAAAGAAAACCGGGCCGCCAGTCCGAAAAGGACTGACGGCCCGGTTGTCCGGAAACGACACTCAGCCGATCTTGTAGCTGTACGGCAGCGTCGCGATCACTTCACCGGTGCCGACCTGCGGCAGACCCGTCACGCCGGTCGGGAGGGTCGGCACGGTCACCAGGTTGAGGTGGCCGGTCACCGACGCGCCGCGCTTGCCCGAAGGCGTGATCGTCACGTTGACGGTCACCGTCTGGCCCGGCTGGACGAGCAGCGGCGTGCCGCCCGTGCCGTTGGGGTCGACGGACTGGTCGTACGGGTCGCCGGTGGACGAGGTCACCGCGGCGTCGAAGCCCGCCGTCTTGATCGACGCCGTGTAGGAGGCGTGGCCGGCCGGGGCGCCCGACGGGCCGAACGGGCCCATCTCCTGGACGCTGGCGAACCAGATGCCCTTCGTGACGTAGCCCTGCTTCTCGCCGATCGTCGCGACGGACACGGTGCTGCCGGCCTGCGCGGCCTTCAGGTCACCGAGCACGTCGATGCCCGCGGCCGAGCCCTGCAGCTCCACCTGAGCCGGCACCGAAGACGACGTCGCGACGGTGAACTTGCTCGTGTCCGGCGGGATCGAGTAGATCGGCGCGTTGGCGCCGACCTCGGGCAGGTCGACGTCGGTCGAGCCCTGGATGGGCTGCGGCTGCAGGGTCTGCTGCGCGTTGGTCCGCGCGTCCACGCCGATCGCGATCGGCTCGACACCCGTGTTGCGCACCGTCACCGGCACCGTGACAGCCTGGCCGGCGGCCAGCTTCTTCGAGGCCGAGTTCGGCAGCGCCGGAGCGCTCACCACGACCTGGTCGAAGCCCACCGTGCCGGTGAACGGCTGCTCGATCTGCTTGCCCGTCACCGGGTTCTGCACCACGACCACGAAGTGCCAGCGGCCCGGCAGCGGGTTCGCGTCCGTGAGCTGCAGCGTGGTGCCCTGCGACAGTTGGGTCGCGGAGCTGAGGAACACGTTGCTGTTCACGTCCGCGAGCTCACCGTTCGGGTCCACGAGCACCCCGTCGATGACGGTGCCCGGGTCCTGCAGCTTCACCGCGACGTCGAGGTCCTTCTTGCCCTTGGGCACGTCGAACTCGTAGCTGAACGTCTGCGCCGGCGAGACCGCCCGCGCGTTGCCGCCCGTGATCGTGCCGCCGAAGGAACCCTTGCCGTTCTTGGTCGGAACCAGCGCGCGCAGCACGGCGGACACGGTGGTCTGGTGGCCGTCGGAGCTGCCGAACGTGATCGAGTAGTCCGCGTCACCGCCCGTCGCCGGGGTCTGCAGCGAGACCTTGACCGGCTTGGTCTGGCCCGGCTTCAGCGTCAGCACGGCCGGGGAGACCTGGCCGTACGGGATCGCCCGCTGAGTGGAGGTGGCGAGCTGGATGTTGCCGGTGTAGCCGGTCGGGCCACCGGCGGAGTACAGCACCGCGGTCCACGTGCCCGCGACCGGGCGCGTGACGTCCACGTTGGCGTAGTTCGCCGTGGCCGCGCCACCCTGCGGGCGGCTGTTGGCCACGAACGTGCCGTCGGGCGCCAGCAGCGACACGCGCACGACCGGGGTCACCGACTGGCCGTTCACGGTCTTCGGGCTGCCCTGCCACGCCATCCGCGCGAGCAGGCGCTGCGCACCGGCCGGCACGGAGAAGGTGACCTTCTTGTACGCCCAGTCCGTGCCGTTGTAGTACGGGAACGTCGGCAGCTTCGTCGAGTCGAACGCGGTGGTCTGCGTCTGCGCCGAAAGCGGAGCGAACGAGCGCGTGCCCGCCGTGACCGTCAGCGGCTTGGCGCCGACGTTGGTCACGTTGACCGTGGCCTTCTGCGTGCTGCCCGGCGCGCCCTCCAGCGTGAGTTGGTCGGCCGACAGGGCGATGTTCGACGAGACACCCGCCGGGGCACCGGAAGTGCCGGGCGCGGTCAGTGCCGCCTCCACAGCCGCGCGCGCGTCGAGCAGACCGGAGCCCTGCTCGTCGGCGGGCAGGCCGAGGTCACGCGTGGTGCCGGTGATGAACTGCTTCACCTGCGCGGGCGTCGGCGACGCACCGTGGTGCGTGCCGCGGTAGGCCTGGATCACCAACGCGGCGACACCCGCGGTCAGCGGGGCCGATTCACTGGTGCCACCGAAGGACTCGAGGTCCGTCGGCTGCGGCACGGTCTTGAAGTCGCGGCATTCGGCATACGCGGGCGCGCAGTCGGCCCAGTTGCCCTCACCCGGGGCGACCAGGTCGATGGTGCGCCCGTTCTGTGTGATGCCCGACGAGGACAGCGCGGAGATGTTGTCGCTCGTCCACTTCCCGTTGGAGAACGGGAAGGCCGCGTAGGTGGTCTGCGCGTAGAGCCGGTTGTCCGAGGTCGCGCCGGCGGAGATCACCAGCGGGTCGGTGGCCGGGCTGCCGATGGTCGACGTGATGCCCGCGTCGCCGCTGGAGGCGGTGACGGTGACGCCCGCGGCCACGGCCTCGTCGTTGAACACCTGGAACAGGTTGCGCGAGCTCGCGTCCGGGTACTGGTTCAGACCCAGCGACTCGTTGATCACGTCGACGTGGTCCACGGTCACCGCGTAGTCGATCGCCTGCAGCACCGCGGAGTTCGTGGCGGTGGAGCCGAACACGTTGAGCCCCACCAGGCTCGCGCCCGGCGAAACACCCTTCACCACGATGTTGCAGCCCGCGGGCAGCGGGTGCTTCTCGTTCACGAACTTCGACAGGTCGTGCACCACCACGCCCTGCGCGGCGATGGACGACGCGTCGCCGAAGGCCTCGGCGCCGGATTCGGTCGTGGCGGGACCGTCGCCGGAGAAGTCCTGGTAGTCGGAGAAGACGTGGGAACCGTCGGGACGGATGAAGTCCGCGTAGTTCGGGTCCATGTTGTCCGCGAGGAACGCGACCTTCACGCCTGAGCCGTCGGCGAGGTCCGCAGCGGCCTTGGACCCGTCGGTGCTGTACGCGTGGATCGAGGTCAGCGCCTCGGGCTCCAGCAACGGCTTCGCCGGGTCGGTCGGGCAGATCGCGTTCGGGTCCTGGTTCTGCGCCGTGCCGCCGCCGGCCTTGGGCGCGCCGGCGTCCGCGTTCTTGCCCGCGGGGTTCGCGTCGGGCAGCGTGACTTTGCTGTCCGGCAGCACCTGCGCCACGGCCGGGTCGGCCGCCAGCTGCGCCGCCTGGTCCGGCGTCACCGTGGCGGAGAACGCGTTGCCCAGCGCGAAGTGCTTGACCTTGGCCGGCGCCGTGCCGGCCAGCTTGGCCAGCACCGACTCCTGCTGCTGGGTCGCCTTGGCCCGCCGGGTGCCCGAAGCCGCCTTGGTGGCGGGCGCGTCGGGCAGCTGGTCCTTGAGGACCACGATCACCGATTGCGGTGCGCTGCTCGCCTGAGCGGTGGGCGCGGCGACGGCGGCCTGACTGCCGAGCTGGGTGACCCCGGCCAGTGCCAGACCGCCTGTCGCGGCTATTACGAGCGCGCGAACGGATCGCGAGGAACGCCGCATGTGCAGCTCCCACTTCCTTCTCGAAGGGTTCGAAAGTTACCGGCCCCGACGAAATCGAGCACAGTCGTGCCGGCCCGATTTCCCATGCCGGAGAACTATTTCGCGCGCCTCGACGATCCACAAGCGACAATAGTGGTGAAGAAATCGACGCAAATGGGACACCATTTCCGGAATGCCCGGAATCGGTGTCCCATTTGTCGGTGAAGCGAATTCCCGTTCAGGTCACGGGAAGGTGACTACGGGAGTTTCGGGCAACGGTGAGTGTCCCCGCGAACGCCACCACGGCGAGGCAGCCGAGCAACATCGGGTAGCTCGCGAACCCGCTGAGCGCCGCGAGCAGCGACGGCAGGAGGAAGCCGATGTAGGCCAGCGCGTAGTAGACCCCGGTCAGCTGGGCGATTTCCTCAGGTCGCGCGAGCCGTTGCAGCTCCAGCAGTCCGGACACCACGACGATGCCGTACGCGGTCCCGAGCACCACGGCCGTGATCAGCGCGAGCCACGGCGAACGCAGATCCGCGGCGACGGCGGCGAGGACCAGACCAGTGCACATCACGGCCATTCCGGTGAGCACCGCGCGGGCGCTGGTGGTCCGGTCCACGCGTTTGGCGATCGGCTGGATCCCGACGCCCGCGCCGATCGCGCACACCGTCAGCAGCGTTGAGTAGGCGAGTGACCACGAACCGAGTTTGTCCTGCACCAGTTGCGGCATGATCGCGTACGCGACGCCGCACGAGCCGAAGATCCACGGCGCCATCGGCAGGATGATCCGGCGGAACCGCGGGTGCCGGGTCGTCACGGGCAGCCGGCTCAGCGCCGGCTTGCGGCTTTCGAGGCCGAGCGTTTCCGGGCTTCGCGGGATGAGCGGCAGGGCGAGCAGTGCCAGTCCGATGTGGACCGCGAAGGGCAGCACCATCGGCCACGGCTCCCACTGCGCGAGCACCCCGGCCGCGCCGGGCCCGATGCCGAGCCCGAGCGTGAGGCACAGGGCCGCTCGCCGGGTGCCGAGGTCGGCCGCCCCGCGCGGGTCGGCGTCGGCGAGTTCCTTGATCCACGTGGAGCCCACGGCCATCGCGGCCGCCACGGCCCCGCCGGTCAGGAACCGGCCCGCGGCGATCCAGCCGGCGCCTTCCGGGCCGAGCGCGATGAGCACGCTCGCGAGCAGCGACAGCACGGTGCCGGCGAGCATCACGGGCCGGCGACCGTAGCGATTGGACAGTCCACCCGAGAGCAGCAAGCCGGGCACCAGCCCGACCACGTACGCGCCCAGCAGCGCGTCGACGGTGAAGGTGGAGTAGCCGGCTTCCTTGTACATCACCAGGAGCGGTGTGAACTGGTTGCCGCCCCAGCCGACCACGAACACCGCCGCGGCGGCGCCGAACCAGGCCGGGCGCGCGGTGGCGGCCTGGGGGAGCGGGGTGCTTTCGGCGGTGGCGGTCATCGGCGGTGCACCAGGTCCAGGTGTGCGCGCAGCGCGGGGCCGAACGCGTCGCCGTCGGCGCGCTCGATGATGCCGAGCAGGTCCTCGTGTTCACGCAGCACCACCGGCAGCACATCCGGGATCGGGCGCAGGGCGTGCACGTTCATCCGGCGCTGCCGGTCGGCGAGCGTGGCGTAGAAGTCGAGCAGCAACGCGTTGCCGCCGGCCGCGACGATGGTGCGGTGGAACAGCTCGTCGGCTTCGGCGAACCCGTGCAGGTCACCGGAGTCCGCATGACCGCGCTGGGTGTCCAGCACCCCGCGCAGCTGCTCCAGCGCGTCCGGGATGAGGTCGGGCCGGCGCACGAGGCGGCGCACGGCCGCGCCCTCCACGGCCTCCCGCGCGTCGAGCACGTCCTCGGCCTCGCCCGGCGGCACGGGCACCACCACGGCACCGCGCTTCGGGATGAGGTTGAGGAACCCCTCGACCTGCAGGCGCAGGAACGCCTCGCGCACGGGCGTGCGGCTCACCCCGAGCCGCTCGGCGATCTCCCCTTCGCTGAACAGGTGCCCACCGGGGAGCTCGCCCGTGAGGACGAGCTCCTTCGTGAGCCGGTACGCGCGGTCGGCAGCGCCGGGCGCGGTGTACTTGGCAGGTGTCACGCCTGCGAAGCTAGCATGCGTCCAAGCTTGTATCTAAGGCCTTGTGACCTGCGGCTCACTCGATCCAGCGCAGCACGGGAGCCGACGTCAGCGCACCCGGCTGGAGCGTCGCCTCGGTCTCGACGGTGAACGTCGCCGACTCGCCGGGCAGCAGCGTCACGAGGGCGAAGTCCACGCTCGCGTCGGCGGCGAGGCGGTCGGGGAACAGGCAGACGTCGCGCATGAGCGTGTCGGCGATGACGGTGACCTCGTAGCCGCCGTCGAAGCCGGTGACGGACTGCGTGAACTCGGCCTGGGGGTAGGTGATGTCCTTGTCCTCGGCGAAGAACCAGAACGCGCGCTCGTCGCCGGCGTCGGCCACGAGGAACTCGCGCGTCGGGTCGCCGGCCGCGAACTCGGGGCCCAGCGCGGTGCCGGGTGCGACCGCGGCCGACGCCAGCTCCTCGCCGGTCACGGACATCCGCCGCACGTCGACCGTCTCCGGGGCGAAGCCGAGCGCGAAGACCGTGAGGCCTCCGGGGCGCGGCTGGATCGTGAGCAGTTCGTCGGCGTAGACCTCGCGCAGCGCGTACCACAGCGGCTTCGGCCGGCCCGCGCCGTCGACCGCGGCCCACGACGTGACGGGCCAGCAGTCGTTGAGCTGCCACACGATCGCGCCCATGCAGCGCGGCGCGTGCGAGCGGTAGTGCTCCACGGCCAGCCGGATCGCGCGGGCCTGGTTGACCTGGTTGAGGAAGTGCCAGTCGTCGAAACTCGTCGGCTCGGCGAAGTGCGGCTCGAGGCCGCGCGCGAGCTTTCCGTTGCCGTCGAAGGCTTTCTGGTGGTGCAGCACGCCGGGGGAGTCGGCAGCCAGTGGCTCGTCGTGCACGGCCTCGGTGAGCGTGCCGTACGTCGGCGGAGCCTGCCAGCCGAACTCGGACACGAACCGCGGCACGGTGTCGCGGTAGCCGAGGTAGTCGCGCTCGTTCCACATGTCCCACACGTGCTGGCAGCCGTAGTCGGGGTCCAGCGCGTCGCGCTCCGGCGAGAGCGCCCACGGGCTGCCCGGCACGTACGGCCGCGTCGGGTCCAGCTCGCCGACGA
This sequence comes from Amycolatopsis sp. NPDC051373, assembly GCF_040689465.1. NCBI lineage: Bacteria > Bacillati > Actinomycetota > Actinomycetes > Pseudonocardiales > Pseudonocardiaceae > Amycolatopsis > Amycolatopsis sp. NPDC051373. Next base: position 283,621 of record NZ_JBFBAE010000007.1, on the reverse strand, counting down.
CCGCCGGCAGCAGCTTCTCGTAGAACGTCGCGCCCCACGGCTGGCCGGCCAGGCGCTCCTGCCAGTCCCAGTGGAACCAGCCGAGGTAGTTTTCGTTGTTGCCGCACCACAGCGCCAGCGACGGGTGCGGCGCGAGGCGGGCCACGTTCTCACGCGCCTCGGCCTCGACCTCGTCGGCCAGCACGTCCTCGGGGTACGGCATGCAGGCGAACAGGAAGTCCTGCCACACGAGCACGCCTTCGCGGTCGCACTCGGCGTAGAACTCGTCGCTTTCGAAGATCCCGCCGCCCCACACGCGCAGCAGGTCGATGTTCACGTCCTTCGCCTGCTCGATGCGGCGGGCGTAGCGCTGCGCGTCGACGCGGTGGGGGAAGCAGTCGTCGGGGATCCAGTTGGCGCCGCGGACGAACAGCGGCGTGCCGTTGACCGACAGGGTGAACGCGCCGTCGGTGGTGTCGAGCGCGACCGTGCGGAAGCCGATCTCGCGGGTCCAGGTGTCGAGCACGGTTCCGTCGGCGGCCTCGAGCGTCACCTCCAGCGGGTACAGCGGCTGCTCGCCGAGTGTGCGCGGCCACCACAGTTCAGGCGACGGCACGCGCGCGGTGTCGCCGGCCGCCTCGACGCCGGCCACGCGGATGCGCACGGTGCCTTCGCCCTCGACCTCGGTGTGGACCGTGACCACACCGTCGGTGCCGTCGACCGTGATCACTGGCCGGACGGACGCGAGCCGGCCCGTGGTGACCTCAAGGCGCGCCGGGCGCCAGAGGCCGGCGGTGACGAGCGACGGGCCCCAGTCCCAGCCGAAGTTGCAGGCCATCTTGCGGATGAAGTTCGACGGCTCGCCGTCGTTGGTGCGCGGCAGCGGGTGGGCCTCGGCCCGCGCACGGGCGTAGCGCACGGCGGAGGCGAAGGTGACCGACAGCTCGTTGCCCTCGGGCCGCAGCTCACCGGCCGGGAAGCGGTAGGAGCGGTGCATGTTCTCGGTCTCGCCGAGCACGCGGCCGTTGAGCTCGATCTTGGCGACGGTGTCGAGGCCGTCGAACGCGAGCGCGGCCGCGCCAGGGGCGTCCGGACGGTCGAACCCGGTCTCGTAGCGCCAGTCCGTGAGCCCGATCCACTGCACGAGGTCCTCGTTGCGGTCGAGGTACGGGTCGGGGATCAGGCCGGCGGCGAGCAGGTCGGTGTGCACCGAGCCGGGCACGGTCGCCGGCAGCCCGGCCCGCAGCGTCTCCACGAGCTCGGCGGGCACCTCGCCCAGGTCGCCGGTCGCCCGCACCGTCCACCGCGTCAGGTCCATCCCCATGCCTCGCCGTCCTCTCTCCGGGCCTGTCCGCGCGATCATGCCTTGTCTCGTCGTTGTCCACCGCCACGAGGGACCGCGAACGCGCTGCTCCTTATGGTCTGAACCATTGCTCTCTTCGCCGCGCGGACGTTCCGGACACCGGGAAAACCCTGATCCTGTCTGGGCTTCTGTCCGTTCGGACGTGATCGTTCACGCCGGGAGCGCTGACAGAATCCGCGACGTCGGGTGAGCAGCCGACCGCGATTCGTCAGCGAAACGGACGCGCATGTCGTTCGCCAAAGCGGCACTGAAGATCCTCCTCACGTTCCTCCTGGCGGTGGTCGCGTTCACCGTGGTGCCCGCGCTCGCCCAGGCCGCGCCGGCCGCCGCTGTAGCCCCGGTGGCGCCGGTCGTCGGGCGCAAGGCGTGCCCGGAGCAGCCGAAACCCGGTGAGGTCACGTGCTTCGCGCTGTTCCGCGGCGACGCGCACGGGATGCAGCGCGCCGCGGCGCCGCAGGGCTACGGCCCGGCGGACCTCGCCGGCGCGTACGAGCTCCCGACGGCCACGGGCGGCGACGGGATGACGGTCGCGATCGTCGACGCCTACGACACCCCCGACGCGGAAGCCGAGATGGGCGTGTACCGCGCGCAGTTCGGCCTGCCCCCGTGCACGGTCGCGAACGGCTGCTTCACGCGCGTGGACCAGCGCGGCGGCCAGGACTTCCCGGCCGGGAACACGGGCTGGCAGCAGGAGACGATGCTCGACCTCGACATGGTCTCGGCCGTCTGCCCGCGCTGCCACATCCTGCTCGTCGAGGCCGGCGACTCGCTGGTGCCGAACATGGGCGCCGCGGTGAACCAGGCCGTCGCCATGGGCGCGAAGTTCGTGTCCAACAGCTACGGCGCCGACGAGGACCCGGCCGAGCTCGACCTGGACGAGGCCTACTACGACCACCCCGGCGTCGTGGTCACCGCGAGCTCGGGCGATTACGGCTACGGGCCGCAGTTCCCCGCAGCCTCGCCGCACGTGACGTCGGTCGGCGGCACCTCGCTCTACCGCGACGCGAACGCCCGCGGCTGGCGCGAGACGGTGTGGTCCGGCACCGGCAGCGGCTGTTCCGCGTACGAGCCGAAGCCCCCGGCGCAGACGGATTCCGGCTGTGCCAACCGGACCATCGCCGACGTCTCGGCGGTCGCGGACCTCGCCACCGGTGTCGCGGTCTTCGTGCACGGCGCGTGGGGTCTCGCGGGTGGCACGAGCGCGTCGTCGCCGATCGTCGCGGCGGCCTACGCGCTGGCCGGCACTCCCGCGGCGGGCACTTACCCGAACGCGCTGCCCTACCGCTCCGGCGCGACCTTCAACGACGTCACCGAAGGCGCCAACGGCACGTGCGCCCCGGCGTACCTCTGCACCGCCGGCGCCGGCTTCGACGGACCCACGGGCCTGGGTACGCCGCGCGGCATCTCGGCCTTCACGCCCGGCGCGACCGGCCTCGTCTCCGGCACGGTCCGCGACGCCGCCGGCGCGCCGCTGGCCGGTGCGCAGGTGAAGGCCGGTGACCTCGCCACGACGGTGGACGCCGAGGGCCACTACACGCTGGGCGTGCCCGTGGGCACCTACGCCGTGACCGCGGGCAAGTTCTCCTACCGCGACACCACTGTCGACGACGTGACCGTCGAGGCCGGCAAGACCGCGACCGCGAACTTCACGCTGGCGTCCGTGCCTTCCGTGCAGCTGAGCGGGACCGTGCGCGACGGCAGTGGCCACGGCTGGCCGGTGGCCGCGCATGTCCAGGTCGCCGGGCAGCCGACCACGGCCGTGCAGACGGATCCGCTCACCGGGCGGTACTCGATGACCGTGCCCGAGGACGCGACCTACTCCGTGCAGGTCGACCCGGACTACCCCGGATACCTGCCCGGCTCCGCGTCCGTGCCGGTCGGCGACACCGCCGCCACGCACGACGCCGTCGTGACCGTCGACCCCGTGACCTGCGGCGCGCCCGGCTACGCCAACCGCTTCACCGGCGACACGCAGGACTTCGAGGCGCCCTCGACGTGGCAGGTGGTGAACAACCTCGGTGACGGCGCGGCCACGTGGGCGTTCGACAACCCGGGCGGCCGCGACAACTACACCGGCGGCACCGGCGCGTTCGCCACCGTGGACAGCAACTCGATCGGCGGCGACCAGGACACGTCGCTGGTCAGCCCCGTCGTCGACCTGAGCGGCACGGCCAACCCGACCGTGCGGTTCGCGAGCGACTACCAGGGCACGCAGGGCCAGCAGGGCGCCGTGGACTTCACGACCGACGGCGGCGCCACCTGGACCACCGTTTGGCAGCACGGCAGCGACACCGTGTCCGGGCCGTCGACGCAGGTCGTGCCGCTGCCGGGTGCGGCGGGCAAGAAGACCGTGCAGGTGCGCTTCAACTACCGCGACCAGCTGTTCGGCTTCTGGTGGCAGGTCGACGACGTCCTCATCGGTGACCACGCGTGCGACGTCGTGCCCGGCGGGCTCGTCACCGGCTCGGTGCACGACCACGTGACCGGCGCCGCGCTCGGTGGGGCCTCGGTGGACAGCGTCGACCGGCCCGGCGAGGGCGCGACGACGCAGTCCGACGGCTCGTACTGGTTCTTCTCCAGCGTCACCGGCAGCCACCCGGTCACCGCGTCGGCCACGAACTTCGTGCCGGGCACGCAGAAGACCGTGGTGGCGCCCGACGCCGTGACCCCGGCCGACTTCCTGCTCGACGCCGGCCGGCTCGAGGTGACCAGCGCGGCCGTGAACAAAACGGTGGCGTGGCAAGGGAAGACAACTGCGAACGTCAAGGTGCGCAACACCGGCACGGCACCCGTGGACGTGCGGCTGAATCCGTCGTCCGGCGCGTTCACCCCGGCCGTGGCGCACTCGGCGCCGCTGCAGCGGATCAAGGGCGACTTCAGCACAGGACCGTTGCTGGGGCACGTGAAGCAGGCCGCCCCCGCCGAGACGCTGGCGGCCGGTGACGCGTGGCAGACCGTGGCCGACTATCCGACGAAGATCATGGACAACGGCGTCGCGACTGTGAACGGGAAGGTCTACTCCTTCACGGGCCTCAACGGCGCCGAGCTGACGACCAAGAACTTCGTCTACGACCCGGGCACGCTCGCGTGGACGCCGATCGCCGAGCTCGCGACTCCGCGGGAAACCCCCGCGGTGGTGGCGGTCGGCACGAAGATCTACGTGACCGGCGGCTGGGCCGACGGCAGCATCCCGGTGACGAACACCGACATCTACGACACCGTCACCGACACGTGGACCGCGGGTGCACCGATGCCCACGGCCACCTCCGCGATGGGCGTCGCCGTGGCCGGCGGGCGGATCTACGTGGTCGGCGGCTGCGACGGCGGCAACTGCGGTGTCACGCGGGTGCAGGTCTACGACCCGGCCGTGGACAAGTGGTCGGCCGGCCCGGCGCTGCCCGCGCCGATCGGCTGGACCAACTGCGGCACCATCGCCGGTTCGATCTACTGCGCCGGCGGCGTCAGCGGCCTGGACAACCTGAAGACCGCGTACAAGCTCGACGTCGAGAAGGGCGCGTGGTCGCGCGTCGCCGACCTGCCGGTGCAGATGTGGGGCTCGGCCTCGACCGTCGCGAATGGACAATTGCTGCTCTCGGGCGGCATCGCCGACGGTGAGCTCACCAACGCCGGCTACGCGTACGACCCGGCGTCCAACCAGTGGTCGGCGCTGCCGAACTCGAACGAGACGCTGTTCCGCGGCGGCAGCACCTGCGGCTTCTACCGCATCGGCGGCTCGGCGAACGCGAGCTTCAACCCGACCAGTCACGACCTGCTGCTGCCGGGCTACGGCGAATGCGGGGAGTACGTGTCGATCCCGTGGCTGTCGACCACGCCGTCGGTGACCACGATCGCGCCGGGCAAGACGGCGACGTTCACGGTGACGCTCGACGCGAGCGTCGCGGCGATCACGCAACCGGGCACGTACACGGCGCAGCTGGTCGTCGGGGCGCAGGTCCCGAAGGCGGTGGCCGCGATCCCCGTGTCGTTCACGGTGCAGCCGCCGGCCACGTGGAGCAAGCTGACCGGCACCGTCACCGGCGCGCGCTGCGGCGCGACGGCGGGTCCGCTGGCCGCGGTGACCGTGCAGGTCGACAGCTGGGCGGCGAGCTACACGCTCAAGACCGACGCCGCGGGCCACTACACGCTGTGGCTCGACCGCCGGAACAACCCGCTCACGCTCATCGCGGCCCGCGACGGCTGGCAGCCACAGACGCGCAGCGTCAAACTGGTCAAGGGGCAGGCGGTGACCGCGGACTTCGTCCTCAAGCCGGCCGGCTGCTGAGCTTCGGCGGCGGGGCCGGGGTGACGGCCGGTCCCGCCGCCGGGGTGTGGGGAACCGCACGTCCCGATGTTGTGCAATGTGACATACTACTGGCCATGGTGGCGACGGGAAGGTCCCCCGACGTGGTCGTCGTGGGCGCCGGAGTGGTCGGGGCGGCGTGCGCTTACTACTGCGCGGCCGCGGGCCTGCGCGTCGCGGTGCTCGACCGCGGCGGCGTCGCCGGCGGGACGACCAGCGGTGGCGAGGGCAACATCCTCGTGTCGGACAAGGAACTCGGGCCGGAGCTCGACCTGGCGCTGCTGTCGATCCGGCTGTGGGCCCGGCTGGGCGAGGAGTTCGGGCCCGCTTCCCTGGAGCTGGAACACAAGGGTGGCGTGGTCGTGGCGCAGTCCGCGGACGCCGCCCGGGGCTTGGCGGAGCTGGCGGCCGAGCAACGCGCGCGCGGCGTTTCGGTCGAAGATCTGACACCGGCCGAGGTCGCCGAGCTGGAGCCGAACCTGACGCCGGACGTCGCTTCCGGCGCGTATTACCCGCAGGACAAGCAGGTGCAGCCGATGCTCGCGGCCGCTGCGCTGCTGCGGCAGGCGGGCCGGCTCGGGGCCGAGTTGCACACGGGCGTCGAGGTGCGGTCGTTCCGGCGGCGGGCCGACGGTTCGGTCGGCGGGGTGCGCACGTCCGCGGGCGAGTTCTCCGCGCCGTGGGTGGTGAACGCCGCGGGCACGTGGGGCGGAGACGTCTCGAAGCTCGCGGGCGCCCCGATCCCGGTGCTGCCGCGGCGCGGTTTCGTGCTGGTCACCGAACCGCTGCCGCGCGTGATCCGGCACAAGGTCTACACGGCCGACTACGTCGCCAACGTCTCGAGTGGCGACGCCGGACTGGAAACGTCGGTGGTCGTCGAGGGCACGCAGGCCGGCACGGTGCTCATCGGCGCGAGCCGTGAACGCGTCGGCTTCGACCGGCGGTTCTCGCTGCCCGTGGTGCGCAGGCTGGCGGCCCAGGCGATCGGTGTTTTCCCGTTCCTCGCCGACGTTTCCCTGCTGCGTAGCTACCTCGGCTTCCGGCCCTACTGCCCGGACCACCTCCCGGTGATCGGCGAGGACCCGCGCTTGCCTGGATTGGTGCACGCGTGCGGTCACGAAGGGGCGGGCATCGGTTTGGCCGCGGCGACGGGACACCTGATCGCGCAGGTGGCCACGGGTGCGAAGCCGGAGCTGGACTTGACGCCGTTCCGGGCCGACCGGTTCGAGGAGGTCGCGTGAGCGAGCGCGTGAAGTTTTCCTTCCGGGGCCAGGAGATCGTCGCGGAAGCCGGGCAGAGCGTGGGCGCCGCGTTGATCGCCGCCGGCCACCGGTCCTGGCGGACGACGCGCCGCGAAGGCGCGCCCCGCGGGGTGTTCTGCGGGATCGGCGTGTGTTTCGACTGTCTGGTCGTGGTGAACGGCAAGCCGGGGCGGCGCGCGTGCCTGACCGAGGTGCTGCCGGGCGACGTCGTCGAACCGCAGGAAGGAGCGGGCCGTGGTGAGCTTTCCCGCTGAAGCGGCGGAAATCGCGGTCCTCGGGGCCGGCCCGGCCGGGCTCGCCGCCGCGGTGACGGCCGCGTCGGCCGGCGCGCGAGTGACGCTGGTCGACGCCGGCGCGCGCGTGGGCGGGCAGTTCTGGCGCCACCGCGAAGGCGACGACGGCGTGGGCCACCACGACTGGCCGACGCTCGTGCGGCTGCGCGCGGGACTGTCCCGAGTGGACGTTCGAGCGCGGCACGCGATCTGGCACGTCGAGCGCACGGACGGCGGCTTCACCGTGCACACCGACCGCGGCGAGATTTCCTGCCGCACGGTGATCGTGGCGACGGGCGCGTACGACCGGCAGGTGCCGTTTCCCGGCTGGACGCTGCCGGGCGTCTACACCGCCGGTGGCGTGCAGGCGCTGCTCAAGGGCCACGGCGTGCGCGCGGGGAGCCGGGTCGTGGTGGCGGGGACGGGTCCGTTCCTGCTGCCCGTCGCCGCCGGGCTGGTCGAGGCCGGCGCCGAGGTGGCGGGGGTGTTCGAGGCCGGTTCGCCCGCCGGGTTCGCGCGCTCGCCGCTGGCCGTGCTGGCCAACGCCGGCAAGCTCGCCGAAGGCGCCGGGTACCTGAAAACGTTGCTGCGCCAACGAGTTCCGTACCGCACGCGCACCGCGGTCGTCGCCGCGCGGGGCACGGACGGGGTCGAGAGCGTCACGGTCGCGTCGCTCGATCGGCAGTGGCGGATCGTGGCGGGCAGTGAGCGGACGGTCGGGTGCGACACCGTCGCCGTCGGCTACGGCTTCACGCCCCAGCTGGAGCTCCCGCTGCAGCTGGGCTGCGAAACCCGCCTCGGCGCGGACGGCAGTCTCGTTGCCGTCGCCGACGACCAGCAGCGCGCCACCACGCCCGGTGTCTACCTCGCCGGCGAGGTCTGCGGCGTCGGCGGCTCCGCGCTTGCGCTGGTGGAGGGCGAGCTGGCCGGCCTGCACGCGGCACTCACCACGGTCGGGGCCGAGCCGAACCGGGACACCGTCGCGCGCTTGCTGCGGCAGCGCAAGTCGTTGCGCGCCTTCGCGAACGCGATGCACGCGGCCCACCCCGTGCGGCCCGGGTGGCAGACGTGGCTCGACTCCGAGACGCAGGTCTGCCGGTGCGAAGAGGTGTCCGCCGGCACTGTTCGAAGTGCGGTCAAGGACTTGGGCGCCACGGACGCGCGGACGGTGAAGCTGCTCGCCCGGCCGGGAATGGGCCTGTGCCAGGGCCGCGTCTGCGGCTACGCCACGGCCTGCCTCGTCGCTGCCGAATGCGGCCGTGAACCGACGGCCGCCGACCTCGCCGGGATCGCGGCGCGGCCGATCGCGCAGCCCGTGACGCTCGGGGACCTCGCGCGTGGCTGACCTCGAACTGTCCGAAGAGGACAACGCGATGCTCGCCGGTGAGCACGGCGAGGCGGTGAAACTGTGCCTGCGCATGGTCATCGCGCTCGCGCAGGTCCGGGGCGCCGCGCGGCTGCTGGCGGTCGAGTCCGCCCACGTCGACGGCTGCCTCTACCACGGCCAGGCCGGCCTGGACTTCGTCGAACGGCTCGGAGAGCTCGGCGGCCGCGTCGCCGTGCCGACCACGCTCAACGTCGGCTCCCTCGACCTGCGCCACCCCGACCTCGTGCACGCCGATGCCGAAACGACCGCCAACGCGCGCCGCCTGATGGCGGGTTACACCGCGCTGGGCTGCGAGCCGACGTGGACCTGCGCCCCGTACCAGCTCACGCACCGCCCGGCGTTCGGCACGCACGTGGCGTGGGCGGAGTCCAACGCGATCGTGTTCGCCAACTCCGTGCTCGGCGCCCGCACCGACCGCTACGGCGATTTCCTCGACATCGGCGCCGCCATCACCGGCCGTGTGCCCGACGCGGGCCTGCATCGCGACGCCGACCGTCGCGCGACGATCCGGCTCGACTGCGCGGGCCTTTCCCGGCGGCTGCTCGACGAGGACGCGGCGTGGGGCGTGCTCGGCCACCTCGCGGGTCGCCTCGCGGGCAGTGGGGTGCCGGTGCTGACCGGCGTGCCCGCGACCGTGACGGAGGACCAGCTGAAGGCGTTCGGCGCCGCCGCCGCGTCGAGTGGGGGAGTGGGGCTGTTCCACGTCGTGGGTGTGACGCCGGAGGCGCCGGAGCTCGCGTCCGTCGCGTCGCCGGACCTCGTGACGCACGGGGTGGACGCGGACCAGGTGCGTGCCATCCGCGACGAGCTGACCACGGCCCACGGCACGGACCTCGACGCGTTGTGCCTGGGCACGCCGCACTTCTCGCTCACGGAGTTCGAGCGCCTGGCCGCTCTGCTCGCCGACGGCGGGCCGTTCCACCACGACGTGCGCGCCTACGTGACCACGAGCCGCGCCGTGCTCGCGGAGGCCGATCGGCTCGGTTACGCGGAAACCGTGCGCTCCGCCGGGGCGCGGATCGTCGTCGACACCTGCACCTACATCACGCCGATCCTCGACGCCGGCCTGCGCACGGCGATGACGAACTCCGGCAAATGGGCCTGGTACGCGCCCGGCAACATCGGCGTGGACGTGGCCCTCGGCTCGCTCGCCGAATGCGTCGCGTCGGCGCGGGCCGGCCGGATCGTGCGGGACGAGGCGCTGTGGGCGAGCTGACCGGACGCACCGTGTTCCCTGGCGAAGCCACCGGCAAGCCGCTCGTGCTCGACGCCCCGCTGTCGTTCTGGGGCGGCACCGACCTGGCCGGCCGGATCGTCGACGAACACCACCCCCAGCGCGGCGCCACCCTCACCGGCCGCGTCCTCGTGCTGCCGCGGGCACGTGGCTCCAGCTCTTCGTCGTCGGTCCTGGCCGAGCAGATCCGCAGCGGCACCGCGCCCGCCGCCCTCGTCCTCACCGAACCCGACGCCATCCTCATGCTCGGCGCCTGGGTCGCCGCCGAGCTGTACGACCTGCGGTTGCCGATCGTGGTTCTCACCCGGCCCGACTACGCGCGGCTCGCGGCCTGCCGTGGTGCGGTGGAAGTCAGCGCTGGCCCGGAAACCGCGACGATCCGGCTCGGCTGACAGCTGGGCCGAACGCGTTCACCGAGGGTGGACGCGGCTTGCGCCCGGGCGATCGCAGCGCTGTTCCCGAGGGCGATCACCGTCCGCTCCGGTTCAGGCATCCGCGATGGACGCCGTGCGGAGGTGACGAAGCGCCGCTTCCGACGCCGAGCCCGGGTCCGCTGTGTAGAGCGTGAGGAACTGGTCCGCGTCGTCCAGCACGCCGAGCAGCTCGTAGGCCAGGGTGAACCGGCCCGCCACCGGATGGTTGAAGCTCTTCGCTCCGTAGGTGTGCTGGTGCACGTCGTGGTCGGCCCAGAGGCCGCGGAAGTCCTCGCTCGCGGCCGACAGGTCGCTGACCAGGCCCGCCAGCAGCGGGTCGGCGGGGTGGCGGCCCTGGTAGAGGTGCAGGTGCGCGACCGCCTCGGTCGCGCTGCCCGCCCAGTCCACCAGCACGCTGCGCGCCGCCGGGTCGGTGAAGAGGAACCGCACCATGTTGCGTGACGGTCCGGGCAGGGCTTCCCAGTCCGTGTACAGCGCGCGGGCCGGCCGGTTCGCGGCGAGCACGTCCATCCGGCGGCCGAGGACCATCGCCGGGAGCGGCTCGTGGGCATCGAGGATCCGGTGCACCGACGGCCGCACCCGCTGAGGCGGAACCGAGCGCCGCGCCGGGCGGGTGCTCCCGGGGCGCACCAGCGCGAACAGGTGCGCCCGCTCCGTGGCGTTCAGCCGCAGCGCGCGGGCCACCGCGTCGAGCACCGAATCGGACGGGTTGATCCGGCGGCCGCGCTCCAGCCGCACGTAGTAGTCCACGTTCACCCCGGCCAGCCTCGCGACCTCCTCGCGCCGCAGGCCGGGGACGCGGCGAACGCCGGCACCCGGACCCAGCCCGGCCTCGGCCGGGGTGACCCGGGCGCGGCGCGAGCGCAGGAACTCGCTCAGCTCGTCGTCCCGCTCCATGCGCCCGAGCCTAGAGCGAAGCGAGAACCAGCCGCCCGCTCACCTCCCGGGCGTCGATCCGCCGGTGCGCTTCGCGGGCCTCGGCGAACGGCAGCGTCGTCACCGGCAGGCTGATCTTCCCGTCGGTGAACAGCGGCAGCACCGTCCGCACCGCAGGCACGGCCGGTGAGGTGTCGGCGGCCAGGTAGCCGCCCACGTTGAACCCGACGACGCCGATGTTGCCGCCCCACACCGCGTTCGAGTCGAGCGCTGCGCCGTGCTCGCCGCCCGCGTTGCCGACCGCGAGCAGCCGGCCCATCGGAGCGAGCACGCCGATCGAGGCCCGCCGCAGGTCGCCGCCCACCGGATCGACGATCACGGTGAACCGCTCGTCTCCCAGCGCCTCGGTGAACTCACCGGAGAGGACCACCCGGTCGAACCCGAGCGCGAGCGCCGCGTCGACGTGCTCGGCCCGGCGCACGGTGCCGACCACCTCGTTCGCCCCGAGCAGCCGCGCCACCTCGGGGTAGACCGACGACAGTGCGCCGAGGGCGCCGTGCACCAGCACCTTGCCGCCGACCGGCGGGCGCACCGCCTCGGTGAGGGACAGGTACGCCGTGACCGTGTTCGCGAACCCTGCGACGGCCTGTTCGCGGCTCACACCCGTGCCCGCCAGCGGCACCACCAGGTCGGCGGGCGCGACGGTGACCTCCGCGTATCCGCCCATCCGCGGCAGGGTCAGCGTCGCCACCTCGTCGCCGACGGCGAACCGGTCGACGCCCGGGCCCACGGCGCGCACGGTGCCCGCCACCTCCAGCCCGGGCACCACCGGCGGTCGTGGCGCGTAGTCGTAGTCGGCCAGTTCGCCGCGGCGGATGATCGCATCGACCAGCCCGACGGCCGAGTGGGACACGGTGACACTGAGTTCACCCGGCCCTGGGACGGGCTCGGGGACCTCGGCCGGCTCGAGGACGCCGGGGTCGCCGTACGCGGTGATGAACATGGCCTTCATGGGTGCGTTCCTCCTGGTGTGGCTGCGATCCACGACCGAGGCTAACGACGCGCGAGGCCCGGTCCGGCGTCCAGAGGGGACCTGTCAGGCCCCCTCTGGCCCGGAATTCCACCGCGCGCTCGGCCGGACCTGCTCCCGGCCGGGAGCACGACGATGCGGGACTGCTTCTGGCCCGGCGCGGTGCCGGTGTTCCGGCCCGGTCCGGACCAGACCGGAGCACCGTCGGTCAGCGCCGGACGCGCACCACCCCGTCCTGCACGACGGCCGCGAGCCCGGCCGACGGATTCGCCAGCACGTCGAGGTCCTCCAACGGGTTCGCCCGCGCGAGCAGGACGTCACCCCTGGCGCCGGGCGCGAGCGTGCCGACCGTGCCGACCTGGCGCAGCAGTTCGGCCGCGACCGTGGTGGCCGAGCGCAGCACCGCGGCCGGCTTCTGCACCTTGGCGCGCAACGAGAACTCCTCCGACTGCCGTGCCTGCATCGCGCCCAGCAGGTCGCTGCCGTAGGCGATGCGGACACCGGCGGAGTCGGCGAGCTGCAACGCCTGGTAGCCGTTTTCCGTCACCCGCACGACCTTTTCGTACTGCTCCGCCGTGAAACCGAGCTCCCGGCTCTGTTCCAGCAAGGCCTGGTAGGTGATCAGCGTGGGCACGTAGAACGCGTCGTGCGCAAGGAACAGGTCGATCGACGTCGCGTCGAGGAGGTTCCCGTGTTCGATCGTGCGGACGCCGAGGCGCAGCCCGCGGTTCACGGCGTCGGCAGTGTAGGCGTGGCCCGCCGTGTAGAGGTTCGCCGCGGCCGCCTCCTCGACGATCGCGGTCACCTCCTCGTCGGAGAACTGCAGGGAGTCCACGCGGTCGGTCGGGCTCGCGCAGCCGCCGGACAGCATGATTTTCAGGTGGTACGCGCCGCGGCGGATCTCGTCGCGCGCGGCGCGGCGCACCTCGTCGACGCCGTCGCACACCCGGCCGAGCACCGGGATCGCGTAGTGCTGGTCGTGAACGTCGCGCCCGGCCGGGCGCAGGTCGCCGTGCCCGCCGGTCTGGGAAAGGGCCTTGCCGCCGAAGAAGATCCGCGGACCGGTGAACAGGCCTTCGGCCACGGCGGCGGCGATCCCGAAGTCCGCGCCCCCGACGTCGCGGACGCTCGTGAAGCCGCGCGCCAGCATGTCCTTCAGCAGGTGCGATGCCTGCGCGGCCACGTACGCGGGCGACTCGTCGGCCACCGTGCCGAGCGCCGCGCTCACGGCGTTGACGTGCACGTGGCAGTCGATGAGCCCCGGCACGGCGAACAGCCCCGTGCCGTCCAGCTCGCCGGCCCCGACCGGACCGCCGGGATCGGCTTCGACGGCCGTGATCCGGCCGCAGGTGATCCGGACGACCTGCTCGCCGGTCACCTGCTCGGACTCGGGATCGACGACACTGACATGCCGGACGCTGAGGTCGGCGGACATGCGGGCACCTCCAGAGGTTTCGCGGGGTTCAGCCACGTCCGATCGTCTCCTGCCCGATCGTTTCGAGCGAGCGGCCGGTGGTGCGCTGGCCGAACACGGCCACCACCCCCGCGCCGATCACGAGCAGGATCAGCAGCATGGTGAACACGCCGCCGAACCCGACGTTGCTGTAGGAGAAGCCGATCACGATCGGCGCGATGATGCCGCCGATCCGCCCGACCGCCGACGCGACGCCGAGGCCGGTGGTGCGGATCATCGTCGGGTAGATCTCGGACGTGTAGGAGTACTCGAGCGCCGCGTTGCCGTTCATGAAGAACGACAGCACGATGCCCCAGATCAGGATCTGGGTGCTGTTGCCCGCGAAGGCCAGCCCCAGTGCGCCGAGCGCACCGCCCGCCAGGTAGATCACGATCGTCCACTTGCGCTCGATGCGCTCGCTCACGAACGCGGCCGAGTAGTAGCCGGGGATCTGCGCGAGGTAGATGACGATGGAGAAGAGGAAGCTCTTCGAGATGTCGAAGCCCTGCTTCACCAGCAGCGACGGGATCCAGGTGAAGAAGCCGTAGTAGGTGAAGATGGCGACGAACCAGTAGACCCACGACGTGATCGTGGTCTTGCGCAGCCCGGTCGAGACCAGCGCGCGCAGGTTCGACAGGATCGTGCCCGAGGACACCTGCACTTCTTCGTCCTGTGTGGATGGTTGCGGCGCCGGCAGCGGGCCGACGCGGGCGCTCACCTGTCGCTCGATGTCGGCGACCACGAGCTCGGCCTCGGCGACGCGGCCGTGGACGTGCAGGAACCGTGGTGACTCCGGCAGCGAGCGGCGCCACCACAGCAGCATCACGATCGGCACCGCCGTGAGCACCTGGACCCAGCGCCAGCCGTGGGGTACGTCGCTGACCACGAAGTAGCCGAGCAGGCTCGCGAACACATAGCCGAACGCGAAGAACCCGGCCAGGGAACCGATGTAGCGCCCGCGCACGCGCGAGGGCACGAACTCCGAGAGGTAGGGCGCGATGATCGCGCTCTCCGCGCCGGTGCCCATGCCCGCCACGACGCGCGCGACGAACAGCACCGCGAAGTTCGGCGCGACGGCCGCGACGAGGCTCGCGGCCGCGTAGAGGATGAGCGCGCTGACCATGACCGCGCGCCGGCCGATCTTGTCGCCGAGCACCCCGGCGCCGAACGCGCCGAAGAGGAACCCGATCAACAGGCTGCTGCCCAGGATGCCGGTGGCTCCGCTGGACAGGCCCCATTCGGCGGTGACGGAGGGGAGGATGAAGGCGACGATCGCGCCGTCCATCGCGTCGAAGGTGTAGCCGAGGCCGCCCGCGAAGAGCAGCTTGTAGTGGAACCGGGAGATCGGCAGGCGTTCGAGCCGGGCCGCCAGCACGTGCGACGTGAGCTTCGGGGGCGCGCCGGTCGTCTCTGACATGGATCCTCCCACGATGGGGGACGAGGTCAGGACACTGTACAATGTCACATGACACATGGCACGATGAATTTCCGACCGGTTTTCGGGCTCAGCTCCGGCTCACGGCGCTGAGTAACATCGACTTCGTGGAGGGCTTGATGACGGGGCGCGAAAAGCCGTGGCACGGCGTGCTGGTGGCGGCGGCACTCCCCTTGCGGGAGACCGAACCGGGTGCGCTGACGGTCGATTTCGACGCGTACGCCGAGCACGTCGCGTGGCTGGCCGAGAGCGGTTGTGACGGGGTCACGCCCAACGGTTCGCTGGGGGAGTACCAGACGCTGAGCGTCGAAGAGCGCACGCGCGTGGTCCACACGGCGGTCGAAGCGGCGCCCGAGGGTTTCACGGTGATGCCGGGTGTCGCGGCGTACGGCGCGACGGAAGCGCGGCGCTGGGCCGAGAGCGCGGCGGAGGCGGGCTGCCCCGCGGTGATGCTGCTGCCGCCCAACTCCTACCGGGCCGACGAGCGCGCGGTGGTCGAGCACTACCGCGAGGTCGCGAAGGCGGGCGTGCCGATCGTCGCGTACAACAACCCCTTCGACACCAAGGTCGACCTCGTGCCGGAGCTGCTGGCCGAGCTGCACGCCGAGGGCCTGATCGTGGGCGTGAAGGAGTTCTCGGGCGACGTGCGGCGGCCGTACCGGATCGCCGAGCTGGCACCGGAGCTCGACGTGCTGTGCGGCGCCGACGACGTGCTGCTGGAGCTGGCGATCGCCGGTGCGCCCGGGTGGGTCGCGGGTTACCCCAACGCGTTCCCGAAGGCCACCAGCGAGCTGTGGGCCGCGGCGTCGGCCGGCGACCTGGAGAAGGCCGTGCCGCTCTACCGGCTGCTGCACCCGTTGCTGCGCTGGGATTCGCTCACGGAGTTCGTGCAGGCGATCAAGCTGAGCATGGACATCGCGGGCCGCTACGGCGGGCCGTGCCGCCCGCCGCGGGTGCCGCTCACGCCCGAGCAGGAGAAGGCCGTCCGCCAGGCCACCGAACGAGCGCTCGAGGAAGGGCTTTCCTAGACCATGCGCGCCAAGCGGCTGTTCCACGCGGTCGACTCCCACACCGAGGGGATGCCGACCCGCGTGATCACGGGTGGAGTCGGCGTCGTGCCGGGTGCCACGATGTTCGAGCGACGGCAGTACTTCGTCGAGCACCTCGACCACATCCGGCAGCTGCTGATGAACGAGCCGCGCGGGCATTCGGCGATGAGCGGCGCGATCCTGCAGCCGCCGACGCGTCCGGACGCCGATTGGGGCGTGCTGTTCATCGAGGTGTCGGGCTGCCTGCCGATGTGCGGGCACGGCACCATCGGCGTCGCGACGGTGCTGGTCGAGACGGGCATGGTCGAGGTCGTCGAGCCGGTCACCACGATCCGGCTCGACACCCCGGCCGGGCTCGTCATCGCCGAGGTGGCGGTGCGCGACGGCGCGGCGCGGTCGGTGACGATCCGCAACGTGCCGTCGTTCTCGGTGGGTCTCGACCGCAAGGTGGCCGTGCCGGGGCTCGGTCAGGTGCGCTACGACCTGGCCTTCGGCGGCAACTTCTACGCGATCGTCGAGCTCGAGGAGCTCGGGCTTCCCTTCGATCGCGCGGAAAAGCAGAAGCTGCTCGACGCGGGACTGTCCATCATGGACGCGATCAACTCCCAGGATCTGCCCGTGCACCCGGAGAACCCCGAGATTTCCGGGTGCCACCACGTGTACCTGGCCGCGCCGGGTTCCGACGCGCGGGTTTCGCGCCACGCCATGGCCATCCACCCGGGCTGGTTCGACCGGTCACCGTGCGGCACCGGCACGAGCGCGCGGATGGCGCAGCTGCACGCGCGCGGCGAGCTGGCGCTGCACACCGACTTCCGCAACGAGTCGTTCATCGGCACGCACTTCATCGGCCGGCTGGTGGAGGAGACGATGGTGGGCACGGTGGGCGCCGTCGTCCCGACCATCACCGGTCGCGCGTGGCTGACCGGCACGGCGCAGTATTTCCTCGACCCCGACGACCCGTTCCCGGCAGGGTTCGAACTGTGATCGAGGTGCTGGCCGCGCGGCCGTCGATGTCCGCGGCGATCGCGGCGTTGCGTGCCGCGTTGGCCGACGGTCTCGACCCTTCGGCGGACCCGGCGCGGGCCGTCGTTCCGGTGCCGAGCGGGCAGTTCCTGCTGATGCCGGCGTTCTGGGGTGCGTTCGCCGGGGTGAAGGTGGCGACGGTCGCGCCCGGAAATCCCGCCCGTGACCTGCCGCGGATCCAGGGCGAGTACCTGCTGCTGGACGGGGCGACGTTGACCCCGCTGGCCTTGCTCGACGGGGTCGCGGTGACGTCGGTGCGGACGGCGGCGGTGTCGGCGCTGGCCGTGGACTGCCTGGCGGCGCCGGACGCGTCGCGGCTGGTGGTGTTCGGGACCGGACCGCAGGCGGCGAGCCACCTCGAGGCGCTGCGGGAGGTCCGGCCGGTGCGCGACGTCGTGGTGGTGGGTCGTTCCGCTTCGCGGACCGAGGCTTTCGCGTCGGCCTGGGGCGCCCGGGTCGGCACCGCGGCGGACGTGGCTTCGGCGGACCTGGTGGCGTGCTGCACCACTTCGCCGACGCCGTTGTTCGACGGCGCCCTGGTTCGAGACGGGGCGACGGTGGTGGCGGTCGGTTCGCACGAACCGCACGTGCGTGAGGTCGACTCCTCGTTGGTGGGCCGCGCCACGGTGGTCGTCGAAGCGGTGGACACCGCCCTGCGCGAGGCCGGCGACGTCGTCCTGGCGGTGCAGGAGGGCGCATTGGCGCCGGACGCGCTGGTGCCGCTGTCCGATGTGGTCCGCGGGGCGGCGCTGCCCTGGTCGGGGCCCCGGCTGTTCAAGAGCGTGGGAATGGCGTGGGAGGATCTGGTGGTCGCCGCCACCACCTACGAGGCCGCCCGGGGAGAGTCACGTTGACCAGCCAGGAGCACCTCACGCTGACGCTGCCCACCTTCGGCGTCCAGCGGAACCTGCGCGACCAGATCACGCAGACCCTTCGCGCCGCCGTCATCTCCGGCGAGCTGCGCCCCGGCGTGGTGTACTCGGCGCCCAGCCTCGCCACGCAGTTCGGCGTCTCCGCGACGCCCGTGCGCGAGGCGATGCTCGACCTCGTCAAAGAGGGCTTGATCGACACGGTGCGCAACAAGGGTTTCCGCGTCACCGAACCGTCCGAAAAGGACCTCGACGACCTCAGCGAGCTGCGTGCCCTCATCGAGGTGCCCACCGTCCGCCGCCTCGCCGAGACCGGCGTCGATCCCGCCGTGATCGCCGAGCTGCGCCCGCTGGCCACCGGCATCGAACACGCGGCCGCCGCGCACGACCTCATCGCCCACGTCGCCACGGACATGCAGTTCCACCTGCGCCTGCTCGAACAGGCGGGTAACCCGCACCTCGTCGAGACCGTCCGCTCCCTGCGCTCCCGCTCCCGAATCTACGGCCTTCGCGGCCTCGCCGACCGCGACGAGCTCGTCCCCTCCTCCCACGAACACGCGGAACTCCTGGACCTCATCGAAGCCCGCGACGCGGACGGCGCGGAAGCCTTGATGCGAAGCCACATCCGTCATGTGCGGGGGATCTGGGCCGAGTAGCGCCGGGCTCAGTACCGCCAGGTGATGGCGGCGCCGCAGTTCGGGTAGCCGTGTGGCTCACGGGTTTCGCGCCCGTCGACCGCGAAAACCGGGCCCGGGTCGCCGGGCTCGAGGTGACCGGTACCCACCTGGACACGTTCGACCCCGGCAAGCCTGTTCACCGCACGGAAACCCTGATCACTCTCCGGAAAACCGCTGCTCCAGCTCGTTCACCTCAGGCAGCCCGATCAGCGTCGTGAACTCGTCGAACGTCGGCACGCCCGGCAAGGCGGCCGTGGGGGTGCCGTCGCGGCGGATGACGTCGAGCAGGGAGCGGATGCCGGCCGTCGCGGCGAGCAAAGTGCCGATCGGGTACAGCACCAGGGAAAAGCCGAGGTCCGCGATGCGCGACAGCGGTAGCGGCGGCGTCCGGCCGCCTTCGGCCCAGTTGAACACCAGGGGTGCGACGCCGCGCAGCTCCGTGGCCACGCGCTCGATGCTCTCCTCGCTGGTCGGCGCCTCCACGAACAGCACGTCGGCGCCCGCGTCGGCGTAGGCCTTGGCGCGGCCGACGGCGTCGTCGAGACCGTGGACGGCGGCGGCGTCCGTGCGGGCGATGAGGACGAAGTCCGGGTCGCACCGGGCGGCGGCGGCCGCGGCGATCTTGCCGACCATCTCCTCGCGCGAGATCACGGCCTTGCCCGACATGTGGCCGCACTTCTTCGGCATCACCTGGTCTTCGAGGTGGATCGCCGCGACGCCGGCCTGTTCGTACGCCCGGACGGTGCGCACCACGTTGATCGCGTTGCCGTAGCCGGTGTCGGCGTCCGCGATCACGGGCACGTCGACCGCCGAGACGATGCGCGTCGCGTTGTCGATCATCTCCGCGGCGGAGAGCAGGCCCACGTCCGGGCGCCCGATGAGCGACGCGGTGGTGCCGAAGCCCGTCATGTACACGACGTCGAACCCGGCCTGCTCCACCAGCCGGGCCGAAAGCGCGTCGTACGCCCCGGGCGCGACCAGCGGCGGGCCCGCGGTCAGCAGCTCGCGCAGGCGCTTGCGCGGGGTTCCGGCGGTACCGAGCAGATTTCCCACGGAATTCCTCCTTGTATACATCCACTGCGAAAATACTCCCCATGCCTTGCGGACGACAAGGCGTCGGCCTAGATTGCACACAATCTGAGAGACGGGGTGACGGGTGACACAGGCGGCGACTTCATCGGGACGCGCGGTAGACGCATTGCGCGAGCTGATCCTGAAGGGCGAGTTCCCGGCGGGCGCCCGGCTCGGCGAGGTCGAGCTGGCCGTCCGGCTCGGCGTGAGCCGGACCCCGGTCCGCGAGGCGCTGACCCGCCTCGCGGCCGAAGGACTCGTGGAGCTGGTTCCCAACCGGGGGGCCCGCGTGAGTCAGTGGAGCGTCGAAGAGCTGGAAGGGATCTTCGACCTGCGCACGCAGCTGGAACCCCAGCTCACCGCACTCGCCGCCCCGAACGCGAGCGACGCGGACCTCACGGCGCTCGACGAGCTCGCCGCGCACATGGTCGAGGTCGGTCACCCTGGACCCGGGCAGGACCTCGACGCGCTGGTGCCCCTCAACCGCGAGTTCCACGCCCGGCTCGTGGAGCTCGCCGGGCACCCGGCGCTCGCGGGAGCGCTCGCGACCGCCGTTCACGCGCCGGTCGTGCTGCGCAACTTCCACACCTACGACGAACAGTCCCTGCGGCGCAGCCTCGCGCACCACGTCGAGATCGTCGCCGCCCTGCGCGCCGGCGACCCCGAGTGGGCGCGGGCCGTGATGACCGCCCACATCCGCAACGCGCGCGCGGTCATGATCCGCGCAGCTGAAGATCAGGAGAACCCGTGACTCATCTCCTCAGCCACACCATCACGGCCGGCTCGTCCCGCCAACAGCAACCACAGCGCGAGATCGCGCCGGCGTCTCGATCAGGCGGTGCGATCGGCCCCCGGCCGATCCGACCGCGTGATCGAGACTCCGGCTCAAAAGCGATCTCGCACGCCCCGGCGGAGCCGAGGCCAACAGCACAGACTTACCGGCTGGGTGTCGATGTCGGTGGCACGTTCACCGACGTGCTGCTGGTCGAGGAGACGACCGGCGGCACCTGGCGGGCGAAGACCCCGTCCACCCCCGCCGACCAGTCGGTCGGCGTCCGCAACGGCATCGCGAAGGTGTGCGCCGACGCCGGCATCGCGCTGAGCGAAGTCGCGCAGGTGCTGCACGGCACGACCGTGGCCACCAACGCCATCCTCGAAGGCAAGGGTGCCCGCGTGGGGCTCGTGACCACGCGCGGGTTCCGCCAGGTGCTGCAGATCGCGCGCTCCTACGTCCCGGGCGGGCTCGCCGGCTGGATCATCTGGCCGAAGCCGGAACCGTTGGCGGCGCTGGAGAACACCGTCGAGGTCGACGAGCGCATCGCCAGCGACGGCGCGGTGATCCGCGAGCTCGACGATGCCGACGTCCGGGCCCAGCTGGAGAAGCTGCGCGGCCGCGGCATCCAGGCGCTCGCCGTGTCGCTGATCAACTCCTTCGCTGACTCCGCGCACGAGCGCCGCGTGGCCCGGATCGCCGCAGACGTGCTGCCCGGCGTGCCGGTGTCGCTGTCGTCGGACGTGCTGCCCGAGCTGCGCGAGTACGAGCGCACGGTCACCACCGTCGCCAACGGCTACGTGCAGCCGCAGGTGAAGAAGTACGTCGAGACGCTGGCGAGTGAGCTCGCCGGCAGCGGCGTGGCCGGTGAGCTGGCCATCCTGCGCAGCGACGGTGGCCTCTCGGGGGCCGATGCCGCAGTCGCCGCCCCGGTGACGATGCTGCTGTCCGGCCCCGCCGGCGGCGTGACGGGCGCGGTGTGGGTGGCCGAGCAGTGCGGCCACCGCGACCTCATCACGTTCGACATGGGCGGCACGTCCACCGACGTCGCGCTCGTGCAGGACCTCAACCCGCGCATCGGCCGCGAGACGCATGTCGGTGACCTCACCGTACGGGCGTCCAGTGTGGACGTTCGCACGGTCGGCGCCGGCGGCGGTTCCATCGCCCACGTACCGGAACTGACGAGGGCGCTGCGCGTCGGCCCGCAGTCCGCGGGTGCCGACCCCGGCCCCGCCGCGTACGGCAAGGGCGGCACGGAGCCGACGGTGACCGACGCCAACGTCGTCCTCGGTTACCTGCCCGCACAGCTGGCCGGCGGCGAGATCACGCTCGACGTCGAAGCCGCCCGCACCGCCGTCGCGAAGGTGGCCGACGCGATGGGCCTGCCGAGCGTCGAGGCCGCGGCGGCCGGGATCATCGACATCGTCAACGAGAACATGCTCGGTGGCCTGCGGCTCGTCTCGGTGCAGCAGGGCTTCGACCCGCGCGACTTCGCGCTCGTCGCGTTCGGCGGCGCGGGTCCCTTGCACGCCAACGCCCTCGGCAAGCTGACCGGCGCGTGGCCTGTGATCGTGCCGCCGTCCCCCGGCGTGCTGTGCGCGCTGGGCGACGCGACCACGAGCCTGCGGGATGTGTCGGCCCGCACCGTGCTGCGCCGCTTCGCCGACCTCACCGGCGCCGAGCTCGTGCAGATCCTGCGCGAACTGGGTGACGAGGCCGGTGGCCGGCTCGTGGAGCAGGGGCTCGACCGCGCCGATCAGACGCTCGGTTTCCAGGTCGACGTGCGCTACCACGGCCAGGGCTTCGAGATCCCGGTCGAGGTCGACCCGGCGTCGCTGGACACCCCCGACACCGCGCTCGAACTGCTGGCCAAGCACTTCGACGCCGAGCACGACCGGTTGTTCTCCTTCCTGCTCAACGTGGACCACGAGCTGGTCAACGCCCGCGCCACCGTCACCGGCCCGCGCCCGTCGGTGGCGGCCGTGACGCTGGCCGAGGGCACCGGCGACCCGGCCGCCGCGCTGGTGGACACGCACCCGATCCACGTGTCGGGCAAACAGCTCGACGCGAAGGTCTATGACCGCGCGAAGCTCCTGGCCGGTGACGTCGTCGCCGGGCCCGCGATCGTGACCGAAATGGACTCCACGACCCTCGTGCTGCCCGAGCACGCCGCCACCGTGCACGCGTCGGGCAGCCTGCTGATCACCCCGCTGGAGGGCTGAACCTTGGCTGAGATCATCGAGACCGCCACCGGCGCGATCACCAGGTCCGAAGTGGACCCGGTCACCCTCGACCTCATCGAGAACGGACTGCGCAACGCCCGGTACGAGATGGACGAGGTGCTCTTCCGCACCGCGCTGTCACCCGGCATCCGCGAGCAGCACGACGAGTTCCCGCTCATCGGCGACCCGAGCGGCAAGATGGTGGTCGGCCAGTTCGGACTGTCCATCCCGGACTTCCTCGCCTTCTTCGACGACACCATCGAAGAAGGCGACGTGCTCATGACGTCGGACCCGTACGCGTGCGGCGCGGCGATCAGCCACGCCAACGACTGGCTGATCGTGATGCCGATCTACCACGAGGGCCGGCTCGTCGGCTGGGCGTCGATGTTCGGGCACATGTCCGACGTCGGCGGCAAGACGCCGTCCTCGATGCCCACCGACGCGCGCACGATCTACGAAGAGGGCGTGGTCGTCCCGCCGTTCAAGCTCTACAGCAAGGGAAAGCTGAACGAGGACGCCCTGCGCATCATCCTCAACCAGGTCCGCATGCCGGACTGGAACCGCGCCGACCTCAACGGGCTCGTCGCCGCCTGCCGCACGGCTTCGCGCCGCGTGGTGGAGATGTGCGACCGGTTCGGCACGGCGACCTACCTGTCCGCTTTGGACGCTCTGCTGCAGCGCAACTACGACGCGATGAAGATCCTGCTGCAGACGGTGTTCGAAGACGGCAAGACGATCAGCTTCACCGACTACATCTGCGACGACGGCGTGGGTTTCGGCCCCTACGAACTGAAACTTTCGCTCACCCGCACCGGCGAGAAGGTGCACCTGGACTTCACGGGCAGCTCGCCGCAGGCCGCGGGGCCGATCAACTACTACATCAACGAGAACCTCACCCGGATGTTCTTCGGGATCTACATGATCACCGTGGCCGACCCGCAGATCCTGTGGAACGACGGGTTCTACCCGCTGGTCGACGTGACCATTCCGGACGGATCCTACTGGAAGCCGAAGCACCCGGCTTCGCTCAACGGCCGCAACCACGGCATCGGCCGCGTGTTCGACCTCTTCGGCGGCCTGCTCGGCCAGACGAACCCGGCCCTGCTCAACGCGGCCGGCTTCTCGTCCAGCCCGCACTTCATGTACTCCGGTAACTACTCGAGCGGCGAGCGAAAGGGCGAGTGGTTCCAACTGTACTCGATCGGTTTCGGCGGCATCCCCGGCCGGCCGCTGGGCGACGGGCCCGACGGGCACTCGCTGTGGCCGAGCTTCGTCAACATCCCGTGTGAGTACCTGGAGTCCTACTACCCGCTGCGCATCGAACGCTGGGAGACCGTCGCCGACACCGGTGGCGCGGGCCTGCACCGCGGCGGCAACGGCGTGGACGTGACCTACGTCTTCGAAGAGCCGGGCACGATCGCGATCCACGACGACCGCTGGCTCACCTACCCGTGGGGCGTCAACGGCGGCGCGCCCGGCGCCCGCGGGACCAAGTGGATCGACCGCGCGGATGGCACCAGGGAAGTGCTGCCCAGCAAGTGCCACGACGTCCCGGTGCACACCGGCGACGTGCTTCACTTCGTCACGTGGGGTGGCGGCGGCTGGGGCGACCCGCTGGAGCGCGACCCCGCGCTGGTGGGCCTGGAGGTCGAACGCGGTCTCGTGACGCCGGACGGCGCCCGCGGCTACGGCGTGGTCGTGGCGGCGGACGGCACTGTCGACACCGACGCGACGAACACGTTGCGCGATCAGCTGCGCGCGTCGCGGCCGGCGGAGCTGCCCGTGTTCGACATGGGTCCGCCGATCGAGGAGCTGCTGGCCAACTGCGAGGCGGAGACCGGCCTGCCGGCGCCGCAGCGTCCGGTCTGGTCGGCGTCGTGAGCGGGCCGCACGGGTCCGCGTTCTCCGGCCGGCTCGGCTGGGGAGCGCGGCCCGCGCTGCTCGTGATCGACCTCGTGCGCGCGTACACCGAGGCCGGCGGGCCGTTCGAGCTGCCCAGCCCGGGGCCCGCGATCGAGGCGACCCGCGCGTTGCTCGAAGCCGCGCGCACGGCCGGACACCCGGTCGTGTGGACGTCGGTGGTCTACACGCGCGGCCTCGCCGACGGCGGGTTGTTCGTGCAGAAAGTCCCGGCGCTCAAAGCGTTCGAGGAAGGCGCCGAAGGTGGCTGGGGTGAGATCGGCCCGCTGAAGCCCGAGCCGGGGGAAGTCGTGGTGACCAAGCAGTACGCGTCGGCGTTCTTCGGCACTTCGCTGGCGTCCACTTTGCACGCGTCCGGTGTGGACACTCTGGTCGTCACCGGGGTCTCGACGTCCGGGTGCGTGCGAGCGTCCGCAATGGACGCGCTGAACCACGGGTTCCGGCCCCAAATCGTGCGGCAGGCCTGCGCGGACCGCACGGAAGCCGTGCACGGCAACAACCTGGTGGACCTCGACGCGAAGTACGCCGACGTCGTGGACCTCGACGAAGCGTTGGAAAACCTCAGGAACTAACCACGAGGGGCCTCCCCGGCCGGCTCGGGATACCGGCGGGGAGACCCCTCTTTGGTGCGGCCGCGACTACTTCTGCTGCTCGTCGCCGCCGAAGCGTTCCTTCAGCTTGTCGGCACCCTGGTGGATCTGATCGCCGTGCTTGCCGCCGGTCTTTTCGTCGGCGACGTCGGCGGCCTTGTCGACGCCCTGGTCGACCTTGTCCGGGTGCTGGCCCGCGAACTCCTGCAGCTTCTCCTTGGCCTTGTCGAACATGCCGGCCATCTCTCGCTCCCTTCCGTCGTGCCGAATTCCGGTGGACGTTTCGAGGAGTACCCAGCAGTTCACCGGGTCAGCCTCATTGTCCCCTCATCGGGTGAGGTGGGAACGCGAGGTTTTTCAGTTGAAGCGGCCGGCTCCGTCGATGTAGGACACCTTGTCGACGGTGATCCCGCCCTCGAGCAGCTCGTCGGCCCGCGCGACCAGGCCGCGCAGCGCGTCGTTGCCACTGTGGACCTTCAACGCGTCGAGGTCGGCGAACATCTCGTAGAAGACGAACTCGCCCTCACGCTTGTTCAGCAGGTAGAGCAGGGTGCCCTCTTCCTGCCGAGCCGCGTCGACGAGCCCTCGCAGCAGCTGCTCCACCTCCGCCTCTTTGCCCGCTTTGGGACGGATGTAGGCGATCTGCGCGACTGTCATTCCTGACCTCCAAGACGAGGGTGTTCCCGGCTTCCCCAACTTACTGGGTTCAGGGTGTGACGGTGCTGTGGTGTTGGAAGGGCCATTGCGCCACCGGACGCGCGAGCAGCTCCTCCGGCGGGTCGGGCAGGCGCGGGGGAACGGCGTTCCAGCGCGCGATGACCACGACGCGGTCCTGGCCGCCCAGGTAGACGTCGGCACCGGCGAAGTGCTCCGTGGCCGTGAGTTCCGGCACGGCGGTGGCCTCGACCCACGACAGCAGGTCCTGCTGGCGCCCCGGTGCGGCGCGGACTTCCCACATCAGTGTGTCGCTCATGGCCGAAACTCTACTGTGCCGATCGTTGCCAATCCGACCACAGTCACGGCCGAATGGCTTCGTAGAAGCGGTTACGTGCCGCGTGGGGGTCGGCCTGCTTTTGGCCGGATCAGTAACGGCGGCACCGTGGGCACGTCAGTGGCGGAGGCGATGTCCTGCGCGGTCAGGCGGAACGCTTCGGGGTAGTGCGCACGCTGGGTGCGGCGGGCCGGTTCCGTGCTGCGCCAGGTGTAGCGGCAGCGCGCGCACTGGTGGACGGTCCACACGCCGGCAACGGGGGAGCCGGCGAGCTTCGCGATGTCGGGGTGGTCACAACGGGGGCAGGTCACGGTCGGGGCTCCTTCCAGGGCGGTCATCGTGCGGCCAGCTTGCGCAGTTTGTCCACCCACGCGGCGGTTTCCGGCAGGTCCTTCACCGGCTGGCTGAAGTGGCCGCGCTCGTCCGGGGCGACGGGAGTGGTCGCGTCGATGATCATCTTGTGGGTGATGCCCGCGGGGTCTGCCGCCGGATCGAGGGCCACCACGGGCAGGTTCGGCAGCACCATCACGTCGCCGGCCGGGTTGACCTTCGTGGACACCGCCCACATCACGCGGGGCAGGTCGAACGGGTCCACGTCCTCGTCGACCACGATCACCGTCTTCAGGTACCCGAGGCCGTGCGGGGTGGTCATGGCGCGCATGCCGACGGTTTTCGCGAAGCCGCCGTAGCGCGACTTCGCGGAGATGATCGCCAGCAGGCCGTGGGTGTACATGGCGTTCACCGCCTGCACCTCGGGGAACTCCGCCGTGAGCTGCTGGTGGACCGGCACGCAGGTGTTGGCGGCCATGAGGAAGTCGATCTCGGTCCACGGCATGCCGAGGTAGAGAGACTCGAACACGGGGTGCGTGCGGTAGGAGATCCGGTCGATGCGGATCACGGGCATGCTGCGCCCGCCGGAGTAGTGGCCGGTGAACTCGCCGAACGGGCCCTCCAGCTCGCGGCGCCGGCCGACGATCACGCCCTCCAGTACCACTTCCGCGCCCCACGGCACGTCGAGGCCGGTCAGCGGCGCGGCCGTGACGGGGGCGGGGGCACCACGCAGGGCGCCGGCCAGCTCGTACTCGTTCTGGTCGTAGGCCAGGGGAGTGGCGGCGACGATGGGGATCACCGGGTCGTTGCCCAGCGCGATCGCCACCGGCAGATCCTCGCCCGCGCGCTCGGCCTTGGCCAGCTGCAACGCGATGTCGTGCATCGGCACGGGCTGGATGCCCAGCTCGGCGCGGCCTTTCACCTGCAGGCGGTAGATGCCGACATTCTGCTTGCCGTCGTTGCCGGGGTCCTCGGGATCGCGCGAGACGACGGCGGCCTTGTCCAGGTAGAAGCCGCCGTCGCCGTCGTTGAGGCGGAACAGGGGCAGCACGGAGAACAGATCGACGTCGTCGCCTTCGAGCACGTTTTCCGCCCACGGCGGGTCTTCGCGGCGCTCCACGGGCACCGGGAAGGTCTCCCAGCGGCGGATGAACTCCGCGACCTGGTCCTTCACGCCCGTGGCGGCGGGCAGCCCCAGCGCGAGCGCGTGGTTGGCCCAGGAACCGTGGACGTTGAGGGCGACGCGGGCGTCGGTGAAACCTTCGAGGTTGTCGAAATACAACGCGGGGGCGGCGTCGCCGAGCTTCGGCGCGGCGTTCGCGGCCGCCGCGAGGTCGGGCTCGGGGGAGACCTGCTCGGTCACCCGGACCAGCTGGCCTTCTTTGTCGAGCGTGGTCAGGAACGACCTGAGGTCGTCGTGGGGCATGGGTCCTCCTGCGGGTTCAGCCCGGTCCAGCGGCGGGCCGCGGGCGCGGACAGGCCGAACTGGTCGAGCACGCGCGCGACGACGTGGTCGAGCACGTCGTCGAGCGACTGCGGGTGGTTGTAGAAGGCGGGCATCGGCGGCACCATGACCGCGCCCATGCGGGTGAGCGCGAGCATGTTCTCCAGGTGGATCTCCGAAAGCGGTGTCTCGCGCGGCACCAGCACGAGCTTGCGCCGCTCCTTGAGCACCACGTCGGCGGCGCGGCCCAGCAGGCCGTCGGCGTAGCCGGTGCGGATGCCGGCGAGGGTTTTCATGCTGCACGGCACCACGATCATGCCGTCGGTGCGGAACGAGCCCGACGAGATCGCGGCCGCCTGGTCCTCGGGCGAGTGCACGACGTCGGCCAGTTCGCCGACTTCGCGCGCGGACAGCGAGGTCTCCAGGTGGATGGTGGTGCGGGCCCAGCGGCTCAGCACCAGGTGCGTCTCCACGTCCGGCATCGCGCGCAGCACCTCGAGCAGCCGGATGCCGAACGGGGCACCGGTCGCGCCCGTCATGCCGACGATCAGCCGCACGGCGGCACCTCCTCCTGCGTGTCGTTCACCGAACAAGTTCGTATACGAACCGTTCGCATTCATACTAACATGGCGATCATGACAAGCCGGATGGACGAGTCGGTCTTCCACGCGCTGCGGCGCGCGATGCAGGAGCACGGCGCCCGTTGGCAGGCGACGCTGCCGGGGCTCACGAAGCCGCAGTACGCCGTGCTGGTGGCGATCTCGGAGACGCCGGGGCTCGATCAGGGCGCGGCGGGGCAGCGGGCCGCGACGGACAAGGCGACGCTCGCGAACCTGCTGCTGCGCCTGGAAGAACGCGGGTTGATCACCCGCACGGTGGGCACCGACCGGCGCCGCCGCGAGCTGCGGCTCACGCAGGCGGGGGAGGAGCTGCTCGCCACGGCGACGCCCGTCGTCGATCGGGTGAACGAGTCGATGCTCGCGCCGCTCGACGACGACGAACGGCGCCGGCTCGTGGCGCTGCTCACCAAATTGGCGCTCTGAGGCCCGGTAGGGTCGGGCGATCGGCATCGGAGCTGAGGAGGGCACGTGGCGGGACCGCTGAGCGGACTGAAGGTCGTGGAGCTGGCCGGGATCGGCCCGGGCCCGCACGCGTGCATGGTGCTCGCCGACCTGGGGGCCGACGTCGTGCGCGTGGAGCGTCCCTCGGGCTCGCTCGACCTCACCGGCGGCAAGGCGGACCCGCTGCTGCGCGGCCGGCGTTCCGTGGCGGCCGACCTGAAGACGCCCGAAGGCCGCGACCTCGTGCTGCGGCTGGCCGCGAAGGCCGACGTGCTCGTGGAGGGCCTGCGTCCCGGCGTGACCGAACGCCTCGGCGTCGGCCCGGCCGACTGCCACGCGCTCAACCCGCGGCTGGTCTACGGCCGGATGACCGGCTGGGGCCAGGAGGGCCCGCTGGCGCAGCGCGCCGGGCACGACATCAACTACATCGGGCTCGTCGGCGTGCTCAACGCGATCGGCCGCGCGGGCGAGCGGCCAGTGCCGCCGCTCAACCTCGTGGGCGACTTCGGCGGCGGGTCGATGTTCCTGCTCGTCGGCGTGCTTTCCGCGCTGTGGGAACGGGAGCGCACGGGCCTGGGCCAGGTCGTGGACGCCGCGATGGTCGACGGCACGGGCGTGCTCGCGCTGATGGTGTGGTCGTTGCGCGGCCTCGGCGTGTGGTCCGACGAGCGCGGCGTGAACTTGCTCGACGGCGGCGCGCCCTTCTACGACACCTACGTGTGCGCGGACGGCCGCTACGTCGCCGTCGGCGCGCTGGAGCCGCAGTTCTACGCGGCGCTGCTCGCCGGGCTCGGCCTGGAGTCCGCGGATTTGCCGCCGCAGATGGAGAAAACGAGCTGGCCGACGCTGCGGGCCGAGTTCACCAAGGCGTTCCTCTCGCGCACGCGCGACGAGTGGGCCGAGGTGTTCGGTGGCGTCGACGCGTGTGTCACCCCGGTGCTGGAGCCGGACGAGGTCGCGGCGCACCCGCACATCGCGGCGCGCGCCGGCCTGGTCGAGCTCGACGGGGTGCTGCAGCCCGCTCCCGCGCCGCGGTTTTCGCGGACGGCACCGGATCTGCCGTCTGCGCCGCCGAAGCCGGGCGCCGACACGGAAGCGGTCATCGCCGACTGGGGCGTGTGACGGGCACCGGTTCCTCGCTACGTGGGGCGAGCGTCAGCACGGCCACCGCGACCACCGCGCCGCACGCGCCGACGAAGACGAACACCGCCGGGTAGCCCAGCGACAGGGAGATCTGGCCGACCAGCAGCGGACCGAACGCGTTGGCGAGGCGCCCGGCGCCGTAGCAGAGGCCGGTGGCCGTGGCGCGGATCTCCGCGGGGAACAGCCGCGGCGTGTGGGAGTAGAGGAGCGCGACGAGCGTCTGGTTCAGCGCGGCCACTAGGAAGCCGAAGATCACGATCGCGGCGGGGGTGAACGTCAGTCCATACGCGACACCCGCGCCGGCGAAGAGCAGGCTGAACACCGTGACGGGGCCGCGCAGGCCGAAGCGGTCGGCGACGGGCCAGGCCAGCAGCGCGCCGGGGACCGCGCCGAGGGTGGTCAGCGCGGTGTAGCCGACGCTGTGGGTGAGGGTGAAACCGTGCTCCTGCAACAGGGTCGGCGCGAACGAGGCGAACCCGTAGTAGCTGATGGTGAGGAAGAT
Organism: Amycolatopsis sp. NPDC051373; assembly: GCF_040689465.1. Classification (NCBI taxonomy): domain Bacteria; kingdom Bacillati; phylum Actinomycetota; class Actinomycetes; order Pseudonocardiales; family Pseudonocardiaceae; genus Amycolatopsis; species Amycolatopsis sp. NPDC051373. The sequence continues at coordinate 252,932 of NZ_JBFBAE010000007.1, read as the reverse complement.
CCAGACGGTCGCCGGCATGGTGGTGCGGCGGGCGAAGCTGCCGCGGAAGAGCTGGAGTGGTGTCCCTGCTTCGGGAGTGCGCCGCCAGGCCGGTGATTCCGGTAGCCATCCGCTGATCACCAACGGGAAGACGCCGAGCGCGCCGAAGACGAAAACGAGCCGCCAGCTCTGCGGACCCAGCCCGATCACGGCTCTCGCGAAGAACGCCATGGCCGGAATGCCGAGCAGTCCGACGGCGAGCGTGCCGGCCTGGACTCGGCCGCGCTGGTTCGCGGGGATGAGCTCCGCCAGGTAGGTGACCGCGACGACGGTCATCGCGCCGAGCCCGCAGCCGGTGAGGAAGCGGGTGGCCAGCAGGCTGATCGTGTCGAAGGCGCCCGCGGTGGCCAGGGAGCAGACGGAGAACCACAGCACGGAGCCGCGCAGCGCGCGCTTGCGTCCGGTTCGTTCGGCCACCCGGCCGCCGGCCGTGGCGCCGGCGAACATGCCGAGGAACCCCGCCGCCGTCACGACGGAGATCTCGCGCAGCCCGAGGTGCAACGTGTGGTGGACGGCCGGGGCGACGTAGGCGAAGGAGTTGATGTCGGCCAGCTCGAAGGCGAAGCACAGCGCGAGAGTGCCGGCCACTTTCCGGTGGTGGCGCGTCCAGGGGAGGCAGCCGGGCCGGGCGGGCAGCGTCACGCCAGTCCCTTTCGGACATCAGTGCGAAGCGGCCGCGGGTGGTGCCGCTTCGGTTACAGCGGTACCGCCCCGCCGAGGGTGGTGGCGGGGCGGTACCTGATCGGGCGCGGTGGGGTCACCAATCGGCGCCGGAGACCACCTCGGCGGGCGGCGCGGTCTCGGCACCGAGCGCGCACGCCAGGGCGGCGAGCTCGGCGGTCTGGACGGCCGGCGGGTTCACCAGTCGGCCTTGCGGGCGAGGGAAACAGAGTTCGTCACGGGACAGGCTCCTTTGCTCGATCGTCGGAAGGGGCACGAGCGGGGAGAGGGGAAGTCTCGAGGCGGCAGGGTCGGAGGCTCGGATGGGGAGGGCTCGGAGCGGGAGGTGTCGCGAGGCGCGGTTTCGGCGTGGGAGGGCTCGGAGCCGGAGTTCTCGCCGGGCACGGTTTCGCAGCGGCAGGTTCCGGAGCCGGAATCTCCCCAGGGAGATTCCGCATCCGGGAATCCCGGAGCGGGAGGTGGAGACAGCGGAACGGCCACGGCACACGCCCCTGGTGCTGCCCGCGGTCACCGGTCGGCCCCCTCGGCCGGCCGGGTCCGCCACGAGCAGCACCCCGGGCTCGGGCACCGCGCCCAGGCCCCCCACGGCGGCGCTCCGCCACCGTGCCGCCCCGAGACCGAGAACGAGGACGTCGCGAACTCCCTTGCGGAGCCCGCCGTCGGAACGCGGCCCGCCCAGTCTGCGGCCGGGGTGCGCCATTCGTTCTGGCGTCGCGGCCGCATGCGGGTGGCCGATTTCCCGGCGGCGCGGGCCCACCTTCCGAGCTGCCGGCGCGCCCTGGCTGTTGCCGCTGCTTTCGTGCGCGGCGGCCGATGGCGAGTTGTTCGGCGTGCCCGGGCGGGTTGGCAAGCTGCCCCGGAGGTCCGCCCTGCGGCCGGACCGCACAGCCGGCGCCGTCGGACCCGGCAGCCCGCCCAGGCTGCGCAGGGTTGCCGCGGAAGGGGTCGCGCACACCCACGCGGAGGACTCGGGAGTCCTCGGGTGAACGAAGGTGGCGGCCATGATCACGAAGCGTAGGGAGCCGGGTGGTGGTGAACAACTCCATCGCGCGGCGAGATCATTGCGCGCGACGCAACGGTCGGGACATGCGTTTGCCGTGGGCGCGGGCGATGCGCGCGAGGGTTTGCACGCTGTCGGCGACGGTGGAGCTGCGGTGCCATGCCAGGAAGATCGTGCGGCCCGAGAACGACGGGTCGTCGATCGGGATGCGGGTGATGCGGGGGTGCTGGTGATCGTTCATGCCCTCCGGCACCACCGACACCCCGATCCCCGCGCCGACCATGGACTCGACGACGAACAGGTCGTTGCCCTCCACCGTGATCCGCGGGACGAAGCCGGCCCGCGCGCACGCGTTGACCATGTGCGTGCGGCTGCTCGACCCCGGTTCCATGGCGACGAACGGCCGCTCGCTGACCTCTCGCAGCGACACGCGTTCGCGCCCGGCGAGGTCGTCGCCGACGGGGACGGCCAGCAGCAGCGACTCGGTGAACAGCGGCTCCACCACGAGGTCCGACTCGGTCGGCGCCACCGACGAGAAGGCGGCGTCGGCGTCGCCGCGCAGCAGCGTCTCGACGACGCCGGTGGCCGGGCTTTGCGTGCAGCGCAGGCGCAGCTCCGGCCGTTCGGCGAGCAGGTCGGCCAGCACGCAGGGCACGAACCCCAGCCCCAGCGAGTACGTGTGCGCGATCCGCAGGAGCCGTTGCGGCTCGCCGGCGTCGGCGAGCGCCGCGCCGACCGCGTCGGATCGCGCGCGCAGCACGGCGTGCGCCTCGCGCACCAGCACGTGCCCCGCCGGCAGCATCCGCACGCGGCGGCCGTCCTGCTCCACGAGCCGGATCTCCAGCTTCCGCTCCAGCGCGCGGATTCCGCGCTGGACCGTCGCCACGCTCACGCCGAGCTCCGCGGCGGTCTGCCCGAAGTGCTCGGTGTCGGCGAAGCTCAGGAGCAGCTCCAGGTCCGCGAAAGTGACCTTGCCGGCGCGTCCGTCGTCCACCCGTCCGATTATCCGCCCAGGGCCGAGGTGGCGGATGTCGCTGCGAATGTCACCTTTCCGGCCTGGTCGTGCGGGATGTCGTTCCACCAGCCGCGATGGAAGTGCCGGGCGGCGTGAGAGAGGGGTCCGAAAGTACCGCTGCGGCTGCCCCGATGGTCATTTCGGCGGCCCTGCCCCGTTATCGTCATCCGGATGCGGGGGCTGGGGGCGGATTTCCGGAGGCTGTGGTGGGCGTTCACCGCGAGCGAGACGGGCTCGGCCATCGGCTACGGCGCGATCCCCCTCGTGGCGGTGCTGATCCTGCACGCGTCCGCCGCCGAGGTGTCCCTGCTCGCCGCGATCCCCGGCCTCGCCGGCGCGCTGATCTCCCTGCCGATCGGCGGGTTCGTGGAGTTCCGGCGCAAACGGCCGGTGATGATCACCGCCGACGTCGTGCGGTTCGTCGCCCTCGCGAGCGTGCCGGTGGCGATCGGGCTGGGCGTGGTGTCGCTGGCTCAGCTGTACGTGGTCGGTGCCGTGCAGACGGTCGCGCTCGTCGCCTTCACCGCCGCCAGCGGAGCGCACCTTCGGGCACTGGTCACCGCGCGCCAGCGTGCCGAAGCCGCCAGCCGCTTCGAAGCCGCGAGCTGGACGGTGAACTCCGCCGGGCCACCCGTCGGCGGAGTGCTGGTCTCGCTGACCGGCCCGGCCGTGACGATGCTGGTCGACGCCGTCTCCTACCTCGCGTCCGCCCTCGGCGTGCGCTCGCTCCGCAGCCCGGAGCCACCGCCACCCGCGCGCACCACGCCGGCGCACGTCGGCCGTGACCTGCTCGAAGGCTGGCGCTACCTGCTGCACAGGCGCGAACTCGCGCTGCTGTTCGCCAACGCGCTGCTCTTCGGCTCCGCCGTGCTCGCCATCTCGCCGCTGGAGACCGTGTTCATGCTCGACGACCTGGGTTTCCGCCCGTGGCAGTACGGCCTGGTCATCGGCCTGCCCTGCCTGGGCGGCGTCCTGGGCGCCCGTCTCGCACCCCGCCTGGCGGCGCGCTTCGGCACGCGCCGGGTGCTGATCTGGGCCGGAATCGCCCGCACGCCATGGGTGCTGGCCATTCCGTTCGTGGGGCCCGGCCTCGGGGGCGTGCTCGCGTTCCTGGCGATCGACACCCTGCTGCTGCTCGCCGCCGGGGTGTTCAACCCGCTGTTCAGCGCCCACCGCATGACGTTGACGCGCGAGGACATGATGGCGCGAGTCCTCGCCGGCTGGTCCGCCGGCAGCCGCCTGGTCCGGCCGCTGTTCATCGTCGCCGCGGGCCTCCTCGCGAGCGCCACGGACGTCCGGGTCGCGATCGCCGCCGCGGGTGTCCTTTGTGTCCTCAGTGTCCCGTTGCTCCTGGTCCCCGGAACCCGGGAATCCAGCCCGGAACCTGACTCGATTACCCCCGCATCCGGTGGCTAGCGTGAGACCCATGGATCTCCCCGACGGTCTTCTCGCTCTGCTGGAACAGCCGAGCCTCTGCTTCATCGCCACGACCATGCCCGACGGCTCGCCGCAGCTGACGCAGACGTGGGTGGACACCGACGGCAAGCACATCCTCGTCAACACGGTCGAGGGTTTCCGCAAGGTGCGCAACATCGAGCGCGACCCGCGAGTGGCGCTGAACATCGCGGACGCGACGCATCCGTTCCGCTACTTCACCGTCCGCGGGCGCGTGCTGGAGGCGACCACCGAGGGCGCCGCCGAGCACATCGACAAGCTCGCCCTCCGCTACACCGGGCAGCCCTACGCGTGGTACGGCGGGCGCGACCAGGTGCGGCTGATGCTGCGCATCGAGGCCGAGCACATCGGGTCGATGGGCTGAAGCTCACAACAGCCGCACCGGCAAAGACTCGTGCCCGTTGGTGATGAACGACGCCAGCGGGCGCAAGTCCTCGGCGGGAACGGCCAGTGCCAGCTGCGGGAACCGGGCGAACAGCGCAAGCAGCGCGATCTCGGCCTCCATCCGGGCCAGCGGCGCGCCCAGGCAGTAGTGCGCGCCGTGGCCGAAGGCCAGTGACGACTTGTTCGCCCGCGTCACGTCGAAAACCCCGGCGTCGGGCCCGTGGCACGCCTCGTCGCGCCCGGACGGGCCGAACGAGGCCAGGATCGGGTCCCCGGCGTGGATCGTGGTGCCGGCGACGTCGATGTCGGCCAGGGCGTAGCGCAGGGGCAGGTGGGAGACGGGCGACTGCCAGCGCAGGCTTTTGTCGATCACGTCGGACCAGCCGCGGTCGCCGTCGAGCACGAGGGCAGCTGCGCGGGGTGCGTGAGCAGCGCGGCCACGGATTGGTCGAGGAGATTGACCGTGGTTTCGTGCCCGGCCGTGATCACCAGCATCAGCGAATCGAGCAGTTCCGCGTCCGTCAGGGCGGAGCCGTCGTCGTCGCGCGCGGCGATGAGCACGGTGGCCAGGTCGTCGCCGGGCTCGGCGCGGCGGGTCTCGGCGAGGCCGCCCAGCAGTTCGTACAGCCGCGCGACGTTGGCGGTCGCCTCCTCCGCCGTGGCCGACGTCGCGAACAGTCCCGCCACGCCCTCGCGCAACCCCGGCCGTGACTCCTCCGGCACGCCCACGAGCCGGCAGATCACCTCGATCGGCAGCGAGTAGCAGTAGTTCTCGCGCAGGTCGGTGTGCGCGGGCCCGGCGGCGAGACCGTCGAGCAGGTCCGCGGTGAGCTCCTCGACCCGCGGCCGCATGCCCTCGATGCGCCGGGGAGTGAACGCCTGCGACACCAGCGAACGCAGCCGGCGGTGCTCGCTGCCGTAGGCGGTGAACATGTTCTGCACGGAAACCCAGATGTGCAGCGGCCAGTCTTCGGGGATCTCGCCGGCGCGGTAGGCGGGCCAGTGCCGTCGCGGATCCCTTCGACACGGCGGGTCGGTGAGCAGCTGCTTCAACGCCGCGGGGCTCGTGACCACCCACGCCGGCACACCACCCGGCAGCTCGACCGGCGTCAGCGGCCCCCGTTCGCGCAGCCGCGCGCCTTCGCCGTGCACGTCGCGCGCGGCGGGGTCGAGCACGAAGGGGGTCGCGGTGTGGTCCATCGGCGGGTGCTCCTCGCTGGCCGGTGTGTCCACAGAGGACGGTTGTCCTCGCCGGGCACCGGTGCTGGGAACCGTAGCGCGCGACCGACCCGAACCGTCCCCCCGAAAGGGGTCCGATGATCATTCGGGGTGAAGGCCGTCAAGAGGGGTTGACGAGCGCCGAACGCGCGCCCCGAACAGTCCCCGAACGCGGAAAAGGGCGCCATCCCGGCCCACCCGGATGGCGCCCCGCCCTCGGAGATTCCGCTCAGCCGTCGGAGCGGCGGCGGTGCAGCGAGAACTTCTCGAACACCGAAAGCTCGCCGTGCGGCTTGTTCACGTTGTAGTAGGTCACGTGCATGGTCGTCGTGTCGCCGCGGTGGCGGCCCGGGTCCACGGTGAAGGACGCGAAGCCGTAGGGGTGCTCCTCGTCGCGGACCGCGCTCCACACGGCCTGCTCCTCGACGTAGGTCGACACGCGCTTGCCCGTGCCCGGGTCTGCTTTGGCGGAGACGGCGGTGATGACCTTGCCCGTGCCGTCCTTGAAGAAGCTGCCGTTGGTCGTGCCGGAGACCCCGCCGCCGCCGAGGATCATGTGCACGGTGCCGTGCGAGGCGTCGATGTTGTCGGTCGCCGTCGAGACCGGGTTCGGCGTGAGCGTCTCGCTGCCGGAGACGACCCCGTGCACGGCCAGCGAACGCTCGTAGTCGTGCTCGTGCCCGCACAGCACCAGGTCCACGCCGTACTGGTCGAACAGCGGCCCGTACTTCTCGCGCAGGCCGAGGTCGGCACCGTTGGCGTCCGACGTGCTGATCATGACCTGGTGCATCGCGACGACGATCCAGTCGATGTCGTTCGACGCGCGGGCCGCGGCCAGCTCCTTCTTCAGCCACGCGAGCTGGCGGCCGCCGGAGTAGCCGTTGATGTAGACGTCGCCGCCGTCCTGCAGGGCGTTGTCGTCGTTCTGCAGCACGATCACGCGCACCGAGCCGACGGTGAAGCCGTACCACAGGCCGGCCAGCTCGCGGTCGGTCTCGGTGGAGGGCAGCTGGAAGTAGGCCTGGTATGCGCCGAGGCCGATCTCGCCGTTGAGCTTCTCGATCTCGTGGTTGCCCGCGGCGGGCATCCACGGCCGGTAGCGCGCGGAGCGGGTGTTGTTGGTGAAGAAGTTGTTCCACGTGCGCACGCGGTCGACGTCGAGGTTCGCGTAGCAGAGGTCGCCGTTGAGCAGGTGGAACAGCGGCGCGACCGTCTCGATGCCGGTGACGATGTCCTTGGTCGCCGGCGTGGAGTTCGCGTCGAGGCCCACGGCGCCCGCGGCGTTCCAGGTGACCTGCGGCGCCGACTGGTCGCCGAAGCTGGTGAACGTGAAGGCCGAGCGGCCGCTCGGGGCGGTGCGGAAGGTGGCCGCGTCGGGCGTCGCGCCGTCGTGCTGCGCGGCGTAGATGTACTCGGTGCCGGGACGCAGCCGGTCGAGCATCGCGTGGTGCACCCACACGGTGCGGCCGGACGTGCCGTCGACGTACGTGCGCGTGTCGGCCTGCGCCACCGCGCCGAAGCCGCCGTCGAGCGTCCCGTACAGCACGCGCGGCTTGCGCACGGAGGCTTCGGTGATCCACGAGACCACCATCTGGCGCGCAGGGTCACGGCCGAAGGTGAGGTGCAGGCCCTGCACCGGTGTGGTGCCGGAGCCGACCTGCGGCACGAACGCGGCGCTCTGCGGCGCGGCGGCGGCCACTCCGGTGCCCAGCAGGGGCACTGCGGCGCCCGCGCCCAGCAGGCCCAGAGCCCCCCGGCGGCTTACGGTGTGTTTGCTGGTCTCGGACATGACCCTCCTCGGCTTCGGCCAGGAGAACCTAGGCGCGCAGGCCGACGCGGTGATGAACGAGACCTGTCAGCCGCGTGAAGTGTCTCCGAGCGCGGGTGTCCGCTTTGGGCCGGACGGTCCAATCAGGACACCCGCGCACCGGAACTTTTCGGGCATAGGCGGCGAAACCGCGTCAGCGGCTCGCGAGGAACCGGTCGTACGCGGCGACCACGTCGGCGGTCGCCAGCACCGGGCCGTTCGGGTCCTTGGCGTCGTCGTCCCAGCGGCGGACGAGCACGGCCTCCTCGGCGTTCGGGTGGGACGCGAACTCGGCGACCTCCGGGGCCGTCATCGGGCCGCCCTGGACCTTCAGCGACGCGACGGACGCGGGGCTGAGGTGGTCGTGGTACTCGGCGTCGGTGGCGACGAGGTAGCGCTTGGCCGGCACGTGCTGCGCGATGATCCACGCGGCGCGCTCGCCGAGGTGGCGGCGCGCGAACTCGGCGCCGGACAGCTCGTGCGGCAGGCCCGGCCACTCCTCGCGGACGGCCCGGGCGCGGCCGATGTCGTGCAGCGTCGCGGCCAGGACGAGCTCGTCGTCGCCGCCGTGCCGCGCGGCGAACCAGCCGGCCTGCAGCGCGTGGGTGCGCTGGTCCACGGCCTCGCCGCCGTAGGGCAGTCCGGCAAGACCGTCGACGAGCTCGGCCAGCGCTTCTCGGGTGAGGGTCACGGCTTCTCCTTCAGCGTGCTGACGAGCTCTTCCGCGAGCTCGCGGGTGGCGGCGACGACACCGGACCAGCGGCGCGTCAGGTCGGGGTCGATCTCCAGCGGACGGCCGTTCACGTCGAGCACGGCGCCGCCGGCGGCGGGGACCATCACCATCGCCGCGGCGAGGTCCATGATCCGGTGGGTGTCGGAGCCCGCGTCGGCGAACGCGTCGGTGGAGCCCTCGGCGACCAGGGCCGCCTCGAGGCAGCTGGTGGACAGGATCCGCACGCGCGAGGCGCGCTTGGCCACGCGCCACCACGCGTCGTCGTCAGAGCCGTGCGGGCGCAGCAGGCTCACGGCCGCGCCGTCGAGCTCACGCCGGCCCGTGGTGCGATACGGCGTCGGCCGGCCGGCGACGGCGTGCCAGCAGCGGCCGGTGTCGAGCCAGCAGGTCAGGGCCTCGGTCGCGACCCCGTCCACGGCCACGACCCCGGCGAACGCCGAGAGCGGCACGCCGGCCGCCGCGTTGGCGGTGCCGTCGACCGGGTCGACCACGAGCGTCACCGACGAACCGTGGTCGATCACGCCGATCTCTTCGCTCAGCAGGTTCACGCGGTGGGAGTCCACGACCTCGGCGACGGCGGTGTCGACGAGGATGTCCAGCCGCATCGTCGGCGTCCCGTCGGCGCCGATCTGCACCTTCTCCGCCAGTTCCGCGCGGGTGTGCTTCGCCCGGGCCGCGGCGAACGCGGCGACGGCCGCGCGGGTGGCGTCGGCGAGGGCGGGGTGCGTGCCCTCGGGGATCACGGGCTCGGGCACGGGCCATCCGATGAAACTCATGCGCGCACCTCGCTGCGCTCGGCGCCGCGGCTGAGCCGCGAAGCGCTGTGTCGATTCGATTCCCTCGCGAGCCCGGTCATGCCTTGCTCACCAGGGTGGTGTGGACGACCGGCCACCGCGGGCCCGCCGCGATGAGGGCGAGGTCGGCGCGCCGGCCGGCTTCGAGCCGGCCGCGGTCGTCGAGCCCCGCGACGGCCGCGGGACCGCTCGTGACGAGCGCGATGGCTTCGGGCAGGGTCACGAGGCCGTCGTCGACGAGCGCGAACGCCGCCGCGAGCAAGCCCGAGGGCAGGTAGTCCGACGCGAGCGCCGTCACCAGGCCCAGAGCGACGAGGTCCCGGCCCGACGCGTTGCCGTTGTGGGAACCGCCGCGCAGCACGTTCGGCGCGCCCATCACCACGGGCAGGCCGTGTTCGCGAGCCTCTCGCGCCGCCTCGACGGTGGTCGGGAACTCGGCGACGGAACCGCCGCGTTCCACCAGCTCGCCGATTTCCTGCGCCGACGCCGGATCGTGGCCCAGCAGGCGGATCCGGCCCGCGCGGGCCTGCTCGCCGAGCCACCCCATCGCGTCCTCGCGCACGCCGAGCCGGCCGTCGCGCTCGGAGATCAGCTTGGTCACGTGGTCCGCCGCTTCCTGCTCCGACAGCCCGCGCACGCCCATGAGGTAGCGCTCGTAATAGCTGCGGTCGGCGTACTGGCCCTGACCGGGCGTGTGGTCCTCGTGCGACACGAGCGGCGCGACACCGGTGTCCGGCGCCTCGGCGATCCGGCTCTGCAGCGCCTGAAGGCCTTCGGGGGAGCGGACGTCGAGCCGGTAGAGGATCCGGTGGTCCACCAGGTTCGCCGAGCGCTCGTCCACCGCGTGGCACACGTCGTGGGCGCGCTCGACCGTGCGGGCCAGCCCGCGGCCGTGGCTCTGCTCGAACCCGGCGCCGTGGAACGCGGTCGTCACCGCCGCCGCGCGCAGCTTGCCCTCGAACGACAGCAGCGCGAACTCCATCGGCAGCTCGGCGCCGGGCCGGGGCAGCCGCTCCTTCTCCAGCCCGTCGCTGTGCACGTCGACGAGACCGGGGATGCACAACAGGCCCTGACCGTCCACATCGGCCTCGACGCCGGGCGCGTGCGGCTCAACGGTGGCGACCACGCCGTCGCGCACCGCCACCAGCGCGTCGTCGAGCACGCGGTCCGGCAGCACCGCGCGCACGTGCCCGAGCACGTAGTCCGCGGGCGGCGCGCCGAGCGTCCACTGATCGGTTCGGGACTCGAACACTTCGGCAGTCATGCCGCCTCCGCGGTGGTGAGAACGTCGGCAGTCGTCATGCCACTTCCTCCAGGATTTCTTCAGGCGCGCCGTCGCGAGCGATGCGGCCGTCGCTCATCAGCACGACGCGGGAAGCCAGGCGCCGCATGGCGTCGAGGTCGTGGAACACAGCCAGCACGGCCACGCCCCGCGCGGTGAGCGAGGCGATGAGCTCCAGGGCGGACTCGCGGTTGGCCGGGTCCAGAGCGGACACCGGCTCGTCGAGCAGCAGCAGCCGCGGCGGCCGGACGGTGCCCGCGGCGAGGTTCACGCGCTGGCGCTCGCCACCCGAGAGCACCGAGCAGTCGACGTCCCACAGCGCCTCGTCGAGGTTGAGCCGCTTCAGCGCTTCGGCGGCGGCTTCCCGCGCCTCGGCACGATCCACGCCCCGCCGCCGGGCCGTCGCGGCCACGACTTCGAGCGGTCCGGTACGCGGGGGAGCGGCCAGGAACTGGGACACGTAACCGAATTCGCGGCCGCGCACCCGGGCCATCGCACGGTCGGGCAGCTCCGTCAGCTCGAGCTCGGTGCCGTCGGCGGTGCGCAGCCCGATCGAACCGGAGTCGGGCAGGTAGGTGCGGTTCACGCAGCGCAGCAGCGACGACTTGCCGGCACCGCTGGGCCCGGCGAGCGCCACGTGCTCGCCGGCGCGCACGTCGAGGTCGACGCCGAGCAGCGAGTGCACCGTGCGGCCGTCGATCGTGTGCAGCGTGAACGACTTGCGCAGGCCGCGCAAGGACAGGACGGGGGACACGGGGGTCACCTCCGGGCCGCGGCGACGAGCCGCTGGGTGTAGGGGTGGTGGGGGTCGTGGAAGAGCTGGTCGGTCAGGCCGCGCTCGACCACGCGGCCGAGCTGCATCACGATCGTGCGGTCGGTGAGCGCGTCGATCACGGAGAAGTCGTGGCTCACGACCACGGCCGCGATGTCGCGTTCGGACAGCAGGCCGCGCAGCAGGTCGAGCACGCCGGCGGCCACCGACGCGTCGAGCCCGGTGGTCGGCTCGTCGAGCAGCACCACCGGCGGCTCGGTGGCCAGGGCCTTGGCGATCTGCACGCGCTGGCGCATGCCGCCCGAGAACGTCCCCACGGGATCGTCCATCCGCGACAGCGGCACCTCCACGCGGTCGAGCAGCTCGGCCGCGCGCCGGCGGATGTCGTGGTAGCCGCGCCAGCCCGCCGCCGTGAGGCGCTCGGCGATGTTGCCGCCCGCGCTGACCCGCAGGTCCAGCCCGTCGGCGGGGTTCTGGTGCACCACGGCCATCGAGTCCACGCGCAGGCCGCGCCGCTGCGCGTCCGGCAGCGTCATCAGGTCCGTGCGGCCACCGTCCACAGTGGCCAGCCGGACCTCGCCGGCGGTGGCGCGCTCGTCGCCGATCACGCACGCCAGCACGGTCGACTTGCCCGAGCCCGACTCGCCGATCACGCCCAGCGCCTCGCCCGGCGCGACGTCGAAGGACACGTCCCAGGCCGCCACGATCGCGCCCGTCGCGGGGCTGACCGCCGTGCCGTGCTCGGGTCCGGTGCCGGACACCGCGTCCGCGCCGCCCGCGCCGTGCACCTTGCCGATGCCGGTGACCTTCAGCGCCCACTCCGGGGCGTCCGCGGCGATCTCGCGCCGCGGCATCTCCCGGTGCTCCGCAGTCACGGTGGCGCGGGCCCGCCGGTTCGGATCGGGCAGCAGGTTCAGCGGCGCGCGGTGGTAGTGGGCGTCGGCGTCGGCGTCGCCCGCGCGCACCCGGGCGCACCACTCCGTGTCGCTGCAGGCGTAGGCGCCGCTCGTGCCGGCGGCGACGAGGAACGTGTCGTCGCGTCCGCACAGCTTGCACACCGCGCCCGGCGTGTACTCGACCTCGAACGGCACATCGTCGAAGGTCAGGGGCCTCACGTCGGTGTTCGGCGGCACGGCGTAGATGCGCTTCTCGCGGCCCGCGCCGAAGAGGTTCAGTTGCGGCGACTGGTGCAGCCTCGGCACGTCCCACCGCGGGATCGGCGTCGTGGCCATCACGTACCGGCCGCCGACGAGCACGGGGTAGCCGGTGGTACGGGTGATCATGCCGTTGCGGACGATGTCCTCGTACAGGCTCACCCACATCGCCGAGTAGTCGCCCTCGGCGTGCATCCGGCCGCATTCGGCCATGGACTTCTCGACGCCGCGCAACGGTTCCGGCACCGGCACCTGGTACACGAGCACGTCGCCTTCCGACAACGCCTCCTCGGGCACGCGGTGTCGCGTTTGGACGATCGTCGCCTCGCGTGTGTCGGCCGTCTCGGTCGCCCCGGTGGTGGCGGCGATCATCCGGCGCAGGTTGGTGGCGTTCACGCCGGCGTCGTCACCCTGGTCGATCACCTTCACGGTGTCGGCCGTGCTGACGACGGCGAGCGTCACCTGCAGGCCGCCCGAGCCCCAGCCGCGGGCCACCGGCATCTCGCGGGAGCCGAAGGGCACCTGGTAGCCGGGCACGCACACCGCGGTGAGTGCCGCGCGGCGCACCTCGCGTTTGCCGCCCTCGTCGAGGATGCCCGCCGGTTCGGCGACGGCTTCCAGTTCGGTGAGCAGTTGTTCGGTCGTGCTCATCAGCATTCCCCTCCGAAAGGCTCGGTCTGCCGGGGCGCCGGCCCTTCACCGGTGCCCGCCGCGGCCTGCAGAGCCCGCTTGCGTTCCACCATCGAGCGGAACGTGACGTAGTGCGGGAGCTTGAGGTGCTCCAGGAAACCGCCGGAGTCGAGCCCGTCGGTGGTCAGCAGCAGCAGCTGCTCGAGCGGGCCGGACTTGCCGAAGCGGCGGTTGGCGATGTCGAGGTTCGCCATCGCGATGGCCTTGCGCTCGTTGTGGCCGAAGCACAGTCCGTAGCCCACGTCGAAGCGGCTGCGGTCCTCTTCGGCGCCGTTGAGATCCTCGATGGCCTCGGCCTCGGTCACCCGGAAGTCGCCGACGGACACGGGGTTCCCGGTGTGCGGGTGCTTCACGCGCAGCGGCAGCCGGCCGTGGCGGACCTCGCCGAGCGTGACCTCGTGGAGGTTGCCGTCGGGTCCCAGGATCGAGCGGTACCACAACGACACCAGCGCGCCTGTCTCCGCGCGCGCCATGGCGGCCAGCGCGGCCGAGCGCGGGGCCGGCGGCCGGGCGGGCTTGCGGGTGAGGTCGAACGGCTCGGCGTCCTCGGCCTCGCCGCGGTGATCCACGGCCAGGTCGAGCTCGCGCAGCAGGTCGAGGAACCGCCGCGGCCGGCGCTGCTCGTCGGTGCGCGGCTTCGGAGTGCCCGCCACGTGCTCGTCGGCTTCCGGTGCATCGACCGGCTTTTCGAGCAGCCGCCCGGTGTAGTCGGTGGTGCGGCCCAGCAGCTGCGGGCCGTCCGGCTCGCGGAACGCCGGCACGATCCGGCGCAGGATCAGCATTTCGTCCGGGTCCACCGGCTCGCCCACGGCCAGGCGCGGCAGGGTGGAGCGGTAGGCGCGCAGCAGGTGCGACGCCTCCAGCGGGTCGCCTTCGGCCTGGCGGAACGCCGCGGCGGCGGTGTCCTCGTCGAACAGGCCGGCCTCGCCCATCACACGGTCGACCGCGAGCCGGAACCGCGCGACGATCTGCCCGGTGTCGGCCCACGCCACCGGCGCGTGGTCGCGGGCGCGGCGCACCAGGTCTTCGGCCGCGAGGATGGCTTCGAGCCCGCCCCGGGCGCCCGAGTACCCCATCAGTCCTCCTCGACAATCGTGGTGGTGCGCGGCAGGCCGACGACGCGGCCGTCGTCCGTCACCAGCAGCACGTCGATCCCCGCCGGGTAGCCCGCCACGGCTTCGGCGCGCGCGGCGGCGAAGCCCTCCGGCAGGCCGCGCGGGGCCAGGGTCAGTTCGCCGGGCACACCCGGGCCGGAGATTCGCCAGCGGCGCTCGCCGCCGTCCACATCGGACACTGCGAGGGCGGCCAGCGCGGCGTCCTCCGGGGCCGGCGCGGTGCCGCGGCACAAGCGCGTGATCTCGTCGGCGGTCACCGGGCGCACGGCCGCGACGAGGCGGGCCAGCTCGAGCGGCCGGATCGGCGCGGACGTCGCCAGCGCGACGGCGTCGGCCCACTTCGTGCTCTCTTCCAGCACGCAGACGCCGGTGCCGAGGTCGGCGAGCGCGAGCACCGGCAGCACCGCGGGATCCGTGCTGCGCACCAGATCCTGGGGAAGGTCCTGCGGTGCACCCGGACGGGAAAGCGCTTCCAGAACGGCGCGGAACACCTGCTGCGACCCCGCGGGGCGCAGGACGGCGGTGGGCGTGGTGGCGGTCATGGCGATCACGTCAGCTCCTCGAACTCGACCACGGTCGGGGCCAGCTCGGCCCATTCGCGTTCTTCCCGCTCGACGAGGCGGCGCGCGACCTCCCGGCACAGCTCGTCCACTTCGGCCGCGTGCGCGCGGCCGGCCTCGACCTCGGCGTCGAGCACCGCGGCGGCGAGCACAGCCGCGCGGTCGTCGCCCAGGCGCATCGCCCAGCCGCGATGCCCGGCGAGCTCCACCTCGGCGCGGCACGCGAGCACGTCGCCGAGCAGGAACCGTTCACCGGCAACGGGTTCACGCACCTGGGTCTGCACGCAGCCGACCTCCGGCGCGAGCAGCACCCGCACGTCGGCGTCGTCGGCGAGACAGGCGTCGGCAAGCGCCCGCAGTTCGCCGGGTTCGGCTTCGGCCAGCAGGCCGCAGCGCTCCTCCCGGCTCAAGGGATCAGTCACCCTGTTCTCCTTCACGTTTCGCGGGGAAAGCCGGGTCTTCCAGCTCCACCACCACGCGGACGGCGTCCATGCGCGTCCACGCGCTGCTGGTCATGAGGACCCGGCCGGATTCGGCGTCCCGGTTGACGCTTTCGATGCACCACACCGGGACCCTGGCCTCGATCTGCAGGCCGCGCAGCACCTCGGCCGGCGGGATGTCCACACTCGCCCGGAACCACGCGCGCACCGGCTGCACGCCGCCCAGCTGCCGCAGCACCAGGTCCACCGACTCCACGCTGTGCAGCGCGAGGTCGAGGTTCGGGGCCACGTCGACCGGGATCAGCTCCTCGGTCCAGGAGGCGAGCAGGTCGTCGATGTAGAAGTGGCGGATCACCCGGTGCACGGGTGAGCCCACCGGCCGCTCGAGCTGCCGGGCGGCCGCCTCGCAGGCCTCGACGCGTTCCACACCCTTGATCTGCGACCGCGGCGTCGCCCCGGCCGCCGCCACCGTGGCGTGCCAGGACGGCGGCCGGCTGTGCGAGATCACGTAGTCGATGCGCCGGCTCACGAACGTGCCGGCGCCCTGCACGCGGCGCACGAGCAGCCGGCGCTCCAGCTCCTGCAGCGCCGAACGGGCGGCCGCCCGGCCGACCCCGAAGCGGGTGGCGAGCTCCGGCTCGCTCGCCACCCGCGTCCCGGGTGCGTAGGCCACCAGCTCGGTGGCCAGCTGGTCGGCGATGTCGAGGTACCTCGTCGAGGTCATGTCACCCACAGTGCTCGCCGGGCTTGTCCGGACAACTGCGCCGTGGCCAACGCCCGCACGCCCGAAGGTGAACATCAGCGACACTTGTTGCCGGCGGCTCAGCGCACGACGTGCCGGAGCCAGACCGCGAGCAGTTCCACGAGCAGCACCGTGGCGAACACCAGCAGCAGGACGGTCGTGACCACGCCGAACTCGATCACCCGGGAAGCGCTGAGCAGGTCGAAGCCGATCCCGCCCGCCCCCACGATGCCCAGCAGCGTCGCCGAGCGGATGTTCGTGTCGAGCTGGTAGAGCACGTGGGCCACGAACGCGGGGGCCGCCTGCGGCAGCGTGCCCGTGAAGAACACCTGCCACGGCCCCGCCCCGGTCGCCCGGATCGCCTGCTCGACGCCCGGGTCGACCTCCTCGAGCGAGTCGGCCACGAGCTTGCCCAGCAGCCCGACCGCGCCCACGGCGAGCGCCAGCGTGCCTGCCACCGCGCCGAGCCCGGTGATCACCACGAACACGATCGCCAGCACCAGCTCCGGGATGCCGCGGATCAGCACCACGATCAGCCGGAACGTGCGCGCGACCCATGCGGCCGGCGCGACGTTGCGCGCGGCCAGCGACCCGATCGGCACCGCCAGCACCGCCCCGAGCACCGTGGCGCCCAGCGCGATCTGCACGGTGACCCACAGGTCGTCGAGCAGCTGCCCGAAGATCCCGGCCGTCTCGGGCGGCCAGAACAGCCCGGCCGTCTGCCCGAGATTGCCCAGCGCGCCGAAGAACTGCGCGGGGTCGAGGTCGGCACCCCACGCGGACGCCGCGATCACCAGCACGGTCACCAGCGCGTAGGCGGCCTGGCGGACCCGGCGGAACGTCCACCCGGGACTGACCTGGTTCCCCCGTTGCACGGGGATCGCCACGATCTTGCGGTTGTCCTGCCCGCGCAGCAGCGCGCGGCGGATGGCGCCCGAGAGCAGCTCCACCGCCACGCACAGCAGCAGCACCACCAGGGCGAGAGCCATTCCGCGCGGGTAGTCGAGCTGCTGGAACGCCGTGGCGATCGCGTACCCGAGCCCGTCGACGCCGACGAACCCGAGCACCACCGAGACCCGCAGGTTGATGTCCAGCCGGTGCAATGCGGTCGCCACGAACGCCGGCAGCACTTGCGGGAGCACGCCGGTCACGAGCTCCTGGAACGTCCCGGCGCCGCCCGCCCGTACGGCTGAGCGGGCGCCTTCGTCGATCTGCTCGACCGCGTCGGCGTACAACTTGGCGACCATGCCGACCGAGTGCAGGCCCATGGCCAGCACCCCGGTCATGGCGCCGAGGCCGAAGATGCGGAAGAACACGATGGCGAGCACCACGTCGGGCACGGCCCGGGCCAGCACGATGAGCGTGCGGGCCCCGACGCGCACCGTGCGGTGCGGCGTCGTGTTGACGGCCGCGAGGATCGCCAGCGGCACGCTGATGATCACCGACAGCAACGTCGCGGACACCACGATCGCCAGCGTTTTCCCGCACAGCTCCAGCAGCTCGCCCACGGGCGGGAAGTCGAGCGGGAACATCCGGCCGGCGAAGTCGACGGCATTGTCGGCGCTGTCGACGAACGTGGCGACGTTGATCTTCAGGTCGGCCACCGCCCACACGCCGACGGCGACGATCGCGGCGAGGACCAGCCACGCCGCCGTGCCACCGGCGCGGGGCCGGGCGAGGGTCCGCTGCGCCACGCGGGCGGTGGACAGCGGCGGCGCGGCGGTCATCCGACGGCCGCGGGCACGGGCAGCGGGGCCGCGGCCACCTTGGCGTACAGGCCCATGGCCGCGTCGCGATCCAGCCCGGCCACCGGGGTGTCGAGCACCGCCTGGCCGCCGCGCAGGCCGACCACCCGGTCGCCCCAGCTCAGCGCCAGATCGACCTGGTGCAGGCTGCACAGCACCGTGAGCTTCTGCTCGGCCCCGATCTCCCGGATCAGGGCCATGACCTGAGCCGACGACTCAGGGTCGAGCGAGGCCACCGGCTCGTCCGCGAGCAGGATCTCCGGCCGCTGCATCAGCGCCCGCGCCACGGCGACGCGCTGCTGCTGGCCTCCGGAAAGCGTGTCGGCCCGCTGGAACGCGCGGTCGAGCAGCCCCACGCGCTCGAGGTGGCCGAGTGCCTCGATCCGGACGGACTTCGGGTAGGTGAACAGGCCCAGCCGCGGCCCGCGCAGGCGTCCGAGGGCGCCCGCGCAGATGTTCTCCAGCACCGTGAGGCTGCCGATGAGGTGGAACTGCTGGAACACGAACCCGATCCGCCGGCGCAAGCGCCGCAGCTCACTGCCGCGGGCCTTGCCGACATCGGTGCCGAGCACCGTGACCGAGCCGCCGGTGGGCCGCTGCAACCCGTCGACGTGGCGCAGCAGCGTGGACTTGCCGGAGCCCGAGAGCCCGAGCAGCACCACGACCTCACCCGGGTGGACCTTCAGCGACACCTCGTCCAGCGCCCGGACTTCAGGCCCGAAGTGCTTGCTGACGCTGTCGAAGACGATGACCGGTTCGTCGGTCACGACGCGGTGCACTGCTTGTCCTTGGTGGTCGCGCAGACCTTGCGGACACCGGCGTAGAACGCGTCGTCGACCTTCGCGTACCCCCAGTCGCCGGCGTCGTCGACCGCCTTGCAGGCGGTGGAGCAGAAGCCGTTGGCGTTGAGGTAGTCGACGTTGGCCTTGTTCTGGAACACGTCGGTGATCTTCGCCTTGAGGTCGGCGGAGAGGTCGTCGTCCACCGCGACCGGCGAGCCGGCGATGATGTCGGACTTCCAGACGGTGTTGATGTCGCCCTGCTTCAGCTGGCCCTTGTCGATCAGGATCTTGTCGACCATGACGTCCTCGGCGAAGCCGGCATCGCACTGGCCGCTGTTGACGGCGAGCACGGACGCGTCGTGGCCGCCGGTCATCACCGGGGTGATGTCCTTGACCGGGTCGATGCCGGCCTGCAGCAGCGCGGCCTTCGGGTACAGGTAGCCCGAGGTCGAAGCCGGGTCGACGAAGCAGATCTTCTTGCCCTTGAAGTCGGCGATGCTCTTGATCGGCGAGCCCGCCTTGGTGATGCCGTAGGACTTGTAGCCGGGCGTTTCACCCTTGGTCGTGATCCCGGCGGCGATCGGGCTGGCCTTCACGCCGCTGTTCTTGGCGAGCACGTAGGAGAGCGGGCCGTAGTTGGCGATGTCGACCTTGCCGCTGCGCTGCGCCTCGATCACCGCGGCGTAGTCGGTGGCCGGCTGGAACTTGATCTTCTTGCCGGTCTCCTTCTCGAGGAGGTTGATGACCGGCTGGAAGGACTGCTGCAGGCTCTGCGCGTTTTCGGACGGAACCGCCGAGAAGACGAGCTCATCGGGGTTGCGACCGCCACCATCGGCTGCGTTGCCGGTGTTCGTCGCCGCGCTCTGGCCGCACGCGGCCAGGAGGAAGGCGGCGGCCACGCCGAGGACGGCCGCGGCCGTGCGTCGGGGGAGACGGGACATCGGGGACTCTCCTTTTTTTCGCCCGGGTAGGGCGGCAGGTGTTGACGTCCCGAGAGTCGTTCGGGCCGATGCAGGTGAGGAGAAGCCGTGGTTACGCTTCGCAGAACTCCGCACGTCCCTTGTCACAACCCGGGCGGAGGAGTGCCGTACCGGTGACCGGGATCGCCAACCGTGTGCGATCGCCTGCGATGGGTCATGGCGCTCGGGCCGCGGTTCGTGATTCGATCGTGATCCTGAATCCGGGGAACGAGCGGTACGCGGCCGGGATCGTCGCGCAGCCGGCGGTTCGCGCGGGACGTGACCGGCGCGATCGTCCCCGGGAACTCCGGATCGATTCAGTGGATTTCTGCTAGCCTCGCCGTGATTCGCGGCTCACCGTGGTGCCGCCTGCCGCCGCAGTGCCCACGGTCTCGTCGACGAGCGCTCCGGCTTGAACCTCCGAGGAGCGACATGACAAGCATCGTCCGGGTCAAGGGCCGCGAGGTGCTGGACAGCCGCGGGAACCCGACGGTCGAGGTCGATGTGGAGCTGGCCGACGGGTCGCGCGGGCGCGCGGCCGTGCCGTCGGGGGCGTCCACGGGCACGCGCGAGGCCGTGGAGCTGCGTGACGGCGACAAGTCCCGCTACCACGGCAAGGGCGTGCGCAAGGCCGTCGACGCGGTGAACGGCGAGATCGCCGAGGCCGTGACCGGGCTCGACGCCGAGGCGCAGGCCGACGTCGACCGCGCGCTGATCGCGCTCGACGGCACCGCGAACAAGGCCCGTCTCGGCGCCAACGCGACGCTCGGGGTGTCGCTGGCCGTGGTGAAGGCCGCCGCGGCCGCCAGCCACCTGCCGCTCTACCGCTACGTCGGCGGGGTCTACGCGCACCTGCTGCCGATGCCGATGATGAACATCATCAACGGCGGCGCCCACGCCGACAACCCGATCGACTTCCAGGAGTTCATGATCGGCCCGGTCGGCGCCGAGACGTTCGCCGACGCCGTGCGCATGGGCTCCGAGGTGTTCCACACGCTGCGCAAGTCGCTGCACGAGGCCGGCCACAACACCAACGTCGGCGACGAAGGCGGCTTCGCGCCGCAGCTCGGCTCGGCCGACGAGGCGCTCGAGTTCGTGGTGCGCGCGATCGAGCAGACCGGCTACACGCCGGGCGAGGACATCGCGCTGCTGCTCGACCCGGCCGCGTCGGAGTTCTACACCGGCGAGGTCTACGACTACACCGGGGAGGGCCGCAAGCGCAGTATCGAAGAACACGTGGCCTACCTCGAAGACCTCACGCGGCGCTTCCCCATCGTGTCCATCGAGGACGGTCTGGCGCAGGACGACTACACCGGCTGGAAGCAGCTCACCGACACGATCGGCGACCGCGTGCAGCTCGTGGGCGACGACCTGTTCTGCACCAACGTGGAGATCCTTAAGGACGGCATCGAGCGCGGCATCGCGAACTCGATCCTCATCAAGGTCAACCAGATCGGCACGCTCACCGAGACGCTCGCCGCCGTCGAGACCGCGCACAAGGCCGGCTACTCCGCGGTCATGTCGCACCGCTCGGGCGAGACCGAGGACACCACGATCGCCGACCTCGCCGTGGCCACCAACTGCGGCCAGATCAAGACCGGCTCGCTCTCGCGCTCCGACCGCACCGCGAAGTACAACCAGCTCCTGCGCATCGAGGAGGAGCTCGGCACCGAGGCCCGGTACGCGGGGCGCGCCACGCTGCGGGGCTGAGCGCGGCCCGGCAGCGCTCGACGACGACGAGCGGCGGCCCGGCCCGATCTTCCACGACTAGTATCACCGAGACTACTCACGGGCTACAGTGTCGGACGTGGGAAAGTCGGACGGGGAAGACGGAGCCGGGTTGTCCGCTGGGTTGTCACTGAGCGAGTGGATTGTGCTCTGCCTGGTGGTGGAGTCCCCGACGCACGGTTTCGCGCTCGTGCGGCTCACGTCGGAGGCCGGCGAGGTCGGCCGTGTCTGGCGGCTGCCGAAACCCGTCGTCTACCGCGCTGTGGACCGCTTGCTGGCCCGCGGGTTCGTGGTGGGCGCGGGCACCGAACCCGGCGACTCCGGCCCGCCGCGCGCGCTCGTGCAGGCCACACCCGAAGGCCACGCGGCCGTGGCGGAGTGGCTCGCCCGGCCGGCCCGGCACGTGCGTGACGTGCGCTCGGAGCTGCTGGTGAAGCTCGCGTTGCTGGAACGGCGCGGGGCCGATCCGGCGCCGTTGCTCGGCGAGCAGCGGCGGGTGCTGGATCGGATCGTCGACGGGCTCGAGAAGCAGCAGAGCTCCTCCGACGGGTTCGACACCGTGCTGCTCACCTTCCGGTTCGAGAACGCGCGAGCCGCCGTCGCGTTCGTGGACGCGACCCTCGGCGGGCGGGCACCGCAGTACGCCGTCACGGGCGAGTAGGCGCCTGTGCTGGACGTCAGGCGCCTGCGGATCCTCGTCGCGGTGGTCGAAGGGGGTTCGTTCACCGCGGCCGCGCACCGGCTGCAGCTCACGCAGTCGGCGGTCTCGCAGCAGATGTCGGTGATCGAGCGCGAGGTCGGCATGTCGCTGCTCAAACGACTGCCGCGCGGGGTCGAGCTGACCCCGGCGGGCGAGGTGCTCGCCGCGCACGCGAAGAGCCTGTTCGGCGAGCTCTCGGCCATCGAGCAGGAGGTGCGCTCGTTCGGCACCGACCCGGCGGAGCTGCGGATCGAGGCGTTCGCGACCGCCGGGGTCGAGCTGCTGCCGCCGGTGGTGAAGGCGTTCCGCGAACAGCACCCCGGCGTGCGCCTGCGCCTGTCGGCCACTCACGGCGACGACGCGTTCAGCCGGCTGCGCGAGGGCGCCGCGCACGTGGTCCTCGTGTGGGGCTACGACTTCGCGCCGCAGCCCGTGGACCGCGCGTTGCACCACGTGGCCCTGCCAGACGACCCGCTGCACGTCGTGCTGCCGCTGGACCACCCGCTCGTCGACGCGGAAGAGGTGGCGCTGGCCGACCTGCCCGGGGAGCAGTGGGTGACGCGCACGCACCGCGCGCCGTACGAGCAGGCGTACGAGACGATCTGCCGCATCGCCGGGTTCGAACCCCAGATCACCTTCCGCGCGGCGGATTACCAGTCGCTGCAAGGGCTCGTGGCCGCGGGCATGGGTGTGAGCCTCGTGCCGCGGCTGTCGCTGGCGGCGCACCGCAAGGATCTCGCCGACCGTCCGCCGGCGGGTCGCGGGTTCGCCCGGCGCGTCACCGCGGTCACGCTGCCCGAGGCGCCGCGGTCGAAGCCGGTCGCGGATTTCCTCGAGGTGCTGCGCTCGTCGGTCGGCGCCGAGTAAGTCTAGTGTGGACCGTCAGTGGCCGCGGGTCTGCTGGGCGATCGCGCCGGCGAACGTGGTCACGCGCGTGTAGACGCCGGGCTTGCCGGGTTTCGCACAGCCGTCGCCGAAGGACACGATCCCGACGAGTGTGTCGCCGATGACGAGCGGGCCGCCGGAGTCGCCCTTGCACGCGTCGATGCCGCCCTGCCGGTACCCCGCGCACACCATGCTCGCCGGATCGTAGGAGTCGTAGGCCTGCTCGCACGTCGAGTCGCCGACCATCGGCACCACGGCGCTGCGCAGGTAGTCGGAGCGTTCGCCGCCGTCGGCGACGCGGCCCCAGCCGAGCACGGTGGCCTTCGTGCCCGGGGCGTAGCCGTCGGTGTCGCGGGCCACCGACGCCGCGCGGCCCGGCAGGAGGCCGCGCACGGTCAGCACCGCGATGTCGTCGCCCTCTTCGGCCTTCTCGAAGTCCGGGTGCACCCAGGCCTTCGTGACGGCGAACGTGCTGCCCTCGTTCGTTCGCTTGTCCTCCCGGCCGACGACGACGCGGATGTCCTTCGTGGCCACCGCTTCGGCGCAGTGGGCCGCGGTCGCGACCGCCGAGCTGCCCACGATCACGCCGCCGCAGAACTGCGTGCCCGCATCGTCCACGAGGTACACCGCGTACGGGTAGTCGGCCAGCGATGCCTTTTCCCCGCCCACGATCGCGCCTTGCGCGGCCGCTTCCGGGCCGGCGACCACAGTGGTCACCGCCGCCGCACCGAACACCGCGGCACTGAACAGTGAAGTATTGAGCACGGCCGCGGCCAGCACCGCGTTCGGACCTCTTCCGAACAGTCGTGTCCACGGCATGAAAACCCCCTCGGCGCAAAGAAAACGATGGCAGAAACGATAGCCGGGCCGAGGGGAAACCGGTGTCGCTGAACCGGGTGGAAAAAAGCGTTGCGGGTCAAGGTGAACGGTCCGGCGGAGTGTCCCCGCCGGACCGGTCACCGCCGAACTCAGGAGCAGAGCGGGGCGACGGGGAGGTCGGACCCGGTCTTCACGTAGGCATCGGAGATGAAGTTGTCCGCGCCGATGCGGTCCCAGATCGTGCTGGTGCCGAACGTTCCGGTCACCGAAGAACCGTTGACGTAGCATTCGATGCTGACCTTGGCGTAGTTCGCCGCGAGACCCTTGACGGCGGCCGTGGTGCTGGCGCTGGCGCGCACGTTCATCGGGTCGCCGGCGGTGCTCACGACGCCGGTGGCGGCGGCCGAACCGGTCCACAGGTAGGTCACCTTCACGTTGCCGTTGTCGGCGAGCCCGAGCCCGGAGTTGAACACGCCGTCGGCGAGGTCGATGCCGGCCGGGTTGCCCACGGTGTAGCCGAGGTCGTCCTTACCGCCGTTGTAGTGGTTGTGGTAGGCGGCATACGCCTCCGGCTGGCCCTGCGGCAGGTCCTTGTACTCCGAGCGGATCGAGGCCGGGTTCCAGTAGTCGTCCTTGGTGTTCCACGGGCCGACGTCCCATACCGGCGCGTACTCGCAGCGGCTGCCGTCGGTGCGGCACACCTTCACCGTGTAGTTCCCGGTGCCCTTGGGCGAGGTCGCCTTCCCCGAGGGCAGCGCGACGAAGTGGTCGTTGGCCGTGATCACGTGGCCGTTGGCGGTGGTGTGGCCGGTGAGGCCCTCCCGCGTGGCGTAGATCGTGTAGGTCAGCGGGGTCGTGACCGCGAGCGCGTTGGCCTGCGGGGCGAGCGTGCCGTCGAGGTCGACCTCGCGCACGGTCGGGCGCACGCCGTCGGTGGTGCTCGACAGCGAGATCCGCGCCTGCACCACGCTCACCGCGCGGCCGAAGGTCGCGGCCTGCCCGCCGGCCGGCGTCCACTCGGTCCAGTCGTCGGCGCCGGTGCGGCCGCGCACGTCGATCTGCACGTCGGTGCCCTTCGGCAGGTCCGCGGCGACCTTCGTCGTCACGCGGTTCACCGGCGAGGCGAGCTGCCGCGCGGCGGAGACCAGGTAACCCTGGCTGCCGGCGGTGAGCAGATCCGTTCTGTGCCAGGCGGAATCCTTCAGCGTCAGCGCTCCGTCCGCCGCCTCGACGTTGACGTCGTCACCGTCGACGTGGGACAGATCGGCGCGCCACGACCTGGCCGGCGCGGCATTCGCGGGCGCTGCCAGCGCCACCCCGCTCGTGGTGACCGCGCCCGCGGCCAGCACTGCCGCGACCACGCGGCGGGCAGTTGTCTTCCCGACTGTCTTCCCCAGCACGACACTCAGCTCCTTCACTCGTCCGTCGCGAACGGTGAGGAGTCTGTGCGCGTTCCGTACACGATCCGTACAACGCGGGGCAGGGTCGTGTATCACGGTGTGCCCCGGATTGTCCGGTTTGCCGATCATCTACATCGGACACTTCGGGAGCGCTAGCGCCGAAAGTAGGAAGATCACCAGGTGGGACAACAGCACGTCAGTTTCCGTGGACGCCGTGGACAGGTGAGCCGTTGCCGGTGTAGGTGTATGCACCAGGCAAGTACTGGAACGATCACGGGGACGGTTGATGGCGGGGTACCTGGGGCGCCGCGTCCTGCAGTCGGTCGTGGTGGTCGTGCTGGTCGCGGTGCTCACCTTCGTGCTGCTGCAGCTGCTGCCCGGTGGGCCCGCCCGGGCGATCCTGGGGCCGAAGGCCACGCAGCTGCAGATCCGGACCTTCCTCCACGACAACGGATACGACCGTCCGTTGGTCGCGCAGTTCCTCACCTGGGCCGGGCGCGTGCTGCACGGTGACCTCGGCTACTCGTACAAGCTCAACCAGCCGGTGACCGACGTGATCGCCGATCACCTGCCCAAGACGATCCTGCTCATGACACTGTCCACTTTGGTCGCTCTTGTGGTGGCGGTGCCGCTGGGCGTGTACCAGGCGCGCAAGCGCAACACGTTGGGCGACTACGTGGCCACGGGCCTGTCGTTCGCGTTCTACTCGATGCCGAGCTTCTTCCTCGGCGAGATCCTCGTGCTGTTGTTCGCGGTGCAGTTGCAGTGGTTCTCCCCGCTCGGGCCGAGCGGGGACTCACTGGGCGAGATCCTGTCGCAGGCGCCCGCGCTCGTGCTGCCCGTGGTCACACTGGCGCTGATCACCATCGCGTCGTTCAGCCGGTACGCGCGCTCGTCGGTGATGGAGAACCTGAGCCAGGACTACGTGCGCACCGCGCTCGCGGGCGGGGCGAGCGAGGGCAAGGTGCTCACGCGGCACGTGCTGCGCAACTCCCTCATCCCGATCGTCACGCTGCTGGGGCTGTCGCTGCCGCAGCTGTTCGCGGGCGCGCTCATCACCGAGCAGGTGTTCAACTACCCGGGCATGGGCTTCACGTTCATCCAGGGTGCCCAGGTGCACGACTACCCGGTGCTGCTGGGGATCGGGCTCGTCGTCGCGCTCGCGACGGTGGCCGGCTCCCTGCTCGCGGACATCGGCTACGCCGTGCTCGACCCGAGGGTGAACTACTGATGACCCACCAAGCGGCACCCCCGAGATCGGCGGCGCGGGCGACCCTGCGAGCCTTCCTGGAGAACCGCCTGGCGGTCGCGGGGCTCGTGCTGATCGTTCTGTTCGTGCTGTTCTGCTTCTTCGGCCCGCTCGTGTACCACACCGAGCAGATCGCGACGAACCTCGCGGGCGCCAACCAGCCGCCCGGCGCGGGCCACCCGCTGGGCACCGACGACGTGGGCTATGACGAGCTCGGCCGGCTCATGGTCGGCGGCCGGTCGTCGCTCGAGATCGGCGTCGCGGCCGCGGTGCTCGCAACCCTGTTCGGCACGTTCTGGGGCGCCATCGCGGGTTACGTCGGCGGGTTCGTCGACGCGGTGATGATGCGGATCGTCGACACGCTGCTGGCCATCCCCACGCTGTTCCTGCTGCTGATCCTCGCCGCGATCTTCACGCCGACGCTGGGGCTGCTGATCCTGGTGGTGTCGTTCGGCGCGTGGCTCAGTCCTGCCCGGCTCGTGCGCGGCGAGACACTTTCCCTGCGCACCCGCGAGTATGTGCAGGCAGTGCGGATGATGGGCGGCGGCGGGAAACGCGTGGTGCTGCGCCACATCATGCCCAACGCGATCGGCACCATCGTGGTCAACGCGACCTTCCAGGTGGCCGACGCGATCCTGCTCGTGGCGGCGCTGAGCTACCTCGGCCTCGGCATCGCGCCGCCGCACGCCGACTGGGGCAACATGCTGTCCAACGGCACCGAATTCGTGCAGAACGGCTACTGGTGGATGATCGTGGGCCCCGGCATCGCGATCATGCTCGTGGTCGTGGCGTTCAACCTGCTCGGCGACGCCCTGCGCGACGCGCTCGAAGTGCGGCTGCGGAGGCGCTGAACCCCATGAACCCCGTCTTGCGCCTGGAAGACCTGCACACCACCATCGACGTCCGCGACGGCGTCGTCCACCCGGTCGACGGCGTGACGCTCGAAGTCGGGCGCGGCGAGCTGCTCGGGCTCGTCGGCGAGTCCGGCTGCGGCAAGACGATGACGGCCCTGTCGATCCTGCGGCTGCTCCCGTCCGGCGGGCACATCGCGTCGGGGCGGATCCTGCTCGGCGGCGACGACGTCGCGGCCATGACCCCCGCCGAGCTGCGGGAGGTCCGCGGCAAGCGCATCGGCACGGTGTTCCAGGACCCGATGACCTCGCTCAACCCGTCGCTGCCCATCGGGCGCCAGGTGAGCGAACCGCTGGAGCTGCACTCGACGCTCTCTCGACGGGAACTGCACGAGCGCGCCGTCGCGATGCTGGAGCTGGTCGGGCTGCCGGACGCGCGCAAGCGGGCCGAGGACTACCCGCACCAGCTCTCCGGCGGCATGCGCCAGCGCGTGATGATCGCCCGCGCGCTGGTGTGCGAGCCGGAGCTGCTCATCGCCGACGAGCCGACCACCGCGCTCGACGTGACCGTGCAGCACCAGATCCTGGAGCTGATCGACGACCTGCGCCGGCGCCTCGGCATGGCCGTGATCCTGGTGACGCACGACCTCGGTGTGGTCGCGGGCCGCGCCGATCGCGTCGCCGTGATGTACGCGGGGAAGATCGCGGAGCTCACCGACACGCGCCGGCTGTTCGGCAATCCGCGTCACCCGTACACCGAGGCGTTGTTCGAGGCGCTGCCGGAGAATTCGGCGGAGTCGGGGGAGAAGCTCTACAGCATCCCCGGCCTGCCGCCGGATCTGCGCGAGCCGCCGGCCGGGTGCCGCTTCGCGCCGCGCTGCCGCTACGCGACCGATGAGTGCGTCGAGAAGGAGCCGGAGCTGCGCGCCGACGTGGCCGGGCACGAGTACGCGTGTTTCCACCCGGTCGGTTCGGCCGGCGTCGAGGAGCCGTCGGCCGTGGTCCGCGTGCACGAACGGGCGGGCGCGCCGGCCTCGGAGCCGACAGCGGGCGCGCCGCTCCTGGAAGTCGAGAACCTGGTGAAGGACTTCCCCGTCACCAAGGGCGCGGTGCTGCGGCGGCGCACGGGCACGGTGTCCGCGGTGGCCGGCGTGAGCTTCTCCGTGGCGGCGGGGGAGATCTTCGGCCTGGTCGGGGAATCGGGCTGCGGCAAGACGACCGTCGGCCGGGCCGTGGTCGGGCTCGACGAACCGACGGCGGGCCACATCCGGATCGGCGGCACGGAGCTGACTTCCTTGCGCGGGGCCGAGTTGCGACAGCGCCACCGCGACACACACCTGGTGTTCCAGGACCCGTACGCCTCGCTCGACCCGCGCATGCGCGTCGGCGCGATCCTGGCCGAACCGCTGGAGATCCACGGCGCCGGCACGCGGGCGCAGCGCAGCCGGCGCGTCCGCGAGCTGCTGGGCGAGGTGGGCCTGCCCGCCGACGCCGCGCAGCGGTACCCGCACGAGTTCTCCGGCGGGCAGCGTCAGCGCGTCGGGCTCGCGCGGGCACTGGCGCTGGAGCCGAAGCTGATCGTGGCCGACGAGCCGGTGTCGGCGCTGGACGTGTCCGTGCAGGCGCAGATCCTGAACCTGATGAACGACCTGCGCGAGCGCCACGGGCTCACGTATGTGTTCATCTCGCACGACCTGTCCGTGGTGCGGTACCTGGCGCAGCGCATCGGCGTGATGTATCTCGGCAAGCTCGTGGAGACCGGCCCGGCCGCCGAGGTGCACGGTAACCCGCGGCACCCGTACACCCGCGGGCTGATCGACACGGTCCCGGTCGCGGACCCGTGGGCCGCGCGCCACGGCGCCGGGGTGTCGGGGGAGCTGCCGTCGGCCATGTCGCCGCCGTCGGGCTGCCGGTTCCGCACCCGCTGCCCGTTCGCGCAGGAGATCTGCGCCGCCGAGGAGCCCGTGCTGCGGCCGTTCGGCGCCGGGCACGAGGCGGCCTGTCACTTCCCGCTCGACGCCGCTCGTGAGCACGACGCGACGAAGGTCTACCAAGGAGAGAACGGATGAGACTGCGCAAGGCACTCGTGGCGCCGGTGGTGGTGCTGGCCGCGGCCGCGCTCGCCACCGCGTGCAGCGGCGGGAGCTCGTCTTCCGGCGGCGGTACCCCGACCGAAGGCGGCACGGCCGTGTTCGCCGAACCGCCGGGCACTCAGCCGAACTGGATCTTCCCGTTCGTGGACTCGGCCCACAACAGCGGTTACGCCACCGGTGACCTGCAGCAGCTGATGTACCGCGAGCTGTACTGGTTCGGCGACGCCAACGGCAGCACCGGGGTCAACACGCGCAAGAGCCTCGCCGACCCGCCCGTGTTCAGCGACAACAACACGAAGGTGGTGATCAACGTCAAGCCGTACAAGTGGTCCAACGGCGAGACGGTGAACGCTCGCGACGTGGTGTTCTGGATGAACATGATGTTCGCGGAGAAGGCCAACTGGTACGGCTACGTGCCGGGCCAGTTCCCCGACAACGTGAAGTCGGCGACGGCGACCGGGCCGCAGCAGGTGACGCTGCAGCTCACGGACTCGTACTCGCCGACGTGGTTCACCGGCCAGGAGCTCGCGCAGATCGCGCCGCTGCCGATGGCGTGGGACAAAACCTCCGACTCCGCGGCGGCGGGCAGCGGCGGCTGCGCGGACGACCGCGCGAAGTGCGACGCGGTGTACAAGTACTTGTTCACCAAGAGCAAGGACCTCTCGACCTACGCGACGGATCCGTTGTGGCAGGTCGTGGACGGCCCGTGGCACCTCACGTCGTTCGATGCCGAGGGGAACATCAGCTACGACCCGAACCCGAAGTACAGCGGGCCGGACAAGCCGCACCTCGCGCACTACAAGATGCAGCCGTTCACGAGCACCAGCGCGGAGTTCAACACCCTGCGCAGCGGCCGGACCATCTCCGTCGGCGGCGTGCAGGGCGCGGACCTGCCGCAGAAGAAGGCGAACGAGAAGCTGCCGGCGACGAACCCGTTGCAGGCCAACTACAACCTCGTGCCCGCCGCGGCGTGGGGCTGGAGCTCGACGATCCTGAACATGGACAACCCGAAGTTCGGGGCCGTGTTCAAGCAGCTCTATGTGCGGCAGGCGTTCCAGCAGACCCTGGACCAGGTAACGGACGTGAACGTCGCCTACCGCGGCTACGCCACCGTGACCACCGGCCCGGTGCCGATCAACCCGGACAATTCCTACGTGACCGCCGCCGAACGGGGCGCGGGCCCGTACCCGTTCGACAAGGCGAAGGCGAAAGCCTTGCTGACGTCGCACGGCTGGACCCTGCAGAACGGCGCCATGACGTGCACCGCGCCCGGCACCGCTCCGAACCAGTGCGGCGCCGGCGTCGCGGCCGGCACGCGGTTGCAGCTCACTTTGCAGTACTCCACCGGCAATCCGGCGTACGGGCGGATCATGCAGCAGTGGAAGTCGGACGCCGCCGAGGCGGGCATCGTGTTCGACCTGAAGGGCCAGGAGTTCAACGCGGTGCTGAACGATCTCAGCGACTGTCACGGCTCCGGCCCCGCGTGCGACTGGCAGATGGGCTACTTCGGGTACCAGCAGTACAACGCCGTGCCCACCGGTGACCAGCTGCTGCTCCCCGGCTCCACCGGCAACATCGGCAACTACGACGACCCGCAGCTGGACAAGCTCATCGAGGCCACGCTGCACAGCGACGACAAGAACGCCTTCGCCGCCTACGAGGACTACGCGACGAAGACCCTGCCGGGCCAGATCAACATGCCCCTGCGCGGCGCGACGGAGGTCGTCGCGAAAGACCTCGGCGGCGTCTCGTTCCCGGCCGTGCAGACGGCGCGCAGCCCTGAGGATTGGTACTTCACGAAGTAGGGCCTTCTTTTCCGGGGCCGCCCTTTTCCCTGGGGCGGCCCCGTTCTTGTGCCGTTGGGCCCTGGTTGCCCGGGATGGTTCAGTCGTCGTCTCTTCGCCCCAGCCGCAGCAGCTCGAACACGAAGATCCACGTCAGCAGCCCCACCAGCAAGCTCCCGCCCAGCCAGCTCCACCACGTGGCCGCCGACCACCACAGGCTCGCCACCAGGAACCCCAGCCCGGCGACGATGCCCAGGCCCGCCATCTGGACCGTGCGAATCCCGGTCCTTCGGTCGTTCATGGCGGAGAAGATTACTGAGACCCACGGTAGAGCGACGCCGCCGAACGAAGGACACGATCCCGGCTCGCTGCTCCGTTCGAGCGCTACCCATCGTGACCACTGCCCGGAACTACCACCGAGGGTGGCCCTTGGCCTCTTGGCAGGTGATTTTTGCGGCCCATGGCCCGTTTCGGCGCCGCGAATCCCGGCGCAGGCCCGCGTGGTCGGGCGGCCCCGGTGGAAAACCGTTCGGCACCACCACGCGGCGCTGCTACCGTGCGCGCCGTGGGGAGTCCTGAGGCCAACAGAGTGGCGCCACCGGTCGAGCGGTGGCGTTGCGGGGTCTGTGTTCTTTCGCGGCCGTGTTCTTTAGCGGCTGTGTTCCCTGGTGGCCGTGTTCCCCGGGGCTGTGTTCCCTAGGGCTGACGCCACGCGCTCCGATCGATCGTGCCTTTTTCCACCGTCCGAACAGGACGGTCACGTCGATCTCAGGAGTGTCTGTCTTGCGTGTTTTGCCGTATCTGCTCGCCCTGGCCGTGTTCGCCCAGGGGACGTCGGAGTTCATGGTGTCGGGCCTGGTGCCCGAGGTCGCGCGGGACCTGGGGGTTTCCGTGGCCGCGGCGGGGTCGCTGACTGCCGTGTTCGCCGTGGGGATGGTGATCGGGGCGCCGGTGCTGGCGGTCGCGGGCCGGGGGTGGCCGCGGCGGGTGGCGTTGCTGGGATACCTCGGGGTGTTCGTCGCGGTGCACGTGGCGGGGGCGCTGGCGCCCGGGTTCGGGGTCCTGCTCGTCACGCGGCTGGTGGCCGCGCTGGCGACGGCCGGGTTTCTCGCCGTCGCGCTGACGGTGGCGGCCGATACCACGCCCGGAGCCGAGGGGAGGGCGACCGCCGTGGTCCTGACCGGGACCACGCTGGCGTGCATCGCCGGGGTGCCGGCGGGCGCCGTGCTCGGGCAGGCGTGGGGGTGGCGCTCGGCGTTCTGGGCGGTCGCGCTGGTGTCCGTGCCCGCGTTCGCCGCCATTGCGCGGTGGGCGCCCGAGACGGAGATCGCGAGTGTGCCCGTCAAAGTCGAGTTCGCGGTGGTGAAGCGGCCGCGGGTGCTGGCCGCGCTCGGCAGGGGCGCGCTCGTGAACGGCGCCACCTTCGCCGTCTTCACCTACCTCGCCCCGCTTGCGACCTCGCAAGGCGAAGGCCGGCTGCCCGTCCTCCTCGCGTTGTTCGGCATCGGCGCCGCCGCCGGGGTCGCGCTCGCCGGTCGGCGTCCGGCTACGCGAAAAGCGCAGGTGGCGCTCGCCGTCGGCTGGCTCGCCCTCGCGCTCGGCGTGGGGAATACGACAGTGCTGTTCGTCCTGGTCCCGCTGCAAGCGCTGCTGTCTTTCGCCGTCGGGTCCACCGCCGTCGCGCAGGTGCTCCGCGCCGCCCCGGACGCGCCGGCGCTCAGGGGCGCGTTCGCCACTGCCGCGCTCAACGTCGGCGCTGCCGCCGGGCCGTGGCTCGCCGCCGCTCTCATCGGCACCGGTTACCGCGCGCCGGTGTGGCTCGCTGCCGTCCTCGCGGCCGCCGCCCTGGCCATCCGAGAGCAGTGCTCTTGACAACGCCAACCCGACGGGTGAACACTGCTCCCAACAGAGAGCACTGCTCTCACGTCAAGGAGGCGACCGTGATCGAGTCCGTGTGGTGCTGGGGAAACCTGGGCCTGGCTTTCCTGCTGGAGCTGGCCGCGATCGTCGCGCTGGGGTACTGGGGCTTCCACGCGGGGGAGTCCACCGCGGGCAAGCTGCTGCTCGGCCTGGGCGCGCCCGCCGTGGGCATCGGCCTGTGGGCCCTGTTCGCCGCGCCGACCGCGAAACTGAACACGCCGCTGCTCTACGCGCTCACCGTCGTGGTGGTGGTCGGCGGCGCCGGCGTGGGCCTGTGGTTCTCGGGACTGCGGACGCTCGGGCTCCTGCTGCCCGCCCTGTTCGTCGCGAACCTCGCCGTGGTGAAGCTGATGCACCTCGACGTGGCGACGGCCTAGGGCAGCTTCCAGGCGACGCACTCCGGCCGGACCCGGGTCTGGGCGAACTCCCGCACCGCGCGGATCACGAGCTCGGCCGGCACCTCGCTGCCCGCGGGCTGCGGGAAGTGGCCGCCCTGCAGGCTGTAGTAGTCGGCGGACGCGGCGCCGGCGCCGTCGGCGGGCAGGTGCGCGGCGCCGTTCTCCTGCCACACCAGGGCGCCGCGCTCGCCGCGCAGGCCGACGACGAGGTGGGGCGTGCCAGGGCCCTGACCGGCGTAGATCCACCAGACGACCCCCGCCGTGGCCGACGGCGGCACGGCAGCCTGCAGCGCGGCGAGCACCGTCTCGGCGGGCACGCTCGAGATGTCGTACCCCGTCCGCCGATCACCCGTGGTGGCCATGGTCCGCTCCGCTTCCAGTGAGGATCGGTACTGATCCTAACGGGCCACAGTGTGAGAGCGAAGTGTGGAACATCAATTGACTGTCCGAAGAGGACAGTCAGGGGTGGTCCGCCCGCAGCCGCGCGGCGCGAACCGTGAGGTAGCGGCGTTCCGGGGCGTTGGTGGTGCGCGCCGCGGCGGCCTCGTAGCAACCGATCGCGGCCGCGGTTTCGCCCGCGCGTTCCAGCAGGTGAGCGCGTACGGCGTCGAGGCGGTAGTGGCCGGCGAGCTGCTCGTCGAGCGTCGCGAGCAGGTCCAGACCGGTGGTGGGCCCGTGGACCATCGCGGTCGCGATCGCGCGGTTCAGCGTGACCATCGGGTTGTCCCCCAGTGTTTCAAGCCGCAGGTAGAGCGCCAGGATCCGCGGCCAGTCCGTGTCCTGCGCGCGCAACGCGATGTCGTAGCTCGCCGCGATCGCCGCCTGCAGCCCGTACTCACCGGCTGGCCCGTCGGAAAGCGCGGCAGTGGCAAGCGAGACGCCTTCCCTGATCAACGACCGGTCCCACAACGAACGGTCCTGGTCCTCCAGCGGCACCAGGTCACCGTCGGGCCCGGTCCGCGCGGGGCGCCGCGCGTCGGTGAGCAACATGAGGGCCAGCAGACCTGTGACCTCGCCGTCCTCGGGCAGCACCCGGTGCAACAGGCGCGCGAGCCGGATCGCCTCGCCCGAGAGCTCCGCGCGGTGCAGGCTGGCCCCGGCGCTGCTGGTGTAGCCCTCGTTGAACACCAGGTAGAGCACGTGCAGCACCGATTTCAGTCGCGTCGCGCGTTCGTCGCCGGCCGGCAGCCGGAACGGCACACCCGACGTCTTGATCTTCCCCTTTGCCCGGCTGATCCGCTGCGCCATCGTCGCCTCGGGCACGAGGAACGCGCCCGCGATCTCCGCCGTCGTCAGGCCGCCGACGGCCCGGAGCGTGAGCGCGATGGCCGAAGCCGACGTCAAAGACGGGTGACAGCACAGGAACAGCAGCGTGAGCGTGTCGTCCTCGTCCGGCACCTCGGCGCCCGCCGGCTCGGCGAACACCGCCAGCTCACGCCGCGCGCGGGCTTCGTCACTGCGGTACGCGTCGGTCAGCCGCCGCGCCGCCGCCTGGATCAACCAGCCGCGCGGGTTGTCCGGCACGCCGTCGTCGGGCCAGTGCAGCGCCGCGGCGAGCAGCGCCTCCTGCACGGCGTCCTCGGCGGCGTCGAAGTCGCCGAACCGCCGGGCCAGCACGCCGAGGACCTGCGGCGCGAGCGTGCGCAGCAGGTCCTCGATGCGGTCGGCCGTCATCAGGCCGGCGCGCTCATCACCTGGCGGACCTCGATCGGCTGGCGGATCGGCGTGCCCCCGAGCCCGGGGGCCGCCGAGAGCCGCGCCGCGATCTCGAGCGCCCGCTCTTCCGAGTCGACGTCGATGATCCGGTACCCCGCGAGCATCTCCTTGCTCTCGGTGAACGGCCCGTCGGTCACCACGGTCCCGCCCGCACCGCCAGACACGACCTTCTTCGCCGCCTCCGGCCCGGCCAGCCCCTGCGCGTCCACCAGCTCGCCCTTGTCGGCGAGCTCCTCGTTGAGCGCCCGCTGGAACGCGACGTGCGCGCGGATGTCGTCGGGGGACCACTCGGTCATCGGCACGTCGCAGGCCTCGCCGCCCGAGTACGTCTGCATCACCATGTACTTCGTCATCGTGGCTCCTCCGCCCTTCCGGCGTGCCGCGCGTCGGCACGCTCACTGTAAGGACGGAGCCGCCCCCGTGTCCTCTACACAGCCTTCTACACAGTTTTCTCCACGCGTCCGAGCAGCACGTCGCGGGTGAGGTCGAGATGGCCGCGGTGCTGGGCCAGCTCCTCGTACACGTGCAGCAGCGCCACGCCCTGAGCCGCGCCGATCGGGGTGTCGCGGTACTTCGGCGGGACCTCGCCCTTCGGCGGCGCCTCCGGGGCGCACCCGGCGACATCGGCGCCGAATCGCTCCCGGACGGCCCGCATCCGCTCCACCAGCGGCGCGACGGGTCCCGCCGCCTCGAACTCCGCCGCCCGGTCGCGCGTCACGTCGCGGCCCGCCACGACCTGGCCACCCCAGAACGCCATCACCCCGAGGCAGTGCGTGACGATCGCGTACGGCGAGTTCGTCCCGGCCGCCCCGGGGCGCGCGTTCGCGAGCTCGTCGCCGAGTTCGGTGAGCGTGGCCGCCATCCCGTCGAGTGCGCGGTCGACGAGGTACAGGTATCCGTCCGTGGTGATCACGCCGGTGAGCGTAGCCCCGCGATCGCGGCTGGGTCCACTGTGGACCGTCGCTCGTCGCCGTCCTGAAGAACGGCAGCGCGGGCAGCTTCACCCTGACCGCCCTCGGTGAGGTCATCACCGCGGAAAACGTAGCGCACCTCAGCAAGGTCGACTTCTGGACATGGAGCTGTTCGCGACCGCCATGAGGGAACGCAACGCCCCGGCGGACGTGGTGACGGCCCGGGCGGTTGCGGGAGCCGGCGGGTTGGTGGAGTTGATGAGGACGCTCACGAAGTAGCGGTCAGCGTCTCCCGCAGCAGCCCGGCGTCACGTACCTCGACCGGCGGCTCGACGCGCAACGGCCCGGAGGCCGAGGGCACCAGGGGTTGGCGAATCGGCGCGGAAGGCGCGCCGATTCACACGAGCCACAGTGTGAGCTTCACAGCGCCCACCTCGGCCGTCTCCGCATCGAGCGTCCGGGCCGTCGCGGGCGCCAGAGGGAACCGAACCCCGAAGCCAAGATGTCGAGCAGGGCCGGGCAAGGTCCGCCGAGGCGCGCGAAAACTGCGGACCGTTCACCGGATCGAGGGAAGCCGCGGCGGCCGGAACTGTCGGTGCCGGGTCCTACCGTTCTCGGCTACGGGACCCACCCGGATCGAGAACAGGACAGCCCCATGACCGTGGAACACCTCGAAGACTTCGCCGCCCTCGACCCGTTTTTCGGTGTCGTCCAACGAGGCCTCGCCGGCCTCGCTGAGGGCGAGCACTTCTTCGACCTGCTCGCCGAAGATCTCGTCACCGAGTTCGTCGTCACCGTCCCCGGCTACCCGAAAAGAGTCGAAGGCCGCGCGGCGCTGGCCGAGCTCTACCGTGGCTACGGCGACGCCATCGTGCTCGACGGGGCCGGCGACCTGGCCGTGCACCACGACCGCGAGAAGTCCGTGATCACCCTCGAGTACTCGGTGCGCGGCCGGATCGTCAAAACCGGCCGGCCGTACGAGAACCGCTTCGTCTCCATCGTCACCGTCGCGAACAGCAAGGTCGTGCACTGGCGCGACTACCTCGACTCGCTGGCCGTGGTGCAGGCGTTGGGCGAAGCGGTTCCCGTGCGGGACTGAAACTAGCCCGCGGCCAGGCGGGGGCCGATGACGTCGGCGAACGCGGCGACGTCGGCCTCCGGCAGGTCGTAGCCGCTCTCGGCCGTGTGCGACGGGAAGAAGAACACGTGCTCCACGCCCGATTCCTCGCGCGCCTGCAGGAGCCGCTCCGCGCAGTACTCGGCGGGCCCGAAGAGCCCGAACGCGTCACTGATCTCCTTGGCCTGCGCGGAGGTGAACGCGGTGGGATCGTGGTCCTCGGGGATGTCGAGGCCGGCCGCGCGCAGCCAGCGCAGGTTCGCCGTGCTCGGGTAGTTGAGGAACGGCTTGTCCGGCCGGAAGTAGCGCCGCACCCACTCGCGCGCGGTGTCGAACGGCTCGATCGCCGTCGGCACGATGAGGATCTCCTGCACGGACTCCGGCGCGCGACCGGCCCGCTGGGCACCCGCGCGCACGTGCGAGCGCGCCGCCTCGATGCTGTCCGGGTGCAGGCCCGCGAGCATCACCACGCCGTCCGCGACCTCGCCGGCCAGCTCCAGCATCTTCGGCCCGGCGGCGAGCACGAAGATCCCGGGCGCGGGCTTGGCGACGTTGTTCATCTTGATCTCGTGACCGTCCACAGTGGCCGTTTCGCCGGCCACGAGCTTGCGGATGGCCGTGACCGCCTCGCCGAGCTGCTCGCGCCGCCCCTGCGGGCGGCCCGCCTTCTCGACGGAGAGGAACCCCGGTGCGAGCGTGAGCAGCACACGGCCCGGGCCGATCTCGGCGAGCGAGTTCGCGATCGCCGCGAGCACGAGCGGGTGGCGCGTCACCGTGTTGGTGGTGGCCGGGTACAGCTGCAGCTTCGACGTCGCCGCCGCGGCCAGCGTCAGGGCGGAGTAGACGTCGCGGCCCGAGTGGTGGTGGTCGTGCACGCCGACGCCGTTGAACCCGGCCTCTTCACACGACACGATGAACTTCGTCAGCTCGGGCAGCGGGCGGCCGACGGGAACCCGGATGTCGACCTTCACGGTCATGGGTGGTCCTTTCTTCCAGCGAGAAGCACTCAGTCCGGCGAGAAACACTCAGTCCGGCAAGGGTTTGCCCTTGGTCTCGGGCAGGAACAGCACGGCGAGCATGCCGAGCAGGTAGATCGGGGCGAAGATCGCGGCGGCGTGGCCGAACCCGCCCACGGCCGAGGCCAGCGGGCCGATCAGCACGGCGCCGGCCATGGCCAGGTACCGCGAACCGCTGAACACCACGCTGATCGCCGTCGCGCGGATCGACGTGGAGAACAGCTCCGGCGTGTGCACGGTGTACCAGCTGTACACGCCGCCGGTGAGGAACCCGGCGACGAGCTGCAGCCACGTGGCGGTCGCCGCGTCGTGCACCAGCAGGAACACGATGGGCACGATCGCCACGCACCCGGCGAAGTACACCTGGATCGAGAGCTTTCGGCCCCAGCTCTCGGCGAGGAACCCGAGCAGGACGCAGCCCGCGATCTCGCCGAGGTTGTACAGCGCCCCGGCCCAGCCCGTGTAGAACGCGACGCGCTTCGGATCGTCGACGAGCCCGCCGACGAAGCTGGGCAGGAACGAGCTCACCGCCCACCAGCCGCCGGTGATCGCGATCGAAACCGCCAGCGCGCCCAGGAAATTGCGTCGCACGCCGGGCGCCAGCAGCTCGCCCAGCCCGACTTTTCGCTTGCGTTGCGCCGCCCAGCGCGGGGATTCGGGGATGCTGCGGCGCACCAGCAGCACCACCACGAGCGGAATCACCCCGAACAGGTACATCCAGCGCCACGACAGCCCGAGCGTCGAGCCGAGCAGCACCCACAGGCCCGACACGAGCACGCCGCCGACGGAGAACCCAGCCTGCAGCAGGCCGGCGCCGCGGGCGCGCCACCGCTCCGGCCACACCTCCTGCAGCAGCGAAGTGCCCACACCCCACTCGGCGCCGATCCCGAGCCCGGTGAGGAACCGCGTGAGCCCGAAGATCCACCAGTTCCCGGACAACGCCGAGCACGCCGTGAAGACGCTGTACACGGCGACGGCCACGATCATGGTCCGCCGCCGGCCCAGCCGGTCGCCGAGCACGCCGCCGACGATCCCGCCCGTGGCCCAGCCCGCGAGCGTGATGGCGACCAGGTAACCCTGGTACGTCGTGAGGTGCGGCAGCTGGTCGTGCGGCAGCAGCTCGGTGAGCGTCGGCCGCGCGGTGATCAGCAGCACGAACGTGTCGTAGCCGTCGGCGACCCAGAACACCAGGGTCAGCGCCAGCACGCCCCACGCCTTGCGGTCGAGCCGCGATGGGTTGGCCAGTGTGGTCATCTCTCACTCATCGAGGTAGGTCCGGATCACGGAGAACCGCAAGTACTCGTCGTTGACGTGCGCGACCGTGACGGCCACGGGCTGCTCGTCGGCCCGGATGTGGGTGTGGCGCAACCGAAGCAACGGCTGCGTCGCCGGGATCTTCAGCGCCGTGGCCACGTCCGGCGGTGGCAGGACCGGCCGGACCTCGGCCACGGAGTAGCACACCGGCGGGCCGAGGTGGCGCTCCACGAACTCGAACGTCGACTGAGCGGGTTCCAGCGCCCGCGGGTCCTCGCCGAGCAGCCGCACCGGGAAGTGGTCGACGCTGTGCACCGCGGGCTCACCCGAGGCGGCGAAGACGCGCTCGATCCGCAGCGCCTGCTCGCCGGCCGGGATCTCCAGCGACGCGGCCATGTCCGCCTCGAGCGCCGCCACCCGCTGGTCGGCTGTGCTCACCGATGCCTCGTGACCGGCCTTGGCGAGCAGGTCCAGGAACGCGCCCGCCTCGGCCAGGTTGGCGCCGAGGCCCAGCGCGTGGCGGTTGATGAACGTGCCGTGGCCGTGCAGCCGGCGGATCCGCCCCTCTTTCTGCAGCGACTGCAGCGCCGAACGCAGCGTCGCCCGGCTCACGCCGAGCGCGGAGGAGAGCTCCGCCTCCGACGGCAGCCGCAGCCGGCCCGCCTCGCCGAGGCGGATGATCACCTCGCGCAGCCGGTCCTTGACCTGCCGGTACGCGTCGGAAGTGATCGCCGTGAGGTCGGCCGGCAGAGCGGGTTCGGGGTGGATCCGCGTGACCACGGGTCAGTCCTCGCGGCGGCCGATGGGGCCGTCGTACGTGCGCAGCCAGTCGACCAGCTCGCCCAGGCGCCCGACGATGTGGTCGTGGTAGCGCTTGCCCTTGTCCTCCGAGAGGCCCTTCGACGAGCTGAAGGAGCCGGTCGGGGTGAACGCGCGCTGCTCGTCGCCGGACCAGATGATCTCGACGCCGTCGGGCGCCGGGCCGAACAGGTCGTTGCCGACGAAGCCGCCGAAGACCTTGTCGAAGTCGACGGAAGCGTCGGTGAGCCGGTCGGTGCGGATCTTGCCCGGGTAGCGGTAGTGCACGTGGGAGAGTTCGAGCTCACCGGCGTGGTGCTCGTTGGTCTCCTTGATCGTCGGCGACGCCGACCGCGCGAGGTGCAGCGGGTCCGCGACGGCGAAGAGCACCTCGGGCAGCTCCTCGTCGTGCAGCACGCGCACGGCGCTGTTGAGCGCGGGCAGGTTCGAGCCCTTGTGCCCGTTGAGCAGGATGATGCGGGTGAAGCCGTGGCGCGCGAGGCTGCGGGCGACGTCGCGGATCAGCAGCGTCAGCGTGTCCGGGCGCACCGTGATGGTGCCGGGGAACGCGCCGTGGTGCGACGAGTCGCCGTACCAGATGGGGGGCGCGACCAGCACGCCCTTGCGCTCGGCCACGTCCTCGGCCAACGTGATGGCCACGTACGAGTCGACTCCCAGCACACCGGCCGGGCCGTGCTGCTCGGTGCTGCCGATCGGCACGATCACAATCCGCTCGTGCTCCAGGTACGAGCTCACTTCTTCCCAGGTCAGGTCCTGGATCCAGACCGAAGGCAGGGTGTCCGCCACGGGTACCTCCCAGATGGTGAAACAGGTCGTAAGACGTCAGACGTCTAACTTAAGCTGCGCGGCAACCCCCGCCAATCGGGACCAAGGAGTGGGATGGAAAGCGTGACCAGGACCGACGGCCGGCCTGCCCGGCCGGGCAGGCTGCGCGTGCCGCCGTTGTTCGGCGCGGCGCTGCTGATGGCCATGAGCGCGGCGGGACCGGGGTTCATCACCCAGACCGCCTCGTTCACCGTGCTCTACGGGGCCTCGTTCGCGTGCGCGGTGGTGGTCTCGATGATCATCGACGTCGCCGTGCAGCTCAACGTCTGGCGCATCCTCGGCATCTCGGGGCAGCGCGCGCAGGACATCGCGAGCAAGGTGTTCCCGGGCGCCGGCCAGGTGCTCACGGTGTTCGTGGTGCTGGGCGCGGTCGTGTTCAACATCGGCAACATCGCCGGCACCGGCCTCGGCCTGCACAACCTGCTGGGCATCGACCCGCGGATCGGCGCGGCCATCAGCGGCATCCTCACCATCGCGATCTTCCTGGTCCGCTCGGTGCTCACGGCCGTGGACCGCGTGATGGTGGTGCTCGGGTTCGTGAAGATCGCGCTGATCATCGCGCTGGTCGTGGCCACGGCGCCGCCGGTGGGCCAGGCCGCCGTGGGCACCGTCGACCCGAAGGGCCTGCCGTTCCTGCCCATCCTCACGCTGATCGGCGGCACCGTCGGCGGGTTCATCACCTACTCCGGCGCGCACCGGCTGATCGACGCCGGCATCACCGGGGTGGCGAACCTCAAGCGCATCAACCGCGGCGCGTGGACCGGCATCCTCGTGGCCTGCGTGCTGCGGATCGTGCTGTTCCTCGGCTTCTTCGGGGTGGTCGCGACCGGCGCGACGCTGGCGAACAAGAACGACGCCGCGGGCTCGGCGTTCCTCTCCGCGTTCGGCACGGTGGGGCTGCACCTGTTCGGCCTGGTGTTCTGGGCCGCCGGGATGACGAGCGTGATCGGCAACTCCTACACCACCGCCACGTTCCTGCAGTCCTACGTCAAGCCCGTGCGGACGCACTTCAACCGCGCCGTGATCGTGCTGATCGGCCTCGCGACGATCATCTTCATCGCCGCTGGACAGACGCCGCAGTCGATGCTGGTGTTCGCGGGCGCGATCAACGGGCTGGTGCTGCCCATCGGCCTGGCCATCATCCTGTGGGTGGCGCTGCGCCGCCGCGACCTGATCGCGGGCTACCGCTACCCGAAGGTGCTGCTCGGCGTCGGCATCGCCGCCTGGCTGTTCACCGCGTACGCCGCCGTGGAATCCCTGACCTCACTCGGTTCGATCTTCTCCTGAGGAGTTGCTGATGACTGTCACCCCCGCTCTGAGCCCGGCCGAATCCCGCGAAGCCTTCCGCGGCGGCCTGCGCGTGCCGACCGCCGGCTGGGCGCCGGGCTACGCCCAGGCCAACATGATCATCGTGCCGCGCGAGTACGCCTACGACGCGCTCCTGTTCGGCCAGCGCAACCCCAAGCCGTGCCCGATCATCGGCGTCACCGACACCGGCAGCCCCCACACCGACCTCGCGCCCGGCGCCGACCTGCGCACCGACCTCGGCGCCTACCGCGTCTGGCGCGACGGCGAGCTGGTCGACGAGCCGGACGACGTGCTGGAGTACTGGAACGACGACCTCGTCACGTTCCTCATCGGCTGCAGCTACACGTTCGAGACGCCCATGGTCGCCGCGGGCATCGAGGTTCGCCACATCAGCAAGGGCCAGAACGTCTCGATGTACAAGACTTCCCGCGAGTGCGCCCCCGCGGGCCGCCTGAGCGGCCCCATGGTCGTCTCGATGCGCCCGATCGCCGCCGACCGCGTCGCCGACGCCGTGCGCATCTCCGGCCAGTTCCCGTCCGTACACGGCGCGCCGGTCCACATCGGAGCACCCGAAGCCCTCGGTATCGAGGACCTGTCGAAGCCGGACTTCGGTGACCCGGTGGAGATCCGCGAGGGTGAGGTGCCGGTGTTCTGGGCGTGCGGCGTGACCCCGCAGGCCGCGATCATGCGGTCGAAGCCGCCGTTCGCAATCACGCACGCGCCGGGGTACATGTTCGTCACCGACGTGCCGGACTACACGTACGCCGTGTGAGACTTCGCCGTGCTCGACCTCGAGACGGTGACCGTCGCGCAGCTGACGGAGTTGCTCCACACCCGGCAGCTGTCCGCCGTGGCCCTCGCCCGCGCGTGCCTCGACCGCATCGCGGCACTCGACGAGCGGGGCCCGGCGCTGCACGCGCTGCGCGCGCTGAACCCCGGCGCGCTGGCCGACGCGCAGGCGGCCGACCAGCGGTTGCTCGCGGGTGAGGGCGGCCGCTTGACCGGGATCCCGGTGCTGCTGAAGGACAACATCGACGTCCTCGGGATGCCGACCACCGCGGGCTCCCTCGCGCTGGAGCACTCGTACCCGGCGGCCGACGCGCCGCTGGTGACCGCGCTGCGCCGGGCGGGCGCCGTGGTCCTCGGCAAGGTCAACCTGACCGAGCTGGCGAACTTCCTCACCGTCGGCATGCCCGGCGGCTACAGCTCGCTCGGCGGCCAGGTACTCAACCCGTACGACGTGACGCAGACGCCGAGCGGGTCGAGTTCCGGGTCGGCCGTCGCGGTGGCGGCGGGGTTCGCACCGCTGAGCGTCGGATCGGAGACGTCGGGCTCGATCCTCGGGCCGGCCTGCGCGAACTCCGTGGTGGGGCTCAAGCCGACGGTCGGGCTGGTGCCGCGCACGGGGCTCGTGCCGATCGCCGCCAGCCAGGACACCGCGGGCCCGCTCGCCCGCACGGTCGCCGACGTGGCCGCGCTGCTGACCGTCCTCGCCACGCGCGACGAGCGCGACCCCGCGACGGCCGCGAACCCCTTGGTGGACCACGACTTCACCGTCGACCTCGACCCCCAGGCCCTGCGGGGCCGGCGGATCGGCGTCGTGCTGGGCAGTGCTCCCGCGGGCGACAATCGGACCCTCTGGGACAACGCCACGCAGGCGATGCGCGACCTGGGTGCGACCCTGGTGCACGTCGAGCTCGACACGCGAAGCGGCATCGAGGGCGGCTCATC
Organism: Amycolatopsis sp. NPDC051373; assembly: GCF_040689465.1. Lineage (NCBI taxonomy): Bacteria > Bacillati > Actinomycetota > Actinomycetes > Pseudonocardiales > Pseudonocardiaceae > Amycolatopsis > Amycolatopsis sp. NPDC051373. Next base: position 209,041 of record NZ_JBFBAE010000007.1, on the reverse strand, counting down.
GGTGCTGACCTACGAGTTCCGGCGCGACCTCGACACCTATCTGTCCGGTTTGCCCGACGACGCGCCGTGCCGCTCGCTCGCCGACCTGATCGGCTTCAACGAAGCGCACTCCCCGGCCACCCTCAAGTTCGGCCAGACCCGCGCACTCGCCGCGCAGGCCAAGGACCACGCACCCGGCAGCGCCGACACCCGCAAGTACCTCGCCGACCGCGCGCAGGACCTCGCCGAGAGCAAGGACCGCCTCGATTCGCTGCTGCAGTCGGAAACCCTCGCGGCCCTGCTTGTTCGCCGGCTACCCGGGCGCGAGCCTCGGCGCCCGGGCGGGATACCCCTCACTGGCCCTGCCCGCCGGCTACCGCCCGGCCGACCGCCGGCCCTTCGGGATCACCCTGCTCGGCCCGGCGTGGAGCGAACCGCTGCTCCTCGCCCTCGGCTACGCGTTCGAACAGGCCACCCGGCTGCGGCGTGCGCCGTCGGTGGTCAATCCGGCATTGTCGCGCGGCCGTCGGTGCAGTACGGCCGACGAGACACGCGAGATCGGCTAGCGTGGCGCCGTGCAGATCTCCGAGTTCGGTTCCTGGGCCACGCCGTTCACCGCCGACCTGATCACGCAGAGCGCCGTGCGCGTCACGGATGCGCGCGCCGACGGGCGGGCCGTGGTGTGGTCGGAGGCGAGGCCGGCGGAGGGTGGGTGGGTGCAGCTCGTGCGGCGGGAAGCCGACGGGAGCACCGCCGACCTGCTGCCGGAGGGGTTCGGGGCGCGGACGTCGGTGCACGAGTACGGCGGGGCCGACTGGTGGGTGCGCGACGGCGTGGTGTGGTTCGCCAACTGGGCCGATCAGCGGCTGTACCGCCTCGGCCGCGACGGTGAGCCGGAAGCCGTCACCCCCGAGCCCGAGGTCCCGCGCGGCGATCGGTACGCCGACGGCGACCTGACCGCCGACGGGACGCGCCTGGCCGTGGTGCGTGAGCACCACCCGAAAACGAGCCGGGGCGCGGCCGACGTGCGCAACGAGATCGTGCTGCTGACCGGGAACACGGAGCCCGAGGTGCTCGTGTCCGGCCCGGACTTCGTCGCGAGCCCGCGCTTCTCGCCCGACGCGGGGAAGCTCGCGTGGGTCGCGTGGGACCACCCGAACATGCCGTGGGACTCGACCGACCTGCGCGTGCGCGATCTGGCCACCGGCGAGGAGACCGTGGTCGCGGGCGGGCCGGGGGAGTCGGTGTCCGAGCCGCGCTGGCACGCCGACGGCACGCTGTACTTCCTGTCCGACCGCACCGGCTGGTGGAACCTCTACCGGCTCGGCGAGAGCGGCACCGTCGAGCCGGTGGTCGTGCTCGACGCCGAGATCGGCGTGCCGGCCTGGGGCCTGGGCACGGGCCGGTACGTGGTGCTGGCCGACCACCGGGTGGTGTTCGCCCGCTGGTCCGGCGGCATCGACGGGCTCGCCCTCGCGAGCCCGGACGGCACCGTGACCGACCTCGACACCCCGTTCACCGCGATCAGCGCGCTGCGCCCGGCCGGCGGCGACGATCTGCTCCTCATCGCCGGCTCGCCCACCGCCGAGCCGAGCGTGTACACGCTGACCGCCGAGGGCAAGGTCGCCACCGTGCGCGAACCCCGCGACACCGGGATCGGCGCCGAGTACGTGTCCGCGCCCGAGGCGATCGACTTCCCGTCGGGCGAGCGCGTGTCCCACGCGTTGTTCTACCCGCCCGTGAACCCGGACTTCGAGGGTCCCGCGGGGTCGAAGCCGCCGGTCGTCGTGGTCGTCCACGGTGGACCGACGTCGCACGCGGTTCCCGTGCTGTCGGCGGGTATCCAGTACTGGACCAGCCGCGGTTTCGGTGTCGTGGACGTGAACTACGCGGGCTCCACCGGCTTCGGCCGCGCCTACCGCGAGGAACTCCACGGCACGTGGGGAATCCTCGACGTCGCCGACTGCATCGCGGCCGTCCGCTGGCTCGCCGCCGAAGGCCGCGTCGACGGCGACAAGCTCCTCATCCGGGGCGGCTCGGCCGGCGGGTACACGGTGCTGGCTGCCCTTTCGCGTGCTGACACGCCCTTCGCCGCCGGCACCGATCTCTTCGGCGTCGCCGACCTCCAGGCGTTGGCTGCCGACACGCACAAGTTCGAGAGCCGCTACCTCGACCGCCTGATCGGCCCGTACCCCGAGCTGCGCGATGTCTACCTCGACCGCTCGCCGATCCAGCACGTCGACGCCTTCACGCGGCCTCTGCTCGTGCTGCAGGGCGCCGACGACCCCGTCGTGCCGCCCAACCAGTCGGAGCTCATCGTCGACGCCCTGCGCTCGCGCAAGGTGCCCGTCGCCTACCTCCTCTTCGAAGGCGAGCAGCACGGCTTCCGCCGCGCCGAGAACATCCGCCGGGCCCTCGACGCGGAGCTGAGCTTCTACAGCCAGATCCTCGGCTTCGACCTCCCCGAAGGTGAGGCCATCGAGCTGGTCGAGGTGGAGAACCTCCGGCCGTAGCGCTCCCGGCCCGCCGGAAACCACTGGCCATCACGGGTTTCCGGTGCGTTTCGCGCACCCTCCACAAAGGATCACTCCGCGGTCCGTCGCGCCTGGACGGAGTCGATCTTGTGTCGAAACTCGTCCTTGACAACCTCGGGTGCGCCCTTCACTCTCTCTAATTAACCGCACGGTACATTAGCCGTCGGGCGAGGCAACGGTGCACCGCAGAGGAGACAAACGTGAACGGTCGAGCAGATCGAGCGGCGCCCGCCGCGGGCCGGCCCGCGAAAGCGGCGCTCGCCGCCTGGATCGGCAGCGCGCTCGAGTACTACGACTTCTTCATCTACGGCACCGCGGCCGCACTGGTCTTCGGCAAGATCTTCTTCCCGGCGTCCTCACCGGCCGCGGGCACGCTGCTCGCACTCTCCACGTTCGGCGTCGGCTACGTCACGCGTCCCCTCGGCGCGCTGCTGCTCGGCCACCTCGGCGACCGGTTCGGCCGCAAACGCGTGCTCATCGCGACATTGCTGCTCATGGGCCTGTCCACTGTGCTCGTCGGCTGCCTGCCCAGCTACGAGGCGATCGGTGTCGCGTCGCCGGTGCTGCTCGTCGTTCTGCGGCTGCTGCAAGGGCTTTCCGCCGGCGGCGAGCAGGCCAGCGCCAACTCGATGAGCCTCGAACACGCGCCGGAACACCGCCGCGCGTACTACACGAGCTTCACCCTCAGCGGCACCCAGGCCGGCCAGATCGTGGCCACGGCGGTGTTCCTGCCCGTCGCCGCGCTGCCGCAGGACGCGCTGCTGTCGTGGGGCTGGCGCGTGCCGTTCTGGCTCAGCGCCGTGATGGTCGCGGTCGGGTACTTCATCCGTCGCTCGGTGGAGGAGACGCCGGTGTTCCGCGAGGAGGTCGCGGCCGGCGAGGTCGTCCGGCTGCCGCTCGCCGTGCTGCTGCGCGACCACTGGGCCGACGTTTTGCGCGTGATCGTTGCCGCGCTCATCGCGTCGGTCAGCACGATCTTCACCGTCTACGCGTTGAGCTACGCAGTCAACACGGTGGGGCTGAGCAAAACGCCGATGCTGTGGGTCGGCGTGCTCGCCAACGTCGCGGCGGTGATCTCGATCCCGCTGTGGGCCAAGCTGTCCGACCGCAAGGGCCGCAAGAAGATCTTCATCGCGGGCTCGCTGGGTTGCGCGGTACTCATCTTCGGCTACCTCGGCGCGATCGCCGCCGGCAGCTACTTGTGGATCTTCGTCCTCGGCATCGGCATGTTCGGCATCGTCTACACCGCGACGAGCGCCATCTGGCCCTCGTTCTACGGCGAGATGTTCCCGGCCCGCGTGCGCCTGTCGGGTACCGCGATCGGCACGCAGATCGGCTTTGCCATCAGCGGTTTCCTGCCGAGCGTGGCGGCGGCCGTCGCCGGTGACGGGCGGGGCGCGTGGCTCGGCGTCGCGATCTTCACCGCGGGCCTGTGCGTGGTCAACGCGATCGCCGTGGCCACCGGCCGCGAGACCTACCGCGTCCCGACCGCGTTGCTCGGCCTGAAGAACGCGCCGGCGCGGCAGGCGAGTGAGGTCGGCGTCCAGCAGTGAGCACGTTCGAGGTTCACGCTCTGTGCTACGCCCGGCGCGACGGCGTCCGCGGAGACCACTTCCTGGGCTACCGCACCGATTCCACCGAGCCGCACCCGACGGCGTACTACGTGTGGCTCGCCGTCTCACCGGAGCACACGGTGCTCGTCGACGCCGGGATGCGCCCGCAGCGCGCGGCGCGAGTGCCCGGACTGGAGTACACCGACCCGGTGGAGTTGCTCGCGGAGTTCGGCGTCGAGCCCGAAGGCGTGGACCACGTGGTGCTCACCCACCTGCACTACGACCACGCCGGCCGGGCGAGCGCCTTCCCGGACGCGGCCCACGTCGTGCAGCAGTCCGAAATGGACTACTGGACCGGGCCGTGGGCCAAGCGCATCACGCGGGAACACTGGCTGCTGGACGAGGTCGAGCTGCACCGGCTCCGGGCCCACGACCGGCTGCGGCTCGTCGACGGTGACGCCGACGTCGTGCCCGGCCTCAGCGTCCACCTCGTCGGCGGGCACACCGCCGGCACGCAGGTGGTGCGGATCGCCACCGCGGCCGGCCCGGTCGTGGTCGCTTCCGATGCCAGCCACTTCTACGAGAACCTCGAGGCCGACCTCCCCGCGCCGTTGCTGCATTCGACCACCGGGGTGTACAGCGGCTTCGACCGCATCCGGGAGCTGGCCGGGCCTTCGGGGATCTTCCTGCCGGGCCACGACCCCCGCGTGCTCGACCGCTACCCGACACACCCGTCGGGCCGGATCGCGAGGATCGCGTGAAGGCCTCAGCTCGCGGTCAGGTAGCTCACGAGCAGGTCGCCGAGCATGCGCCGGTGGTGCTCGCGCGTGGCCGGGTCGAGCAGGTCGCGGCCGAAGATCGCGTTGAACGTGTAGCGGTTCGCGGTGCGGAACACGCAGAACGCGCTGATGGCCATGTGCACGTCGAGCGCGTCCACGTCCTCGCGGAAGAGCCCGGCCGCGCGGCCGCGTTCGAGGATGCGGGTGAGTACGTCGAGCGCCGGGTTGGCGAGCGTCGACAACGTGGTGGAACGCGCGATGTGCTCGGCGCGGTGGATGTTCTCGATGCTCACCAGCCGCACGAAGCCGGGGTGGGACTCGTGGTGGTCGAAGGTGAGCTCGGCGAGCTGGCGGATCGCGTCGACCGGGTCGAGGTGGTCGACGTCGAGCTCCTGCTCCAGCGACCGGATCACCGTGTAGGCCCGCTCCAGCACGGTGACGAAGAGCTGGTCCTTGCTGGTGAAGTAGTAGTAGATCATCCGCTTGGTGGTGCGGGTCTTCGCCGCGATCTCCTCCACGCGGGCGCCGTCGTAGCCCTTCTCGGCGAACTCCGCGGCGGCGACGTCGAGGATCTCGGCCTTGGTCCGCTCGGCGTCGCGGGTGCGGTCTTTCCCGGCGGCGTCTTCCGGCGACGGTGCGGCCACGGACGTCCCTTCTCCCTCCCGACGGATCTCGTCCCACTGTAGGCCGCTTCACCGCGAACCCGCCCGGCACCACCGGCCTGTCGAAAGGAAACCTGTGTACCCAGCCACGGTCGTGGACGCGGTCCGCGAGCACGCCCGCCGCTCCGGCCCGGGCACCGTGCTCGCCGGGCTCGTCGGTTCGGGCATCGGCCCGTCGCTGAGCCCGCCGCTGCACGAGGCCGAGGCGCGCCGGCTCGGCGTGCGCCTGGCCTACGGCCGCTTCGACCTCGACGACTGGGGCCTGCCCGCGAGCGCTGCGGGCGACGTGGTGGCGGCCGCGCGCGCCGCGGGCTACGCCGGCCTCAACGTGACGCACCCGTGCAAGCAGGTCGTGCTGGACCACCTCGACGAGCTGTCGGCCGACGCCGCCGCGCTCGCCGCCGTGAACACCGTGGTGTTCCGGGAAGGCACGGCGGCCGGGCACAACACCGACTGGTCCGGTTTCGCGCGCGGCCTCGAAACGGGACTGCCGGGCGTGCCGCTGGGCTCCGTCGTGCTGCTGGGCGCAGGCGGCGCCGGCGCGGCCGTGGCCCACGGCCTGCTGACACTCGGCGCGGGCCGCGTGCGGGTGCTCGACCTGGACCCCACGCGGGCCGAGGCGCTCGCCGTGGCACTGCAAGCGCGCTTCGGTACTGAGCGGGCTTCGGCCGGCGGCTCGGTGGCGTCGGCGCTGGCCACCGCCGACGGTCTGGTCCACGCCACTCCCGTCGGCATGGCCGCGCACCCGGGCCTGCCGCTGCCCGCCGAGCTGCTGGACCCGCGGCTGTGGGTCGCCGAGGTCGTGTACCGGCCGCTGGAGACGGAGCTCGTGCGCGTCGCCTCCGACCGCGGCTGCCGCGTGCTCGACGGCGGCCGGATGGCCGTGTTCCAAGCCGCCGACGCGCTCGCGTTGTTCACCGGCGCCGAACCCGACGCCGCCCGCATGCGACGGCACTTCGACCGCCTCGCCGCCCCAGGGGAAAGGGAACCTGCCGATGTCCTCGACTGAAGCGCGGACTGAGTTCCGTCGCGCGATCGCCACCGTCTGCCTGTCCGGCACGCTGGAGGACAAGCTGACCGCAACCGCGGCCGCCGGGTTCGACGGCGTGGAGATCTTCGAGAACGACCTCCTCGCCTCGCCGTGGTCGCCGAAGCAGGTGCGTGAGCACTGCGCGGACCTCGGCCTGTCGGTGGACCTCTACCAGCCGTTCCGTGACTTCGAGGCCGTGGCTCCCGCCGTCCTCGCGGCGAACCTGCGCCGCGCGGAGCTCAAGTTCAACGTGATGGAGCAGCTCGGCGCGGACACGATGCTCGTGTGCTCCTCGGTGTCCCCGGACGCGGTCGACGACGACGATCTCGCCGCCGAACAGCTGCACACGCTGGCCGAGCGCGCCGCCGCGCGCGGGTTGCGGATCGCGTACGAAGCCCTGGCGTGGGGCCGGTTCGTGAACACCTACGAGCACTCGTGGCGGATCGTGCGCCGCGCCGCGCACCCCGCGCTCGGGCTGTGCCTCGACAGCTTCCACATCCTGTCCAGGGGCAGTGATCCCGCCGCGATCCGGACGATCCCGGGGGAGAAGCTGTTCTTCCTCCAGCTGGCCGACGCGCCGCGGCTGGAGATGGACGTGCTGCAGTGGAGCCGCCACCACCGGCTCTTCCCGGGCCAGGGCGCGTTCGACCTCACGGCCTTCACCGGCCATGTGCTTGCGGCCGGTTACGACGGGCCGCTGTCGCTGGAGGTGTTCAACGACGTGTTCCGCCAGGCCGACCCCGGCCCGGCGGCCGTCGACGCCATGCGATCGCTGCTGGCGCTGGAGGAATCGCTCGGCGCGACGACGTTGCCGGCCGCACCGGCGCTGAGCGGGCACGCGTTCACGGAGATCGCCACTGCCGGTGCCGAGGTCGGGCAGGCGTTGGCGGCACTCGGTTTCGCGCACGTCGGGCAGCACCGGACGAAACCCGTGGCATTGTGGCAGCAGGGCGAAGCGCGGATTCTCGTGAACTCCGCTTCGCCCGTTACAGTTTCCGACACTGCCTCGGGCAAAGCGGCCGGCGAAAGCGCCTCGGTGGCCGCGCTGGGAGTGGAGAGCGCGGACCCGGTGACCTCGGCGGACCGTGCGCAGCGGCTGCTCGCGCCGGTGCTGCCGCGCACGCACAGCGTGGGGGAGGCCGACCTGTCCGCGGTCGCCGCGCCCGACGGCACCTCGGTGTTTTTCTGCCGCACCGGTCCCGGCGACAGCTGGCTCGACGATTTCGCCGCCGTGGCGGGAAAAACCGTCGATGCCGGAGTGACGGGTGTGGACCACGTGTCGCTGACGCAGCCGTTCGACCACTTCGACGAGGCCGCGCTGTTCTACCGCGCGGTGCTCGGCCTCGAACCGGATCCGGTCACGGAGTTCGCCGCGCCGTTCGGCCTGGTGCGCAGCCGCACGGTCAGCGGCGGCACCGTGCGCATTGCCCTGGACTCCGCCCTGCTGCGCCGCGGCGACTGGGCCCCGGGCGTGCGCGAACCGCAGCACATCGCCTTCACCACGGCCGACGCGCTCGCCAGCGCCCGCGCGATGCGCGACCTCGGCGCCCCGCTCCTGCCGATCCCCGGTAACTACTACGACGACCTCGACGCCCGCTTGGCCCCGCCGCCGGACCTGCTCGAAGCCCTGCGTGCCCACTCGATCCTCTACGACCGCGACGAACACGGCGTCCTGCTGCACTTCTTCACCGAGATCCTGGGCGGGCGCGTGTTCTTCGAGGTCCTGCAACGCCTCGACGGCTATGCCGGCTACGGCGCCGTCAACGCGCCCGTCCGCATGGCCGCCCACCGCCGCAGCCGGCTCGCCTGAGGCGTCCTCACCGGACGGTGTAGGTCTCCAGCGAGTGCGCGATCCACCCCGCCGTGCGCGCGATCACGAACACTGCCTCACCGGCGCCCTCGGCCATGCCGTGCACGAAACACAACGCGCCCAACGCGAACTCGACGTTCGGCTCGAGATCGCGCCGGCGGCGGACGAGGTCTATGGCGGCCCCGACGATCGCGAGCCGTTCGGGGTCCGCGGGCGCTTGGGCGAGCAGGCGCAGCAGCTCCGACGCGCGTGGATCGGCACTGCGGTACCTAGGCTGCCCGAACCCGGACAGCCGGTCGCCGCGCAGGAGGCGTTGTTCGAGCACCCGCGAAACGGAGGCGGGCGAGGCGATATCACCCAGCCACGCCTGCACAGCGAGTGAGGAACCACCGCCCAACAACAGTCCACTCGCGACACTCATGCCCGCGAGCACGGCCGAATACGGGTCCGCCGCCTTGGCCGCGGCCTCGCGCACGGCACGCGTCGACGGGCCGAGGCCGTGGTCGGCCAGCAGGACCAGCGCGGCCGAGAGCACCGCGATCCGTTCCGGCGTCGCGGGTTCCGCCGTCAGCCGGCCCCACAGCCGCTCCGCGATGGGCCGGCCGCGCTCGCACACCGCGCCCGGCTGCGGCAGCGACTCCACGAACGCGGGCGCCATCGTGCGCGCCGCCGAGAGCACCGACGGCACGGACAGGTCGTAGCGGAACGAGTCGCGCGCGCCGAGCAGCGTCGCGGTGACTTTGAGCCGGTCGAGCGGCAGGCTGTCGGCCGGCATCGTGTCCTGCAGCCGGCGGATGGCGGAGACGAGCTCCGGTTCGAGGTCCCGCGCGGGCGCCACGTCGGGCTGCTCCCACAGCAGCTCGGCCACCTCTTCGTACGACGCCGTTCGTGCGAGCTCCACGGCGTCACGCTCGCGGTAGAGCAGCGTGTCACCGTCGAGGCGCGCGACCTGGCTGGTGTCGGACGAGACCGCCGGCTCGTCGTCGTGCAGGAGCGTGCGCGTGCCCTTGCGCTGCCCGAAGCCCTCGACCTCGCTGCGCGAGAGCCAGCTGCGCCGGTCGCGGGGGAGCCGGTGGCGCTTCAGCAGGCCACGGCTGATGTAGGCGTACACCGTGCTCTGCTTGACCCCGAGGACGTCGGCTGCCTCGGCGATCGACAGCACCTCAGTGTCGGTGCTCACGACTGATGACCCCTCCTCTTCCGGCGATCTCGTGTCGCGTTGACGATTCGCGGCGAGTCTAGTGACCACTGATGCTTGTCACGGAACAGAAACATCGGGTTGACAACGGATTCCGGACAGGCCTACGGTCTCGTCGTTCTCGTCAATGTTGACTCTCAATGTTGATTGTATTGATTTTCCGAGGTGGAGCGCCAGTGCAGGTTCACGACATTGCCGTCATCCGCGGGGACGGGATCGGTCCCGAGCTGGTCGACGCCGCGCTCACCGTGCTGGGTACGGTCACGGCCAAGAGCGGCTTCGAACTGCGCTACACCGACGTCGACGCCGGCGCCGACACCTACCGCCGCACCGGCGTGGCCTGCTCACCCGAAGACCTCGACTACCTGCGCACGGCCGTCGCGGCCACGCTCAAGGGCCCGGTCGGCCTGCCCGACGTGCGGTTCCCGGACGGCACCGAGGCCGGCCTGCTCGGCGGCATCCTGCGGATCGGGCTCGACGCGTACGCCAACGTCCGCCCCGCGCTGCTGCTGCCCGGCGTCACGTCGGCGCTGGGCGGAGTGAAGGCCGGCGGCATCGACTACGTCATCGTCCGCGAGAACACCGAAGGCCTCTACGCCTCACGCGGCAAGGGCGTCGGCAACCGCTGGGCCGTGTCCGACACGCTCATGACCACCCGCGAGGGCACGCTGCGAATCTGCCGTCGCGCGTTCGAGCTCGCGGCGGCCCGCGGCGGCGCGCCCAGCGATGGCAAACACCGCGTGACCTGCGTGGACAAGAGCAATGTGCTGCGCAGCCACGCGCTGTTCCGGGAGATCTTCTTCGAGGTCGCCGCCGGCTTCCCGGACATCGAGACCGAGGTCCTCTACGCCGACGCCGCGGCCCAGGCCCTGGTGCTGCGCCCCGGCGACTTCGACGTGCTGGTGATGGAGAACTTCCTCGGCGACGTGCTCAGCGACCTCGGTGGCGCGACCGTCGGCGGTATCTCGCTGTGCGGCTCCGGCAACATCGGCGACGTCAGCGCGTACTTCGAGCCCATCCACGGCAGCGCGCCCTCGATCGCCGGCAAGGGTCTCGCGAACCCGATCGGGCAGATCCTCGCCGCCGCGATGATGCTCGACCACCTGCACCACGCCGCCGAGGGGGACCTCGTGCGCGCGGCCGTCGCCGGCGCGCTCGAGGCCGGCGACATCGGCATCCGCCCCGACGGCTCGGCGACGGGCGGTCCCGAGGCCGTCGCGGAAGCCGTCGCGGCGCGACTCACCTGACTCCTTTCCCGATGAAGAGAACGGAAACACCCGTCATGAACACGGAGCTCGAGTTCACCGGCGCCCGCCGGCGCCGCATCATCATCGCGGCGTCGGCAGGCAACTTCGCCGAGTGGTACGACTGGGGCGTCTACGGCGTGGTCGCCACGATCATCGCCGCGAAGTTCTTCCCCGGCAACGATCCCGCCGTGGCGCTGCTCAACACCTACGCCGTGTTCGCGCTCGGCTACATCGCCCGCCCCATCGGCGGCATCTTCTTCGGCTGGATCGGCGACAAGTACGGCCGCCGCCGCGCGCTGTCGATCTCGATCCTGTTCACGTGCTTCGGCACCGCGCTCATGGGTGTGCTGCCCACCTACGCGCAGATCGGCCTCCTGGCACCCGTGCTGCTGCTCGTCTGCCGCCTCGCGCAGTCGATGGGTGCGGGCGGCGAGTACGCGAGTGCGATCAGCTTCGTGTTCGAGCACAGCCCGGCCGCGAGGCGCGCCCGCAACGTGAGCACGCTGATCGCCACCACGTTCATCGGGATCCTCTGTGGATCGCTGCTCGCGCGGGTGTTCTCGAGCATCCTCACGAAGGACGAGTACCAGACGTTCGGCTGGCGCATCCTGTTCCTCGTCGGCCTGCCGCTGGCCGCGTTCGGCGTGTACCTGCGCTCGAAGGTCGAGGAGAGCCCGGAGTTCGAGCTGCTGGTCAAGGCGCGCGAGAAGGCGAAGGCCGCCGCCACTCCGCTGCGCGACGCCCTGCGGCTGCACTGGGTGCCGATCGTCATCTTCATCGTCTGCACCGCGAGCTACGCGCTGCTGAGCACCACGATCACGTCGTTCCTCACCACGTTCCTCATCAACGTCGGCAAGCTCGACAGCACCGAGGCCTACAACGCGACGATCGTGAGCAACGTGCTCGTCATCGCCGGCACGCTCGTGATGGGCCCGGTGGCGGACAAGATCGGGCTGCGCAAGGCGCTGAGCCTGACCGGGCTCGTGGTCGCGATCCTCGCGGTGCCGTCGCTGGCGCTCGCCGCGGGTGGCGGGGGCGGCGCGTTCACCGGCGGCGCGCTCATCGGTGCCTGCAAGGGTCTGCTCGCGCTGCCGGCGCTGCTCGCGATCAGCCAGATCTTCCCGACGGCCGTGCGCGTCACGGCGGGGGCGCTCGCCTACAACGTGGCGCAGGCCGTGTTCGGCGGCACGGGCCCGATCATCGGCGTGTGGCTCAACGACGTGACCGGCGGCCCGTACGGCCTCGGTGTGTACCTGGCCGTGCTCGGCCTGGTGACGGCGATCGTCGCGTTCCGCGCGCGGCGTACGTTCGACCACGACGAGGTTGTCGTCCCCGCCACCGACACGGTGTCCCCGGAGGCGCGGTGAACATCCTTCCGTTGACCCAGGGTTATCCCGGCAAGAGCACCCAGCACGGCGGGCTCGGCTGGAGCAGCGTCACGCTCGTGCGCCACGGCGAGCGGCTGATCCTGGCCGACACGGGCTCGTTCGGAATGCGCTCTCTGCTCGCGCAGCGGCTGGCCGGCCACGGCGTGGATCCGCGCGAGGTCACCGACATCCTGCTCACGCACGCGCACTACGACCACGCCGCGAACTACCTGCTCTTCCCCTCGGCCACCGTGTGGGTGGGCGCGGCGGAGCTGGAGTGGGCGGCGGGGCGCGAGCCGGGGTTCGACCCGTTGCCCGAGCTGTACGCCGCCGATCTGGCGAGCAACCCGCGGACGCGGCGGGTGAGCGAAGACGGTGAGCTCTTCCCCGGCGTCGAGGCGTTCGCCGCGGCCGGGCACACGCCGGGCTCGCTCGTGTTCCGGGTGGCAGGTTCCGTGCTGTTCAGTGGCGATGCCGCGAAGAACCGCGCGGAGCTGCTGGGCGGCGATGTCGACATGACGCTCGACCGCGACGCGAGCCGCGCGTCTTTGCGCAAGATCCTCACCCTGTGGCGGGAACACCCGGACACGCTGCTCGTGCCGGGCCACGACGTGCCGATGCTGTGGCACGACCGTCCTGTTTACACGGACACCCGGCGAGCCGGGATCCGTTCGTGGTTCGGCGAAGACCTCGTCGCGACCACCGAGTTTGACCTCACCGAAGGAGAAGAGCACCGATGACCGGCGACACCCAGATCACCGCCGAGGACCTGCGCGGGCTGGCGGCCCGCGCGCTGGCGGGGAACGGGATGTCCGAAGAGGACTCCGCGCGCGTCGCCGACGTGCTGGTGCTCGCCGACCTCTTCGGCATCCGCACGCACGGCGTCGCGCGGATCCCGCAGTACCTCGACCGCGCGCGCCTCGGCGGCGTCGACCTGCACGCGAAGGTGGCGGTGGACCAGGTCGCGCCGGCGTTGTCCCGAGTGGACGGTGCCAACGGCATCGGGCCGCTGGTCGGCTCGCGCGCGCTGGACGCGGCGCTGGATTCGGCCCGGGCAACCGGCCTTGGGGCGGCTTTTGTGCGTGGCAGCAACCACTTCGGGCCCGTGATGCCGTACCTGTTCCGCGCGGCGGAGCAGGGGTTCGCGGCGATCATCGCGAGCAACGCGACCACCACGATCGCCCCGTGGGGCGGCCGTGAGGCGCGGCTGGGCAACAACCCGCTCGGCATCGGCGTGCCCACGCCCGGCGGTGACCCGGTGCTGCTGGACATCGCGATGAGCGTGGCGGCGCGCGCGAAGATCCGCGCGGCCGCGGCGGCGGGGGAGTCCATTCCGGACACCTGGGCCACCGACCGCGACGGCAAACCGACGACGGATCCGGCGGCCGCGTTGGACGGGTTCCTGCAGCCGCTGGGTGGGCACAAGGGTTACGGCCTGTCGGTGATGGTCGACCTGTTCGCCGGCGTACTCTCCGGTGCCGGGTACCTCACGCGCATCAGCTCGTGGAGCGTCGACCCGGAGCGGCCGCAGAATCTGGGCCACATGTTCTTCCTGATCGACGCGTCGAAGCTCGTGCCCGGCGCCGAGCTGGCGTCCCGGATGGACGATTTCGCCGGGATCCTGCGCACCACGCCGCCCGCGGACCCGGCGCAGCCCGTGCGGCTGCCGGGTGAGTTCGAGCTCGCGCGCTACCACCGGCAGCTGCGCGACGGTGTGCCGGTCGAGGACGGCGTGCTGGCCCGGCTGTCCGAGTTCGCGGGCGCCGTGCGGTGACGGTGGTGCCCTCCGGTTCGTGCGACTGTCACGTGCACGTCTTCGACCCGCGGTTCCCCTACGCCGGGGACCGGGCCTACACGCCCGGCCCGGCGAGCGGCGAGCAGCTGGACGAGCTGCACTGGCGGCTCGGCGTGAGCCGGGCGGTGCTCGTGCAGCCGAGCCCGTACGGCACGGACAATTCGTGCCTGCTCGCGCAGCTGCGCGTCCGGGGCGACCGGGCGCGGGGTGTGGTGGTGTTCGACCCCGCCGCTCCGGCGCCGCTGGGGGAGTGGCATGCCCTTGGGGTGCGCGGGGCGCGGGTGAACCTGGCGACGTTCGCGGTCGACGACCCGGCCGTGGCCCTGGCGCCGCTGCGCGCGACCGCGGCGGCCATCGCGGACCTCGGCTGGCACCTGCAGGTGTTCACGGAGCTGTCCGTGGTCGCGGCGCTCGCCGATGACCTCGCGCGGCTGCCGGTGCCGGTCGTCCTCGACCACTTCGCGCTCGCTTCTCCCGACCTCGGTCAGCCCGAGTTGCCCGAGCTGACCGACCTCCTGCGATCCGGTGCGGCGTACGTCAAGCTCTCTGCGCCGCACCGGATTTCCACTGCTTTCGACCACGCGGACGTCGCGCCGCTGGTTCGCGCGTTGGCGGCCGCCGCCCCGGACCGGTTGTTGTGGGGCACCGACTGGCCCCACACCGGGGGCCGGCCGCGCACTTCGGGCAACCGCCTGAGCGTCGAGCCGTTCGAGCCGATCGACGACGCACGGGCCCTGGCCCGCCTGCTCGAATGGACCGGCCCGGACGTGGGCCGGCGGATCCTGGTCGACAACCCGGTCGGGTTGTACGGGTTCTGACCGGGGTGGTTTCCGTCTCACTCGACGGGCACGCAGGAGCCGGGCGAGCTAAGTTGCGCGGAACAACCCTCTGCCCGGCGAGGAGGCGGTCCCGGTGAGCACGACGACCTTCGCCGCGGTGTCCGCCGTCAAACGGCGGTCGCCCGGTGGTTTCGACGCGGACATCAGCCCGCAGTGGACGATCGGCGGCAAGCCCAACGGCGGCTACCTGCTGTCGCTGCTCGCGCGCGCCGCCGTCGTCGAGCGCGAGCACTCCGACGTGCTCGCCGCCAGCGCCCACTACCTGCGCTCACCCGACCCGGGCCCGGCCGAGGTCGAGATCGAGACGCTGCGCACCGGCCGCGGCTCCAGCCAGGTGCGTGGCCGCCTCGTCCAGAACGGCAAGACGGCCGTCGAGGCCCTGTTCACCGTCGGCACCCTCACCGAAGGCGAGGTGTACTGGCAGGACGGCCGGCCCGACCCGCGCCCGGACATCGAATCGACGTTCCGCGTCCCGGGCACCACGCCGCTCGGCCTGCCGGTGGCCATCATGGACGAGATCGAGGTCCGCCTCGACCCCGACAGCGCCCGCGTCTTCACCGACGGACCGTCCGGCCGCGGCGAACTCCTGGGCCGCCTCGCCCTCCCCGGCGGCGAACCCTTCGACCCGATCAGCCTCCTGTTCGCCGTCGACGCCTTCCCGCCCGCGACGTTCGACATCTCGGCCAGCGGCTGGGTGCCGACCCTCGAGCTCACCGCCTACGTCCGTGCCCGCCCGGCCCCCGGCCCGCTCCGCGTGCTGCACCGCGCCCACCTGATCACCGACGGCCGCGTCGACGAGTCCTGCCACGTCTGGGACAGCACCGGCACATTGGTCGCCCAGGGCACCCAGCTCGCCGGTATCCGCCTCGGCTGACGCTCGTTTCACCTCACGCTGGGACGTTCGGCCGCCGAAGTGCTGCCGTCCGGACCACCGGCAGACGCCTTCCCCTGTGATCGGATGAAAGGTCTGGACCAGGGGAGGGCGCGGTGCACATCAGAGCGAGACGCCGTTCGATCGACTTCGACGGCCGGAAGATCACGCTGAAGATCGCGGTCAAGTACGGCGTGTCGGGCTCGGATCGCAAGTACGAGTTCCCGGTGCGCAGTCTCACCGGGTTCCATCACCAGCAGGCCACGGCGTGGAAGCGCGGCCGGCTGGAGTTCACGGCACCGGCCCTTTCCTCCGCGATCGTCACGGACGTGCCGCTGTTCGCGGACAAGTTGCCTGGCAATGTCTTCGAATACGGCTACGGCGACGAAAAGCGCGTGAGCGCATTCGTCGCCGCAGTGAACAAAGCCCGAGGTTGAGCCTCAGCCGAGCGACTCGGCCCGTGCCACGCTGTTGAGCAACGACGAGTTCATCAGGAACTTCAACTCCAACTCGGCATCGTCGCCCAGCGCCGCGAGTTCCGCCAGCCGTTCCTTCCGCCGCACCGGGTCCTTCTCCTCCAGTCGGCGCTTGTTCGTCACCGTCTGCTGCTGCACGAACTCGATGTTCACCGTGCGGCGGCGCAGGTCGTAGCGATCGAGCACGGATTCGTCGCCCGAGGAGGCGAACGCGTGCAGCGAGGAGGCCAGCTCGACGGCGTCGTGGATGCCGCAGTTGAGGCCGAGGCCGCCGATCGGATTGTTGACGTGGGCGGCGTCGCCGGCCAGGAAGACGCGGCCGGAGCGGAAGCTGGCCGCCACGCGCTGGTGGACGTTGTACAGCTTGCGGTGCACGAGCTGGTCCGCCGGGTTCGCTGAGAGGGCCAGGCCCGAAAGCCGGGCTCGCGCGCCCTCGTCACCGACGGCTTCCTCGTCGGTTTCGCCCACGGTGGTGGGGAAGACGGCGCGCCAGCGGCCCTTGCCATCGTCGCCGGCGACCTTGAAGAGGTTGACCCACTCGCGCGGGTCGGCCCAGTAGTTGCGGTAGCTGCAGTCCAGTTCGGACTGGAAGTCGAACAGCGTGGTGAGCACCAGGAACCGCTCGGGCCACGTGTAGCCCTCGAACTCGATCCCCAGCGCCTTGCGCACGGTGCTGCGCCCGCCGTCGGCGCCGATCACGTAGTCGGCGGTCACCGGGCCCTCGGACGTGTGCACGGTGGCGGAATCCCCGTCCTGCGTCACGCCCGTCACCGCGGCGCCGAAGCGGACGTCCACTCCGGACAGTCGCTCCAGCACCATGTTCACGATCTTGTGCTGTTCGATCTGGACCACGAACGGGTAAGGCGTCACGTCGCGCAGCACATCGTGGTCGAGCCGAGCGATGAGCGAGCGCTCCGGCCGGTCCCAGAAATCGAAGTACCGCGCGACGAGCCCGCGGGCGACCACGTCGTCCATCAGGCCCAGCTCGCCGAGCATCGCCAGGGTGGAGGGGTGCACTGTTGCGGCTCGCGGGGCGTCCTCGACGGCCTGCTCCGCTTCCAGCAGCGTCACGTCGAACCCCCGCCGGGCGGCCGCGAGCGCGAACACCGCGCCCACCGGACCCGCGCCCACGACCACCACGCTCTGTCCCATGTCTTCGTCAGTTCCTTTCAGCCGAGTTTCGCGAGCCAGCCGGCCACGGTGTCCACCAGCGACTCGCCCGAGCCGTCGAAGCGGTGCCCTTCCGTGCCTTCCGGCGAGGGCAGCGACACCGATGTGACCGACGGCGAGATGCCCTGCTCCAGGGCCGCCTCCAGCCAGCCGGGCTCGAAGTCGTGGATCACGGTGTCGTGCTGGTCGCGCACCATGAGGATCGGGTTCGGCACGCGGGCGATCCACTCGATGCTGCGCGCGCCCGCGGTGCCCGTGCGCCGGTAGGTGAGGAAGTGCTGCGCCGTCACGGACATCGACCGCCCGCCGAGCCACGACATCTTCGTCGCCAGCGTGCGGCCGAAGTCGCCGGCCTGCACGGCCGCCACGGCTTCCTCGGTGAGCGCGCGGTAGGTGGCCTCGTCGTTGATCAGCAAGTGCCGCGACTTCCACGGCAGATCGGCGAACATGCCGGTCAGCGCGATGCCCGCGATCTCGCGGTGGAAGTGCGTGGCAGCGAAGTACGTGACCTGCGAGGTGCCCAGGCTGTGGCCGTGCAGCACGATCTTCGAGTATCCGAGCGAGCGCGCTGTCCAGAACGCCGCCTCGATGTCGCGCACCGTCGCGTAGAAGCTGTCGGTGTTCACGGCGTCGCCCGACTGGCGGGTGTTGATCGCGAGCACCGGCACGCCGCGGCCGCTGAGGCCCAGCGCGAGCGTGCGCACCGGCAGGCTGCCGATGCTGCCGCCGCTGCCGTGCACGCTCAGCACGAGCGGCGCGTCGGGCAGCGGCTCGGCCGGCACGAGGTGCGCGGCCGGGCCGGAGCGGTCGTCGAGCGAGGTGATCTCGTAGTACTGCAGCGACACGCCGTCGGGAGCGTGGAAGTCGAGCAGGGACTCCGGGGTCTCCGCGGGGCGGTACGTGACCGCCGCCGCTGTTCTGTCCTCAGTGGACACTTGTGGTGCTCCCGTCACTTCGAGCCGGTGTAGACGAGCTTGCTGTAGTCGACCGTGCCGCCGAAGCCGCCGAACTGCTTCATGGCGTCGCCCCAGATCTTCAGGTCGTCCTGCGAGACCTCGGTGGTGAACTCGCCCAGCGGCGACTTCTTCGCCTGCTCGGCCGTGACCTTCGTGTAGGCGGCCAGCGCGGTGTAGGCCTTGTCGTTGTTGGCCTTGATCCACTGCGCCGCGTCCTGCAGCGCCGCCTTGAACCCGTCGGCGAGCTTAGGGTTCGCCGAGGTCCAGTCCTTCGATGCGATCCAGTACGTGCCGCCGAGGTAGTTCGGGCTCAGCGCCCGCTCCGGGTCGCCGAGGCTGCGCATCCCGGCTTGCTTGCCGACGGTGATGAAGGGGTTGATCACCTCGACGGCGTCGACCTGGCCGGCCTTCAGCTCGTCGATCATGTTCGGCGTGGGTACCTGCACGAACTGCTCGGCCGCGGGGTCCACGCCGTTCTTCGACAGCCACGCCTTCGTGGCGATGTTGATGTTGCCGGTGAGCGTCGGCGAGCCGATGCGCTTGCCCTGCAACTGTTTGACGTCCGTGATGTCCGGGCGCACGAAGATCTGCACGCTCTGGTCCTCGGGCGAGTCGCCGTTGTTGCCCGACACGGCCACGAGCGGGACGCCGGACGAAGACGCGCGCAGCATGATCGGCGCGACGCTGAACCCGAGGTCGTACTGCTTGTTCAGCAGTGAGGGCACCAGCGTGATGTCGTTGAGGGTCGTCGTCTTGACGTCCTTGATGCCGTGCTTGGTGAAGAAGCCCTGTTGCTGGGCGACGACGACCGCGAGCGAGTCGTTGGTGTTGTTCAGTGCCACGCGGATCGTGCCGTCGCTCGACGAGGTGGAGCCGCTCGAACCGCTGCAGCCGGACACGGCGAGCGCGCCCGCGAGCAGTGCGGTGGCCAGGGCGGTGATGCGGGTGCCCCTCATGACGCCTCCGTGGGAGTTTGGGGGAACGGGTGGGGGATCGGGGAGAAGTTCACTATCCGAAGTAGTTGAGCAGAGACAGTAACTCAGGTTAGCTAATCTCTCAACTGTCCAGCTCAGGACACTGGTAACAGACTTGTTAAGGCTGGATCGCAGACCGAAAAGCACTACTCAAGTCATTGACGTGTGGAAGGTTAGGCGCCCATCATGGCCAACGCCAGCCCTGAAGGAGGTCCCGATCCCGTGACCGTAGAAGCCACCGCGCCGGCCACCGAGACGGCGGATGCGTTTTCCTGTTCGAAGCTTTTCGTCGAGTACCGCACGCGCAACAAGGTGCTGCGAGTGCTCGAGGATGTCGGTTTTTCCTGTGCCCAAGGGGAGTTCCTCAGCATTCTCGGGCCGTCCGGCACCGGGAAGACGACCCTGCTGCGGATCCTCGCCGGGCTCCTCGTCCCGGGCGAGGGCTCGTCCGTGCGGTTCCGCGGGAAGGAGATCACCGGTCCGCCCGCCGGCGTCGGCATCGTGTTCCAGAACTACGCCGCGTCGCTTCTGCAGTGGCGCACGGTGGAGCGCAACGTCGCGCTGGGCCTGGAAGGCCGCACGAGCAAGTCCGAACGCGACGAACGCGTCCGCGAGGCGCTCGAGCTGGTCGGCCTCGCCGACCGCGGCAAGGACTACCCGTGGCAGCTCTCGGGCGGCATGCAGCAGCGCGTGCAGATCGCGCGCTCGCTCGTGATGCGCCCCGAGGTGCTGCTGATGGACGAGCCCTTCGGCGCGCTCGACGCGATGACCAAAGCACAGCTGCAGGACGAGCTGCTCAAGGTCGCCGAGGTCACCGGCGCGACGGTCGTGTTCGTGACCCACGACATCGACGAGGCCGTGTACCTGTCCGACCGCGTGCTCGTGCTCGCGGGCCGTCCGGCCACGGTCGGGCGCGAGCTGCGCATCGACCTGCCGCGCCCGCGTGACCAGGTGGCCACGAAGGAGCTCCCGGCCTACCTCGCCGCTCGGCACCGCGTGTACGAGGCGCTCAAAGCCGAGTCCGAGGCGCATGATGCGGGGGTCGAATGAGGCGCCTGATCGGGTTCGCGGTGCCGGTGGCCGTGATCCTGCTGTGGCAGCTGGTGAAGTCGGCCGGGCTGCTGCCGTACGACAACGTCCCGGCACCGTCGGACATCTGGTCGTCCACAGTGGATCTCGCGTCGTCCGGTGAGCTGATGACGAACACCGGGCACACGCTCGCCGCCTGCCTCGGCGGCTGGGCGCTGGGCTCCGTGCTGGGTCTGTTGCTGGGGTTGCTGCTCGGGCTCGTCCGTCCCGCGTGGACCTACGGCATGGCCTCGGTGGAGGTGCTGCGCGCGCTGCCCGCGATCTCGTTCGTGCCGATCGTGGTGATCCTGCTGGCGCAGACCGTGGAGATGGAGATCGTGATCGCCGCGTGGGTCGCGATCTGGCCCGTGGCGATCAGCACGATCGACGGCGTGCGCGGTGTGAACCCGGTGCACCAGGACCTCGCGCGCACCCTCGGTCTTTCGCCGGTGGCGAAGGTGGTCAAGTTCGCGCTGCCCACGGCGTTGCCGAAGATCATCGTGGCCCTGCGGCTGAGCCTCTCGGCCGCGCTGGTGCTGGCCATCGTCGCCGAGATCGTCGGCGACCCCGAGGGCATCGGCTACGCGCTCGTGCAATCGCAGCAGTCGCTGCGCCCGGAGGCGATGTTCTCCTACATCCTGCTCACCGGCGTGCTCGGCATCGTGCTCAACTTCATTCTCGTGTGGACACTCCGGTTCGTGCCGGGTGCCCGTCAAGCCGCCGGGGGAGCCGACGATGCCGCGTAAAACCCGCAAGTCCGGGGTCGCGCCCCTGCGGGGCCTGTTGCCGCTGGCGCTGCTGCTCGTGCTGTGGCAGGTGATCGGGGACAGCACGAGCACGTTCTTCCCGCCTCCGGCGAAGTGGTTCAGTCAGACGTGGGAGCTCACCTCCGGCGGCGCGCTGCTGGGCGGGCTGCTCGCCACGCTCGAGACGTTCGTGATCTCGTTGCTGGCCGCGACCGTGCTCGGCACGGTCCTCGGCCTGCTCATCGGCCACGTCCCGCTCGCGGAACGGCTGCTCGGCCCGATCCTCGAGTACTTCCGGTTCCTGCCGGGGGTCGCGCTCGTGCCGCTCGCCGTGCTGCTCGTGGGCTACACCGAGTCGATGAAGCTCTACGTGGTGGTCTTCGGTGCTCTGTGGCCCGTGCTCCTGCAGGTGCGCCAGTCGGCGAAGGCGGCCGACGTGATCCTCTCCGACGTGGCCTCGACGCTGCGGCTCGGGAAGTTCGCGGCCTTCCGCAAGATCCACCTGCCCGCGATCGTGCCGGGACTGCTGCTGGGCGTGAAGATCGCGGCGCCGCTCACGCTGGTGCTGGTGCTCGTGGTCGAGATCAGCACGCAGGTATCCGGGCTGGGCAAGCTCATGGAGACCGCGCAGCAGAACTTCCAGTCGGCCCAGGTCTACGGGCTCGTGGTCGTGGTCGGGCTGGTGGCGCTCGTGATCAACATGCTCGTGTCGGGAATCGAGGGGTTCCTGCTGCGGTATCGCCCGCAGAACTGATCGAGACCGGGAGGCTCCGGTCCGGTGTGGACGCACCCGGGCCGGAGCCTCTCTCCATGCCCGGGTTGTCCGGCAGGTGCCTCAGTGGTGGTGCGCGTGCGCGTGGTGCCCGGCCGCGGTGAGCAGCAGCGCCAGCCGGGGGTCCGAGTCCAGCCCCAGGTAGAACGAGAACGTGGCCAGCGCGCCGAACTTGCCCTCGTCGGTGAGCTGGCGCTGGAAGTGGTTCACGTGGTGGTGCACGGCGTTGTCGATGGTGCGCAGCACCTCGATGCCGGCTTCCGACGCGTGCGCGGCGATGACCCGGCGGTCGTCGGGGATGCGGGCGCGGTGCACGAGCCCCTTCTCCTCGAGTTGGCGGATCAGGCGCGACGCGAGCGCGGGCGCGATGTCGAGGCGGTCGGCGACCTTGTTCACCGGCAGCGGGTCCTCGGCGCCGAAGATCTGCAGCAGCGCCTGGTGCTGCAGCGGCTGGAGGCCGCCGGCGATCGCCTGCTCGTCGAGAAGCCGGAGGATCTTGCGCAGCACGAAGCGCGCGTGGGCGATCGCCTTGACGTGGTTGGCGAAGTCGAGGTCGCTCGACGCGACCGCGCCCTTGCCCCACAGGGCGAGTAGCTCAGCGGTCCCGTCCTCCACCGTGATCCCCCTCCGCGCAGTGTCCTCGACGACGGCATCCGTCGATTACATCTCCAGGTCAATAACCTGAGGACACTATATCAGGGAAGGCTCAGGAATCAGCGGCCGCGCGGATGGCTTCCGCGATGGCCGAGTCCGGGTCGAGGCCCACGTAGAAGGCGAAGATCGACAGCGCCGACAGGCGTTCGTCCTCGTTGAGCTGGTGCTGCAGGAAAGCGATGCTGTGGTGCACCTCGTCGTCGATCTCGGCGAGCTTCTCGGCTCCCGCGGTGGTGGCCACGACGTTGGTCGCGCGGCGGTCGCTCTCCGACGCCTCGCGGGTCACCAGGCCCAACTCTTCGAGCCGGCGCACCATGCGCGAGGCGAACGCGGCCGCCACGTCGAGCCTGGCGGCCAGGGTGCTCACGGTGATGCCGTGGGCCTCGCCGGTTCCGTAGACCTGCAGGAGTGCTTGGTGCAGCAGCGGTTCCAGGCCGTGGGTCTTCGCCTGCTCGTCGACTATCCGTAGCACGCGGCGGGTCACGTAGCGCGCGTCGGCGATGTTCTTCACGTACGCCTGGAACTCACGGCTGCGCTTGGCGTCGCCGATGTCGGCCCACTTCGTGTAGGCGCGCATTGCGTCGTTCATGCGGCTGGCTTCCCTTCGGACGAGCACGGCCTCTCGGACGAGCGCGGCGGCGAGTGAACCCGGCGATCATACGTCGCACCATTTTAGTTGACTAAAGTAAGGTATTCTTGTTAGCCTTCTGGCCCAGGAGGTCACCCCATGGCTCTGCACCCCGCGGACAGTGATCCCAGCGGATTCAAAGCGGCGCTCGGCTCTTTCGCGGCCAGCGTCAACGTCATCACCCTCTGGGACGCGGCCGGTCGCCCACTCGGCATGACCGCCACCGCGTTCTCGTCGGTGTCCGTCGATCCGCTCATGATCCTGGTCTGTGTCAACCGTTCCACCCGCACCTACGAGCGTATCGCCGAAACCCGCCGGTTCGGCGTGAACATCCTCGGCTCGCCCGCCCGCGAGATCTCGGACCACTGTGCCCGCCCGGGTGCCGACAAGTCCTTGCCCGAGGAATGGCTCACCGACCACGAGGGCTGGCGCAGCCCGGCGCTGGCGGGCGCTCTCGCGTTCCTGGACTGCGAAATCGACCAGGACGTGCAAGCGGGCACGCACGCCGTGCTCATCGCCAAAGTCGGCGGCATCGGGCTCAGCTCGGCGCTGCCGCACCACGAACCGCTCCTGCACTTCCGCGGCCGCTACCGGCAGCTGCAGGCAGGAGTCCACCACCCGCGGCCCCGGCCGCTACCGATCGCACTGGAGGAATCGGCGTGACGCGTTCCGGCAAGGACTACGTCGAAGGACTGCGCGACAACCGGCGAGTGTTCGTCGACGGCGAATACGTCTCCGACGTCGCCGCACACCCCGCGTTCAAGGGGGCCGTCGAGTCCATCGCGCGCGTGTACGACGTCGCGCACGACCCGGCCAACGCCGCGGAGATGACGTTCCCGTCCCCGACCACCGGCGCCCCGGTGAACCTGTCGTACCTCATCCCGCGCGGCGAGGACGACCTGCGCCGCCGCCGTGTCGCGCTGCGCAAGACGGCCGAGGCGACCTTCGGCCTCATGGGCCGCGGGCCCGAGCACGTCGCGGGCTTCCTGGCCGGCTGGGCGGGCCGGTCCGACGTCTTCGCGGCGGGCGAGCAGCGTTTCGCCGACAACGTCACGAAGTTCTACGAATACGTGCGCGACAACGACCTCTACTGCTCGTACGCGATCGTGCCGCCGCAGATCGACCGCAGCAAGCCCGCGCACCAGCAGGCCGACCCGCACCTGTACGCGGGCGTCAAGGAGGAGCGCGAGGACGGCATCGTCATCGCCGGCGCGCAGATGCTCGGCACGGGCGCGGCGATCTCCGACTACCTCATCCTCAGCTGCATCGTGCCGCTGCAGCCGGGTGACGAGGACCAGGCGATCTCCGTCGCCGTCCCGATCGGCGCCGAAGGCCTGAAGATCTACTCGCGCCGCAGCTACGCCGAAGCCGCCACGAGCGTGTACGACTACCCGCTCGCCACGCGCTTCGACGAGACCGACTCGCTCATCGTGTTCGACGACGTCTTCGTGCCGTGGGACAAGGTGTTCGTGTTCCGCGACCGCCAGATCACCAGCGACCAGTGGAGCCGCACGCCGGCGCACCTGCTGGGCAACAACCAGGCCCAGATCCGCTTCTCCGTGAAGCTGGACCTGCTGGCGGGCCTGGCGTTGCGAGTGGCGCGCATGAACGGCTCGGACAAGTTCCCGCCGGTGCGCGGGGTGCTCGGCGAGCTGGCCGCCCACGCGGCCATGGTGTCCGGTCTCGTCTACGCGCAGGAGCAGAACTGCGAGCTCGACGAGAAGGGCGTGGCCTGGCCCGGCCGCGAAGAGTGCTACGCGACCATGACGCTGCAGTCGGACTTCTACCCGAAGCTGCTGCACCTGGTGCGTGACCTCGTCGGCGGCGGCGTGATCCAGCTGCCGTCCTCGGCCGCCGACTTCGAGAACCCCGAGGCGCGCGCCGACTTCGAGCGGTACGTGCAGTCCCCGGGCCACCCGACCGTTGAGCGCGTGAAGCTGCTCAAGCTCGTGTGGGATCTCGTCGGCTCGGAGTTCGCGAGCCGCCACCAGCAGTACGAGATGTTCTACGCGGGCGCGCCCTTCCTCGTGAAGTCGCGCATGAGCCAGATCTACGACTTCGCCCGCGCGGAGGCCCTCGTGGACGGTGCGCTGGCCGGCTACGACCTCGGTGGCCGCACGGAGACCGTGCAGGCCTGAGCGAGGCAGACATACCGCGGGGCGCCCGGCGAACGCCGGGCGCCCCGTTTCCATGCCCGCACAACGATGACGCTTGCCGGCCCGCGAAGACGTGGACCGGGAAGAGGTGGACCGCGAAGACGAGAAAGGGCGCCCGGCCGAAGCCGGGCGCCCTTCTCAGTGTCCGCCGTGGACGGTTCAGCTCGCGCGGTAGCGCACCTCGAACGTGAGGCAGCCTTCCTCGCTCGTCCACGGGCCGTGCTCCATGCCCGGCGGGCGGCAGGCGTAGTCGCCGGCCGAGAAGGTCTTGCCGAGGCGCGTGTCGTGGAACGAGCCTTCGAGGATGTAGACCTCTTCCCAGAAGTCGTGCACCTGCACGCCGTTCGGGGTGGTGTCCGTGCCGGGCTCGAAGCGCAGGATGCGCGTCGCGACGCCACTGTCGCCGTCTGCGGCGAGGATGCGTTCGGTCAGCTGCGGCACGACGCCCGCGCAGGGCGTGAACTCCACCGTCTTGGCGGGGAAGAACTCGTGTTCAGGTTTGGCCATGGGGGTTTCTCTCTCCAGGTACGAGGGGTCAGGACACGGAGTAGGCGTGGGTGAGCTCGGGACCGCCGGGCAGGGCCAGCGACAGCGTCCAGGCCTTCCCGGGCACGAACTTGCCGTCGAGCAGCGTCAGGGTGCCGCAGAACATCACCAGGTCGCGCTCGGCCGAGCCGCCGCGCAGCTCCAGCACGTCGGTGGGGATGCGCAGGGCGCTGAGCGGGCCGTGCTGGTAGCGCACGCCGTCCACAGTGGATTCGGCGACGATCGCGTCCCAGTCGGGGTTCTCGACCGGGACCACGGTGGTGCCCAGCGGCTTGGGGCAGGCCGCCTTCGAGTCCTTGACACTGGAGGTCTCGATGTCGCGGTCGGTGTGGTCGGAGCCCACGGTGAGGTAGAGCTTGCCGCCCGCGCGCACGAGCACCGGCTCGACCTCGCCGGAGGTGTTGGTGCCGTCGACGGAGATGGTCGCGGCCTGCGTCGCCAGCGCCGCGTCGAGTTCGTAGAACGCCGGGACGGAGTCGGGCGGCGGCACGCCGATGGCGGCGAGCTCGTCGATGTGGTGCTTCACGGCGGCCTCGTCGCGGCCGGTGTAGCCCGCGACCACGAGGTCGAAGTCGGCGACCGCGACGGTTTCGCCCGTCCCGGCCACGGTGAAGGTGAGTGCGGTCATGCGTGCGCTCCTCGGATGGTCAGTTCGCGGTAGCTGGGGAGCCGGTCGTCGAGCACGGGGAACTGCTCGCGCGTGGCGGGGACGACGCCGGGATCGACGTCGCACCAGGTGATCCCCTCTTCGGTGCCGGCTTCGGCGAGCACGGTGCCCCACGGGTCGACGACGCGGCTGTGCCCGCCGAGCTCGACCCCGCCCTGCGTGCCGGTGGCGTTGCACGCCACCACGAGCACCTGGTCCTCCACGGCTCGCGCGGTGGTGAACAGGCGCCAGTGCGCGAGCCGCGCCGCGGGCCAGGCGGCCGGCACGATCACGATCTCCGCACCGGCGTCGACGAGGCAGCGCCACAGCTCGGGGAAGCGCAGGTCGTAACACGTGGTGCCGGCGACCGCGCCGAACGGTGTCGCCACCGCGGACACGTGGTCACCGGGCTTGAGCAGCTGCGCTTCCTTCGACTCGTAGCCGAACACGTGCACCTTGCTGTAGCTGTGCACGAGCTCGCCGTTCGGGTCGAACAGCACGGCGGTGTTGCGCAGCGCGCCGTCGGGCAGCCGCT
Source organism: Amycolatopsis sp. NPDC051373 (assembly GCF_040689465.1). Classification (NCBI taxonomy): domain Bacteria; kingdom Bacillati; phylum Actinomycetota; class Actinomycetes; order Pseudonocardiales; family Pseudonocardiaceae; genus Amycolatopsis; species Amycolatopsis sp. NPDC051373. The sequence continues at coordinate 182,050 of NZ_JBFBAE010000007.1, read as the reverse complement.
CGACGAAACTGCCGCCGTGCAGGTAGGAACCGGTTTCGCGGGCGAGCTCACCGAGCCGCGCGAGCGACGGGCCGTCGGCCGGCTCGGCGTCGCGGGCGTAGTCGTCGAAGGCGAAGTACCCGGTGGCCCACAGCTCGGGCAGCACGATCAGATCGGCCGAGGCCGCCGAGCGGACGAGCCCGGCCACCCGGTCGAACCGGGCGGCGACGGGCTCGTCCTCGGGGCTGCCGATCTGGACGAGGGCGATCTTCACGAGGCCTGCCACAGCTCGCGGGCGCTCGCGGCGACGATGTCGTCGTACGAAAGCTCGCGGTCGGTGAGCCCGGTCGCGCGGGCGAACCCGGCGAGCCCGGCCACGGCCTCGGGGGAGATCGCCGGCTCGTAGAACGGCCCGTCCCGCTCGATCAGGCCGGCGATGAGACCGGCCTCCATCTCCGGGAACAGCGCGGTGCCCACCTTCGTGGCCAGCGAGGGGTCCCGGACCAGCTCGCGCTGGGCCCGCAGCACACCGCGGGTGACGGCCGCCGCCTCCTCGGGGCGGTCGGCTGCCGTGCGGTCCGTGGTCATCAGGGCGGGGAAGGTGTACAGCGAGTGGGCGGAGCCGTCGCGGCGGGCGTCCACCACGACCTTGCCGACACCGCGCTGCACGGCGACCTCGGTGCCCATCCCGTTGGCCCAGAAGGCGTCGATCTTGCCTTCGGCCAGGGCCTTGGCGGCGGTGACGCCGAACGAGACGTCACCGGCCACCCCCGCGACGGGGGCGATGGTCACGTTCGCCCCCTTCAGGTCCACGCCCTCGGCGTCGAGCAGGCGGTGCAGGCCGAGGTCGGGGCCGGGTGCGGCACCGATGCGGACGTCGTGGAGCTTGGCGAGCGTCTCGCGGGTGATGTCGAGGTCGGGCCGTACCACGAGGAACCAGTACATGTTCTGCGCAAGCGCGGCCAGCAGCTTCTGCCCGCCCCAGGTGGAGTCGGCGTAGAGCGGGGCGTGGGCGCACCCGGCGAGGTAGTCGATCCGCCCCTCGCGAAGGGCGATTGCTGCGTCGGTGACGGGGAACAGGAGTTCCAGCTCCACGTCGAGACCCTCGTCGCGAAGGTATCCGAGCTCCACGGCCGCGATGGCGGGGAAGTAGGAGTTCGAGACGAGATCGGGCACGGCAAGGCGCATGGTTGCCTTCCTGATCAAGAAATTAACAGTACTCAAGTAATGTACTTAGCTTAGTATTTCGGGTCAAGCTGGCGTGCCACGGGCGCCGGTTCCGGCTTTTTGACGGCCCGCAGTACCACCACGGTGATCGAACACAGCACCGCCGGCACCGCGAAGGCCAGGAAGTACACCGGGAAGGGCAGTGAAGCGGCGAGCAGGTAACCGCCGATCAGCGGGCCCAGTAGCCCGCCGAGGCGGCCGATGCCCAGCGCCCAGCCGAGGCCTGTCGCGCGGGCCTCCGGCCCGTAGGTGCCCATCACGAGCGTGTGCACCACGTTCTGGCCGCCGATGATGAACGCGCCGGCCAGGGCGTTGAGGATGTAGAGCGCGACCACCGAGCTCGCGAAGCCGAACAGCACCAGGCACACCCCGCCGGCCGCGAACGCGATGGCGAGTGCCACGTACTGGTTCATGCGGTCGAGCACCCAGCCGAGGATGAACCCGCCGATCGTGGCCGCGGCGGCCTGCTCGATCGCGTAGGAGTAGCTGCTGACCAGCGACAGGCCGTGCTTCACGAGCAGCGACACCATCCAGAAGTCGAGTGCGTAGACCACGAACTGCAGGAACAGATACAGCAGCGAGATCGTGAGCGTGGAGTTGCGGTAGCGCGGCGTCCACAGCGTGCGCAGCTGGATCTTGCCGTTCTCGGTGCGCGGGCCCGTGAAGAACGTGGCCGGGTCGGCGGCCTGCGCGGTGGGCCAGATCGTCGGGTAGACCTTCTTGACGGTCGCGAGGGCTTCCTCGTACCGGCTGCGCGTGGCGAGGAACTGCGGCGTTTCGGGCACGAACCACGCGATCAGGGCGGCGACGATCAGGGCCGCGTAGGAGATGTGGAACAGCGGGCGCCAGCCGAAGCTCGGCACCAGCAGTGTCGCGGCCACGGCCGCGAGCACGAAGCCGAACGTGAAGCAGCCGGCCGACGCGGCGATCATCCGGCCGCGCTTGCGCACGGGCACGTATTCGCCGAGCATCGCGATCGTCGCGGGCAGCACGCCGCCCATGCCGATGGCGGCGCAGAACCGCAGGATCGCGAACTGTGTGTAGTCGCCGGCGAACCCGGCCGTGCCCATGAAAACCGCGAACACGGACACGCCCAGCACGAGCATGCGTTTGCGGCCGAAGCGGTCGCCGAGCGCGCCGAGTCCGACGGCGCCGATGAACAGGCCGACGAACGTGAACGACGCGAGCAGCCCCGCCTGGACGGGGGAGATGTGCCACTCGGCGACGATCTTGGGCAGCCCGTAGGCCAGGGCCTGCAGGTCGTAGCCGTCGAAGATCACCGCGGCGCCGCCGATGGCGGCGATCGCGAGGACTTTGGGGGACAATGGGGTCTCGGTGAGACAGTGGTCGAACGTGGCAGCGGGTCGCATCCGCGCTCCTCGGCCCGGGCGGCACCCAGCACCACGACACTCGTCGACGAGTGCGGGCGGGGGACGGGCGCCGCGGGTTGATGGGATTTATTTAACTTTAGTACCTGACTTGACAGCCATAAATGATGCGGGAGACGATAGGTCGCGCCCGGTGCTGTGTCAACGCCGGACCGCGAGGGCGGTCAGGATGATGTGGACTCGGACCGGGCCGGAGACCCTTGCTGGCAAGGAGAATCGTGATCGTGCCGTGTCCGGGCCCGTGCGGTTTCGTGGTGCGGCACGCGTTTGTTAACGGCCTCTGTAACAAGGAGTCCGTGAGTTCTTCCCGTCGACGAAAGAGGAACCGACAGCCGTGAACGACTACCCCTACGGTGACCTCCGGGAGTACCTGGCCGAGCTGGACCGCCGCGGGCTGCTGGTGCGCGTGAGCCGGCCCGTCGACAAGGACACCGAGCTGGTTCCGTTGGTGCGCCTGCAGTTCCGCGGACTGCCGGAGGCCGAGCGCAAGGCGTTCCTCTTCGAGAACGTGACCGACGGGTCCGGGCGGCGTTACGACGGCACCGTGGTGATGGGGGCGTTCGCGTCCTCGCGCGCGGTGTACACCACGGCGCTGGCTGCGAAGCCCGACGAGGTGGCCGGGCGCTGGGCCGCGGCGCTCGCGAACCCCGTCGAGCCGGTGGTGGTCGAGACCGGACCGTGCAAGGAGAACGTCCTCACGGGACAGTCCCTCCTGGACGCCGGCGGCGTCGACGGGTTCCCGCACCCGATCTCGACGCCCGGCTTCGACCCGGCGCCGTTCCTCACCGCGCCGTACTGGATCACGAAGGACCCGGAGGACGGCACGTACAACGTCGGCATCTACCGCGGCATGGTGAAGGGCCCGGACCGCATCGGGCTGCAGATGGACACGCCCACGCAGCACATCGCGATCCACCTCGCCAAGGCGCGGCGCCTCGGCAAGAAGCTCGAGGCCGCGATCGTGCTCGGGGCGGTGCCCGCGGTCGGGTTCGCCGGCGCGCAGAAGATCCCGTTCGGCGTCAGCGAGTACGCCGTGGCCGGCGGCCTGATGGGCCGCCCGCTCGAGGTGGTGCGCTGCGAGACCGTGGACCTCGAGGTGCCCGCGCACGCGGAGATCGTGCTGGAGGGCGAGATCGACCCGGAGCACCTGGAGCCGGAGGGTCCCTTCGGCGAGGCGAGCGGCTACATGGGCCCGCAGACGACGTCGCCGGTGTTCCGCGTCCGCTGCATCACCCACCGCACGGCGCCGGTGGTGCAGGCGTTCATCAGCGAGTTCCCGCCCAGCGAGTCGACGTTGATGCGCAAGATCGCGTTCGAGAACGTGTACCTGCGGTTCCTCAAGCAGGCGTGCAACATCAACGCGGTGCAGCGCTTCGTCACGCACGAGAGCGGCACGTGCAACATGTTCTTCGTGATCCAGCTGAAGAACCCGACGCCCGGCCAGGCGCGCCAAGCGCTGTACGCCGCGTCCGGGTACGAGGCGTCGATGGGCAAGACGATCATCGCCGTGGACGACGACGTCGACCCCGAGGATCTCAGCGCCGTGGTTTGGGCGATGAGCTTCCGCATGCAGCCCGCGCGCGACGTCACGATCCTGCCGGGCAAGCTGCCGCGCCTCGACCCGTCGGCCGCCGAGGACGGCAGCCTGTCCTCGGCGCTGCTCATCGACGCCACGCGCAAGCGCCCGTACCCGCCGACCTCGTTGCCGGCCAAGGAGTTCATGGACCGAGCGCAGGACCTGTGGCAGGAGCTCGGCCTGCCGGAGCTGTCACTGGCCGAACCGTGGCACGGTTACGAGCTCGGCGAATGGTCCGACGCCGACCGGCACCGGGCGGCAGAAGCGGTGCAGGGTCGCTACGCCTCGACCGAGGAGTGAAGCTGTGTCCACAGTGGGCCTTAGTGGTCCACTGTGGACTTACTCGGCGACGTCGAAGAGCTCCACGGCCCGGTCGTCCAGCAGCGGCACGATGCCGCCGAGGACGAGCCGCTTGAAGTGCTCCGTCTCGCGGTGCTCGGCGAACGCCTCCCGCGAGACGTAGCGCTCCAGCAGGACCACCGATCGCGGGTCGTCGAACGAGCGGTAGACGTCGAACGCCAGGTTGCCCGGCTCGGTCCGCGCCGCCTTCGCCAGCTGCGGCACCAGCGCGGCGACCTCGTCCTCCTTGCCGGCGGACACGATGTAGCGGGCGATCACCTGGAGCTGGGGCATGCTCGGTCTCCTCGCGGTCTGGTGTAGTGATGGCTTCAGTTCCGGGGCGGACTGTAGTCGAGGTGCGGGCCGGGCGACCCGGTTCTGTGGCCTGCCTCGCGTCCTCGATTATGAGCGCAAGAAGCAGCAGACCGCGCGGCTGGTCTCCGACGTCGCGATCGGGCTGTTCGTCGAGCGCGGCTTCGGCGAGGTGACGATCGCCGAGGTGGCCGAGGCGGCGGACGTCTCGGAAGGCACCGTCTACAACTACTTCCGCACCAAGGAAGACCTGGTGCTGCCGCCCGGCGACGCGTCGCCGAAGCGGCTGGCCGGCATCGTCGCCGAGCGCGCCGTCGGCCGGTCCGCCGCCCGCGCAGTGCTCGCGCGCCTGCGGGAAGTGATCCGCGGCCGGGAGCGGACCGTCGGGCTCACGCCCGGGTTCGGGCGCGTACTGGCGCTGATGCCGGCGACGCCGTCGCGAGCGGGTGCGGCTCACGCGCTGCATCTCGCCGTTTCGCGAGTTCCGGCCACCGCCGTCGACCTCGGCTCGCAGCGCCTGCGCGCACACGACCCCACTGCCGACGCGGACACCGTGCGCGCCCTACTCACCGCCATCGCGGCCGGCTGCGCCGACGCCCCCGACGAGGGACGCCACTTCCGCTGGCTCACTGCGCCCCGCAGCACGGTCGTCAGCGCGGGCTTCGCTCACCGGGCAGCAGCGCGCGGTCCTCTTGGAAGCCTCGAACCGCCGACTGGCACGCGAGGCGCTTCGCTCCCACGACGCGGCTTCGAGCACGGTCAGGAAATCCGGCACCACGAACCTGGCACCGGACCCGGGGTACTGGTCCCGCCGCAGCGTCGAGGTATGGTGCTAATCGAACACCTGTTCCCATCCTGGGTTCGGGTCCGGACACGCTGTCTCCCCGCGGCGGTTTCACGCGAGCGAGGGCAGTGCGGTGGACCAGCAGGATCAGCAACACCGGCGAGGCGGCTTCAACAACCCCCTCATGCGGTGGTCGGAGCTGGAGCGGATCGCGGCGGGGCGGGCGCCCGTGCGGGGCGACGGCGGGGACTCGCCGGCGTGGTCGCGCAAGCGGGAGGGGTACCGGGCGCCTGAGCGGTTGCGGCCGTGGGCGGACGTGGAAGCCGACGGGCGGCGGGTGCCGTACGCGGAGCTGCACCTGCATTCGTACTTCTCGTTCCTCGACGGCGTCGCCTCACCGGAGGCGCTCGTCGAGGAAGCCGTGCGGCTGGGGCTCGACGCGCTGGTGCTCACCGACCGCGACGGGATGTACGGCGCCGTCCGGTTCGCCGAGGCCGCGCGCGAGATCGGGGTGCGCACGGGCTACGGCGCGGAGCTGTCGCTCGGGCTGCCGGCGCCGCAGGGTGGCGTGGCCGACCCCGTCGGGACGCACCTGCAGGTGATCGCACGCGACATCAAGGGGTACGGGCACCTGTGCTCGGTCATCTCGCGTGGGCAGCTGGCGGGGGAGAAGGGCCGCCCGGTGCTCGCGCTCGATGACGTGGCCGACGAGCTGCGCGGCCACGTCCTCGTGCTCAGCGGTTGCCGCAAGGGCGCGGTCCGCAGCGCGCTCGCGCGGGGCGACGACGCCGGGGCGGCCGCGGCGCTGCGGACGCTGGCCGAGCGGTTCGGCCGGGAGAACGTGGCCGTCGAGCTGCTGGAGGAAGGCTTGCCGCTCGATGCCGTGCACAACGATCGCCTCGCCGAGCTGGCGCGGGAGCTGCGGCTGCCGACGGTGGCGTCGAACAACGTCCACTACGCGCGGCCTGAGCAAGCCCGCCACGCCGCGGCCGTCGCGGCGATCCGGGCGCGGCGGTCCGTCGACGAGCTGGAGGGCTGGCTACCCCCCGACGGCACGGCGTTCCTTCGCAGCGGCGCGGAACAAGCCGGCCGCTTCGCGCGGTACCCGGGCGCGGTGCAGCGGGCCGCGCTGCTGGGGGTGGAGTGCGCGTTCGACCTCGCTTTGGTGGCTCCGAAACTGCCGCCGTTCGCCGTGCCCAAGGGGTTCGCCGACGAGGACGACTACCTGCGCCACCTGACGTTCGAGGGCGCCGCCGCGCGCTACGGCGGCCGCGCGGACAACCCCAAGGCCTACGCCCAGCTCGACCACGAGCTCGCGGTGATCCGGCAGCTCGGGTTCCCCGGCTACTTCCTCGTGGTGTGGGACATTGTCAGGTTCTGTCGGGAAACGAACATCCTCGCGCAGGGCCGGGGTTCGGCCGCGAACTCCGCGGTGTGCTTCGCGTTGCGAATCAGCCACGCCGACCCCGTGAAGTGGGGGTTGTTGTTCGAACGTTTTCTCGCCCCCGAACGCGACGGCCCGCCGGACATCGACGTCGACATCGAGTCCGACCGGCGCGAGGAGGTGATCCAGTATGTCTACGCCAAACATGGTCGTTTTCACGCGGCGCAGGTTGCGAATGTCATCACTTATCGTTCGCGTTCCGCCATCCGCGACGCCGCCAAGGCGCTCGGGTACTCCACTGGCCAGCAGGACGCGTTCGGCAAGCGGGTGGACCGTTGGTCGTCCGTGGCCAGCGGCTCGACGCCGGGGGAGCAGGGCCACGAGATCCCCGACGACGTGCTGGAGTGCGCCGCCTGGCTGGAGGACACGCCACGGCACCTGGGCGTGCATTCGGGTGGCATGGTGATCGCGAAGACACCGGTGTCGGAGATCGTGCCGGTGGAGTGGGCGACGGCGGCCGACCGCAGCGTGCTGCAGTGGGACAAGGACGACTGCGCCGCGATCGGGCTCACGAAGTTCGACCTGCTGGGCCTGGGCATGCTGTCTGCGCTGCACTACATGATCGACCTCGTCGCCGAGCACCACGACGTCCACATCGGACTGCACGACCTCGACCTCGCCGACCCGGCCGTGTACGACATGCTGTGCGAGGCCGACGCGGTCGGGGTGTTCCAGGTGGAGTCCCGCGCGCAGCTCGGCACCCTACCTCGCCTGCGGCCGCGCAGGTTCTACGACCTCGTGGTGGAGGTCGCGCTCATCCGGCCGGGGCCCATCCAGGGCGGTTCGGTGCACCCCTACATCCGGCGCCGGCGGGGCGAGGAGGAGTGGTCGCACGCGCATCCGCTGCTGGCGCCGGCTTTGGAGCGGACCCTGGGCGTGCCCCTGTTCCAGGAACAGGTGATGCAGATGGCGCGCGACGTCGCGTCGTTCACCGCGGCCGAGGCCGACCAGCTGCGCCGGGCCATGGGCGCCAAGCGCTCCAGCGAGAAGATGCGGCGGCTGGCGGGTCGCTTTTTCGAGGGCACCGCGGCCAACGGCCTGCCGGTCGACCTCGCCGCCCGGATCTTCGAGCAGATCCACGCCTTTTCCGGCTACGGTTTCCCCGAGGCGCACTCGATGTCGTTCGCGCTGCTCGTGTACGCGTCGGCGTGGTTCAAGCGCTACTACCCGGCCGCCTTCTGCGCCGGTCTGCTGCGCGCGCAGCCCATGGGTTTCTACAGTCCGCAGTCGCTCGTCGCCGACGCGCGCCACCACGGCGTCGTCACGCACTCGCCGGACCTCAATCTCTCCCAGCCGCACGCGACGCTGGAGTCCTGTTCGGACAGTACCGGCGGCGTCGCGATCCGCCTGGGGCTCGCCGGCATCCGCTCGGTGGGCCAGGACGTCGCCGACCGCATCGTCGCCGAGCGCGACGCCGGCGGCCCGTTCACTTCGATCGGCGACCTCGCCGAACGCGTCCAGCTCGCCCGCCCGGTCGTCGAATCCCTCGCCACGGCAGGCGTTTTCGGCGACCGCCGCTCGGCGCTGTGGGCCGCCGGCCCCGCCTCCGCCACACGGCCCGACCACCTGCCCGGCCTCTCACTCGGCCACCACGCGCCCCCGCTGCCCGGCATGACGACGTTCGAACTGGCCACCGCCGACCTGTGGGCCACGGGCATCACGCCGGACCGCCACCCCGTCTCGTTCCTGCGCACCCACCTCGACACCCTGGGCGCCCTTCCGGCCGCCTCACTCCTGTCGGTCCCCGACGGCACCCGCATCCGCGTCGGCGGCGCCGTCACCCACAAACAACGCCCCGCCACCGCCGGGGGCATCACGTTCCTCAACCTGGAGGACGAAACGGGCATGATCAACGTCATCGTGTCCGTCGGCGTATGGCGCCGCAACCGCCGCCTGCTGCAGAACCACTCGGTGATCCTGGTGCGCGGCATCGCCCAGGTGGGCCAGGGCACGGTCTCGGTGGTGGCGGACCACCTGGCGGCCCTGGACTTGACGGGCCTGGCCTTGAAGTCCAGGGACTTCAGGTGAGGCTCTTCGCCTCGGCGATATGGCCGACGACCTGGGGGATCTCGAACAGGTTGCCGGTGTCGCCGGTGTGCAGGAAGGCCACGTTGCTGCCGGCGGGGATCCGGCCGGTGCGGGCGTGATCGAGCAGCCCCGCCAGGCCTTTGCCGGTGTAGACAGGGCCGACGAAGATGCCTTCGGCCCGTGCCAGTTCGCGGATGGCGGCCGTGCTTTCCGGGGAGGGGACGGCGTAGTCCTCGCCGATGAACCGCTGGTCGACGTCGATCTCGGCGCGGATGGTCGCGTCGTCGGGCACCGGCGCACCCAGCGTGGCCAGGACCGCTTTGGTCCGCTCGACGATGACGCCGGGGTTCATCCGGTCGCCGTCGTCGTACGGCAGGATCGAGATCGAGCGGAACCTCACCGGATGCCGCATGGCCAGCTTGGCCGCGAGCAGTCCCGGTAGTGCGGTTCCGGTGCCGATCGTGTGGTAGACGAAGTCGAGTTGGACGCCCGCGGCGTCGGACTGTTCGAGCAGCTCCCGGAACGTCACGGCGTGCGCGACGAACGCGTCGGGGTGGGTACCGCCGGGACCGACGATAAAGACCTTGTGGCCCTGGGCCTCGAGTTCGGTCTTGCGGCCCTCGATCGCGTCGGCGACGCGCGCGGCCGGTTCGGGGTCGTTCCAGACGTCGCCGGTGAGGTTGATGACGTGCGTCTCGACGCCCATCGTCTGGTTGAGCAGGTAGTTGCCGCGAGACTCGGCCAGCTGCCCGTGCCGGGGAACATTGCGGGTCAGGAACAGGATCGGCGTGATCCGTGCGTTCAGGCACGCCGCCGCGAACTGCAGACCCGAGTTGGTCAGGTATGCGCCCTGGGTGATCAGATGCGTCACCCCGGCATCGACGGCCCGGCCCAGGACGAACTCGGCCAGCCGCATCTTGCTCCCGCTGATCGCACTGGGGCCCGCCAGATCCTCGCGCTTCATGAACAGGTTGACCCCGTACGCCGCCGACAGGTTCGGCAGGGCGTGGAACGGCGTCGGATAGAACCCGATCCGACGCCGGGGCAGCTTGCTGATGGCAGAGTCGAGGTACGTGAAGTCCATGCAGTCCAGCGTCGGGCACCTGCAACATAAGAGCAAACGATCGTTTCTGCTCGATCCATTAGCTGCACTGAAGTCCATGGGCTGGACCTTCGACCCGCGTCATCTGCGGACCCTCGAGGCCGTCGTACGGCTCGGCTCCTTCACTGCCGCGGCCGACCATCTCGGCGCACTCAACCTCGTCGCGTCCGGTCTGGGCGTCGCGCTCTTGCCCCGGCTGCTCCTCCTGGACGCGCCTGCCGGTGCCGTGGTCCGCCCCATGAGACAGCACAAACTCCTCCGCCGCCTCTACACGTGCCGCCTCGACACCAGCGGCGTGACTCGGCGCGAACCTACCGGAGGAGTGACGCGTCCGTGGTCGCGAAGTGGGCGACCGTCCCGGCAAGGGCGGCGAGGTAGTGGCTCAGGACCACGCGGTTGACGTTGTCGAGACGGTCGCAGGCCTGGTGGTAGCAGGGGTCGTACCGTTCGTCGGCCGCCCCGCCCCAGGACTGGGCCTGTGCCTCGGATTTTTCCTTGTGGTCGCCGTTTTCCGCGCCGCCGGAAGGAATGCCGGCCTCGATGAACGGCGATTCGTCGTCGCCGACGAACTCGATGATCTCCGGCCGCACCCCCGTCTTCGCCAGTTGGCCGGCGAGGGCGGCGGCGACGGTGGCCGAGCCGGGCGGGCCGGTGGCGGACTCGTCGTCGCCCACCCCGCCCTGGGCGAAGTAGCCTCCGTTGGGCGAGGCCACCATGTCCACGTTCAGGTACAGCACGATCTTGTCGCGATCGTCGGCGGAAAGGCCTCGAACGTAGGCTTTCGAACCTTGGGAACCACTCTCTTCAGAGCCGAAGAACGCGAACCGGACCGCGTTGCGCAGCGGCGCCGAGGGCCCCAGGCGGCTCGCGATCTCCAGCAGCGTCGCGACGCCGGAGCCGTTGTCGACGATGCCCGGGCCGTCCTCCACCGAATCCAGGTGCGCCCCGATCACCACCACGTGGCCCGGGTCGCCGGTGCGGGTCTGCGTGACGACGTTCCGCACCGTGGTCCCCTCGCGACCGCGCCGCCCGGACGCCTCGTAGGTCGGCGTGCTGACGTCGTAACCGGAGGCGCGGAGGGTGCCGGCGACGTAGTCGACGCTCGCGTCGTAACCGGGCCCCGGCGAAGCCCGGTTGCCCCCGTTCTCATCGGCGATCTTTTGCAACGCCGCGAGATGGACGACGGCTCCGGCATCGGTGACCGAGCTCTTCAGCTGCTGAGCCACCGGGCCGTCCACTGCCGAGACGTCCGGTTCCGGCGGCGCCTGGGCGGGGGAGGAACAGCCGGCGGCCACGACACCCGCGATCAGTGCGAGGGTAAGTCTTCTACGGTGCCGGGCTCGTTTCAGTGACCGCATCACCGTCGCTCCTCGTCCGGCTCGCACCCCGAGCCTGTCTTCAGGACGTGCCTCTTCCGAGCTCCATCGTCGCGAACCCGCGCGGCCGGGGCACCGCACGGCGAAGGTGAGATTGTCGCGGCGCGTCAGCCTTCGACGAACGTCACCGTCTCCTCGAGCGGCGCCCGCCCCGTGCGGCCGAGGTCAAGCGACGTGTCTTCGTGGCCTATGGACATCCCGCAGAACAGGATGAGGTCCTCCGGCGGCGACACGATCTCGGCCACGGTCTTGGGGAACTTCGCCCACGCCATCTGCGGGCAGCTGTGCAAGCCTTCGGCGCGCAGCAGCAGCATGACGGTCTGCAGATACATCCCGGCATCGGACCACTGGGGCCGCCCCATGGTGGGGTCGAGGTAACAGAACAGGGCGGCCGGGGCGCCGAAGCAGTCCCAGTTCGCCGCGGCGGCGCGCTGGCTCGCCTCGACGTCCTCGCGGGAGATGCCGAGCGCGCCGTAGCGCTGCTTGCCGAACGCGGCGCGACGGTCGGCATACGGCGACTTCAGCGTGGCCGGGTACTGCTCGTACTGGGCCTCGTCCCACGCGTCCCCGCCCGCGATCCGCTCGCCGGCGCGCTTCTTCAGCTCCGCCAGCGGCGCCCCCGTCACCACGTACACGTGCCACGGCTGCAGGTTCGACCCGGACGGCGCAGCCGCGGCCGCCGCCAGCACCCGCCGAAGCACCTCCGGCGCGACCGGCTCGTCGGTGAACCCGCGCACGGCCCGCCGGCTCGTGACTGCCTCGTAGACGTCCATGGGCCTCCCTCCCGGTCCCCGATTGGTGTCTAGTGAGATAGTATCATTCAACACTATATCGGAGGCAGTCTCTGACCGTGTGCGGACGCTTACACGATTACGCGGCGCGGACGAGCGCCTTCACTGCGACGTCGACGTCACTCGGTCCAGTGAGGCGGCCCAGGGAAAGCCGGATCGCCGAGAGCGCGCGCTCCGGCGCGACGCCCATCGCGGTGAGTACGGGCGAAGGGGAGTGGACCCCGCTGTGGCAGGCCGACCCGGTTGACGCGGCGAGCTCCGGGCAGGCGGCCAGCAGCTCGTGCCCCCGGACGCCGTCGATGCTCACGTTGAGCGTGTTCGGAAGCCGCCGCGCGGGACCGTTCACGTGCACGCGACCGGGCAACGCGGCGGCCAGTCGGTCGTGGAGCGAATCCCGCAGGCCGGCCAGACGGGCGCCTTCCGCCGTGACGTCGGCCGCCAGCTGCGCGGCGGTGCCGAGCGCCACTGCGAGGGCGACGTTCTCGGTGCCGGCTCGCAGACCACGCTCCTGACCCCCGCCGTAGACGACGGGTTCCAGCTCGACGCCGCGGCGCACGTACAGTGCCGCTGCCCCGCGCGGCGCATACATCTTGTGCCCGACGATCGTGAGCAGGTCGACCCCCAGTCGCGACACGTCGACCGGGATCTTCGCGCACGCCTGCGCCGCGTCGCAGTGCACGAGGGCGCCGTGCTCGTGCGCGATCGCCGCGAGCTCGGGGATCGGTTGCAGGGCACCGGTCTCGTTATTGGCCGCCATGATCGACACCACGATCTTGGCCGAGGGAATGCGCACAGCGGCTTCGAGGGAGACCAGTTCGACGAGTCCTTTGTGGTCGACCGGCAACACGGTGACACGCGTGCCGTGCAGCCGCGCCATCGCGCGCGCCGTCTCCAGTACGGACGGGTGTTCGGTCGCCTGGACGACCAGGTGCGCGTCCGAGCCGGCCACCGCGCCTCGCAACGCCAGCAGGTTCGCCTCGGACCCCGACGCGGTGAACACCACCTCGTCCGCCTGCGCCCCGGCGAACTCCGCCACCTGCTCGCGCGCCTCCTCCAGCGCCCGCCGCGGCACGGTGGCGTAGGCGTGGTCGCTGGAGGGATTGCCGAACCACTCGGCCCAGAACGGCAGCGCTGCCTCCACGACCCGCGGGTCGACGGGCGTGGTCGCGTTGTAGTCCAGGTACACCGGCGCGGGCTGATTCACCGAGTCCTCCACGGATCAAAGGAGGAGCCTAGCCCCGGTAGTCCCGGTAGGTTGGGCCGCGGCGAAGGGGGATTCCGATGGCGACGTACTCGATTTCGGTCCGGTTGCAGCGCACGACGGTCGAGGAGGCCTACGTGTCGGTGCCGGTCAGTGAGGCGGTCCTGCGGGACGGGCCGGAAGCCGACGGCTCCATGCGCCTCGACCCGGAGAAGGTGATGGCCGCGGCCGTCGAGCTGGGCCGCGCGGCGGAGTGGTCGGCGGAAGACCTGCGGGTCACGCCGCACCCGATCCAGAAGCCACGGCCCGGCGCCGGGCAAAGCTGACCGCTCTCACTCCGCCCGCGAGCAAGCCTCCCCGAACTCCAGTGCCGGGGTCGTGTCGTCGGCGCCCAGTGTCAAAACGGCGGAGCGAACCCGCGCGGCAGTGGCGTCGTCGGTGACCAGGGCCATGTTCGCCGCGTACTTGGCCGAGATGTCCTCGACGGACAGTGGCCGCTCGGCATGACCGCGGTTCACCTGCTCGCGCCGGAACAACCGGCGGCCGTCCCGCAGTGTTACCTCCACCGCGGCCGAATAGGCCTCCGGAAACCGCGATTCCGGGTCATCCGCGAAGTCCACCCGGTCGGCGACCGCGTGGATGGCGGGGTCGGCGAGCGAGTCCTCCGTGAACTCCGCCAAGGTGAGACGGCCGCGGGTCAGGCAGGCGCCCGCGATGTACGGCACGCTGAACTTCGCGTCGTACAGGTCGCGTGGGCGGCGTTTGCGTTCCGCGGGCTCGAAGACGGCCGCCGCGGCGGTGGGGTGGATGAGGCAGCGGATGTGTTCGACGTCGTCGGCCGTGAAACCCTCGTCCGCGCGCAGGGTCAGCAATGCGTCGGCGAAGCCGTGGCTGAAGTGGCAGCTCGGGTACGGCTTCACACCCGTCGTGAGCAGTTCCCAGCGGGAGCCGAGGTCGGCGGTCAGCGCGTCGGGGTCCCAGGAGCGACCACCCAGGTGGGTGGCATAGAGCCCGTACCGGCCCTCGTAGACCCGGCCCGGCCCCGGCCAGCCCGCTCGGGCGAACGCCGCCGCCGTCAGGCCCGAAGCGGCGGCCCAGCCCGGGTGGAGGCGTTTCGTCCACGCGCCGTCCTCCAGGAACTCCAGGATCCCCGACGCCATCGAGCCCACGATCTCCTGCGCGCCCGCGATCCCGGCGGCGTCGAGGCCGCCGAGTTTCGCCGCGGCCACCGCGGAGCCGAACGCGCCGGCGACGCCGGTCGGGTGGAAGCCTGCGTCGTGGAAGCCGCCGTGCGCCGCCAGCCCGACGCGGGCGCTCACCTCGATCGCCAGCACGTAGGCCACCAGCAGTTCCCGCGTCGTCCGCCCGGCCGCGATCGCGGCGGCCAGCGAAGCGGGCAACGCCGACGCGGACACGTGCACGATCGAGCCGATGTGCGTGTCGTCGAAGTCGTGGCCGTGCACGAGGATCCCGCCCAGCATCGCGGCGTCGCGCGCCGGCAGGCGGTCGCCGACGGCGAGTACGGGCTGGTCACCGGAGCCGAGCAGGGCGAAGGCCTCGCGGGCGCGACGCGCGAACGGCTCGTCCGCCGCGCAGAACGCGAGCCCCACCGCGTCGAGCGCGAGGTGGCGCGCCTGCTCGACGACGGCAGTGGGCAGGTCTTCGAACCGGACGCCGGCGGCGAACTCCCCGAGCCGGCCGGCGAGCGTGGTGGTCGGGTGCATGCCCAGCAGTGTGCAGGGCTCGATCAAAAGCCGCAAGGCATATGTCGGACGTTTAGTCTTCCATCTTTTCGTACAACGGCCGCAGGCTGTGCAGGTGCTCGCGCGTGAGCCGCTCGGCCGCGTCGGCGTCGCCGTCGGCCACGGCGCGGTGGATGTCGACGTGGTCGGCGTCGACCTGGTCCCACACGTCGCGCGGGACGCGGTCGCGGTGCAGCCGGCCGCGCAGCACGTCGTTGATCGGGCGGCACATCAGGTGCAGCAGCGGGTTGCCGGTGATGGCGACCAGCGTCGTGTGGAAGTCCCAGTGCACGACGAACCCGCTCGACGGGGCCAGCGCCGACGTGCTCGCCGTTGCCCCCGCCAATGCCTCCAGTCCTGCGGCATCGGCTCGCGAAGCCGCCAGCCGCGCGGCCAGCGGCTCGAGGATCAGCCGTGCCTCGAGCAGGTTCTCCACGCTCATGCCCTGCGCGTTCACCAGCAGCCCCAGCGCGCCGCCCAGGTTCTCGGCGACGCTCAGCGCGTCCGGGCTCGACACGAACGTCCCGCCGGTCGCGCCGCGCGTGGTGTCCACCAGGTTCTGGCTCGCGAGCAGCCGCAGGGCCTCGCGCACGGTGCTGCGACTGACCCCGAACAGCCGGGCCAGGTCGGCCTCGTTGGGCAGCCGGGTGCCGGCGGTCAGCTCCCCGGTGAGGATCTGGTCCTTGAGCTGGTCGGCCACCTGGCGGTACGCGGCCTGAACCCGGCGCACCCGCAGGCCGGCCTGCGTGCCGGCGGTCTCGCTCATCGGTTTCCCCTCGGTTCGAAAAGCTTGGTCCCCGAAGCGTAGGACATCGGGAACGAGTGCGGCACCAGCTGCGCGATTTAAATGTCTGAGGTATTGCCAACCGCAGGTCCGATGCGCATACTTCAGCGCAGATTCCCACCCGCCGACTCCCCGGAGGTGCCGTTTTGACGGTGCACGACGGCCGGCAAGGGCGCTACTACGAGGACTTCGCCGTGGGCGACGTCTACCGCCACCCGCTGGGTCGCACGATCAGCGAAGCGGACAACACGTGGTTCACCTTGCTCACCATGAACACCCACCCCGCGCACTTCGACGCGCACTACGCCGAGCGCACGCCGTTCGGCCGGATCCTGGTCAACTCGGGGCTCACGATCGCGATGCTGCTGGGCCAGAGCGTCTCCGACATCAGCCAGCGGGCGATCGCGAACCTCGCGATGACGGACGTGCGGCTGACGCACCCGGTCTTCATCGGCGACACGCTCTATGGCGAGTCGATCTGCACCGCGAAGCGCGAGTCGGCCTCGAAACCGTACGCAGGGCTCGTGTCCGTGCACACCCGCGGCCTCAACGGCGACGGCGACGAATGCCTGTCGTTCGACCGCACTGTGCTGGTGTACAAGCGGTCCGAGGCGGGTGCCATCGACTCGTTCCCCGCCGCGAAGACCGGCCCGCTGACGCTGGGGGACCGCGCATGACCCGCTCCCTGCCCCTGGCCGACGTCCGGGTGCTCGCCGTGGAGCAGTACGGCGCGGGCCCGTTCGGCTCCGTGCACCTGGCCGACCTCGGCGCCGAGATCGTGAAGATCGAGGACCCCGGCACCGGCGGCGACGTCGGTCGCCACACCCCGCCCTACGCCGAGGACGGTGATTCGCTCTTCTTCGAGGCCTTCAACCGCAACAAGCGGTCCGTGGTCCTCGACCTCACCGACCCCGCGGGCCGCGAGGTCTTCGAGGAGCTCGTGAAGGTCAGCGACGCCGTGTACTCCAACCTGCGCGGCGACGTGCCGGCCAAGATGCGCATCCGCTACGAGGACCTCAAGCACCTCAACCCGAAGATCGTGTGCTGCTCACTCTCGGGCTACGGCATGACCGGTCCGCGCAGCGCCCAGCCCGGGTACGACTACCTGCTGCAGGGCCTCGCCGGCTGGATGTCCGTGACGGGTGAGCCGGACGGCCCGCCCACCAAATCGGGACTGTCCATGGTGGACTACACCGGCGGCATCGTCGCCGCGCTCTCGATGGTCACGGCCGTCCACGCGGCCCGCCGCGACGGTGTCGGCACCGACTGCGACGTGAGCCTCTACGACACCGCGGTCGGCATGCTCACCTACCTCGCGACCTGGCACCTCAACCGCGGCTTCGAACCCGGGCGCGCGCACCACTCCGCGCACCCGAGCCTGGTGCCGTTCCAGAACTTCGAGACGGCCGACTCGTGGGTCGTCATCGGCTGTGCGAAGCAGAAGTTCTGGGACCGCCTGGTGACGGCCATCGGCTCCCCGGTCTGGGCCGCCGACGAACGGTTCTCGACTCCCGCGGGCCGCTACGCGAACTCGGCAGAATGCCTGGGGCACCTGGAAAAGGAGCTCCTCACGCGGACGACGGCCGAGTGGCTGTCCGTGCTCGAACCCGCCGGCGTGCCGTGTGCGCCGATCAACACCATCCCGCAGGCGTTGGTGGAAGAACACACCGCGGCCCGGGGTCTTTTGGTGACAACCGAACATCCCAGGTTCGGTTCCGTACAGCAGGTCGCCTCGCCGGTGCGGGTCGGGGAACCGCGACAAGACCACCACCGCGCCCCGTTGCTGGGCGAACACACCGCCGCGGTCCTCGGCGAGCTGCTCGGCACGTCCGAAGCGGACTACCAGGCGCTCGCCGACCGGGGTGCTTTTGGAACGGACAGGAGCGCGCCGTGGATTTCACGCTGAGCCCCGACCAGGAGCAGTTCCGCGCGATCCTGCGCGACTTCGTCGACGCGGAGATCGTGCCCGTCGCCCGCGACTGGGAACACGAAGGCCGCTACCCGGCCGAGATCGTGGCGAAGATGGCCGACCTCGGCCTGTTCGGGCTGATGATCCCCGACGAGTACGGCGGCGGCGAGGCCGACTTCGTCTCGTTCACCCTGATGTTCGAGGAGATCTCGCGCGGCTGGATGGGCATCGCGGGCATCCTGGGCAGCCACTCACTCGCGTGCTGGATGCTCGCCCACCACGGCACCGCCGAGCAGAAGCAGCGCTACCTGCCCGAACTCGCCACGGGGCAACGCCGCACCGGCATCGCGCTCACCGAGCCCGACGCCGGCACCGACCTGCAGGGCATCCGCACCACCGCGACCCGCGACGGCGACAGCTACGTGGTCAGCGGCACCAAGATGTGGATCACCAACGCCCGCCACGCCGACCCGTTGCCTGTGTTGGTGAAAACCGACCGCACGACGACACCGGCGCACAAGGGCATGAGCATGCTGCTCGTCGACGCGGACTCACCGGGTTTCCAGGTCACGCGCGACATCCCCAAGCTCGGCTACAAGGGCACCGAATCGTGTGAGGTCGTGCTCGACGAGGTCCGGGTGCCGGCGGCGAACCTGCTCGGCGGCGTGGAAGGACGCGGGTTGCAGCAGGTGCTCTCGGCGCTGGAGGTCGGCCGCCTCAACATCGCCGGCCGCAGCCTCGGCATCGCCCAGCGCGCCTACGACGAGGCCCTCGCGTACTCCTCGCAGCGCAAGGCGTTCGGCAAGCCGATCGCCGAGTTCCAGGCCACGCAGATCCGCCTCGCCGAGATGGCGACGCAGCTGCAGGCCGCACGGCTGCTCACCTACTGGTCGGCGTCTTCTTTGGACCGCGGCCAACGCTCCGACCTGCAGACGGGCATGGCCAAACTGTTCGCTTCGGAGGTCGCCCTGCAGGCCGCGCAGGACTCCATGCGCGTGCACGGTGGTTATTCCTACTCCACGGAGTTCGAAATCGAACGCCTCTACCGCGACTCGATCCTCATGACGATCGGCGAGGGCACCAGCGACGTGATGCGCACCGTCATCGCGAAGTCGCTCATCGCGGGGAAGGGCCGGGTCGGATGGTGACCCGCAGCGGGCTCTTCTGCCCCGGCGATCGCCCCGACCGTCTCACGAAGGCGGCCGCGGTGGCCGACGTGGTGGTCGCCGACCTGGAGGACGCCGTTGCGCCGCAAGCGAAAGCCGTCGCCCGGAAGGCGGTCGCCGCGTGGCTGCGGGAACGGCCGGACCTCGCACCGCGGACGTGGGTGCGGATCAACAACGACCGGCACCTCGAAGCCGACCTCGACGCCGTCACCACGCTGGGCATCGCCGGTGTCGTCCTGCCGAAAGCCGAGCTCGCGGGCGTCGCCGAAGTCACCGCCCGCACCGAAGCCGCCGTCTTCGCCCTGGTGGAGACGGCGAACGGACTGCAAGAGCTGCCCGCCCTCGCCCGCCACCCGGCCGTGACCCGGCTCGGGCTGGGCGAGTACGACCTCGCAGCGGAGCTCGGCACCGCCGCGCCGACACTCGCCGAGAACACCGGACCGCTCGCCTGGGCGCGGGCCCAGGTCGTGGTGGCCTCCGCGGCGGCCGGCCTCGCCCCACCACCCGCCGCCGTCAGCGCGGAACTCGACGACCCCGCCGGGTTCCGCGCCGACACTCTGGCGCAGCAGCGCGCCGGGTTCTTCGGCCGCTTGTGCGTCCACCCCGCCCAGGTCGCCGTCACCCACCAAGTCCTCATCCCCACCACCGAGGAAGTCACGCACGCGCAGGAAGTCCTGCGTGCTCTGGAAAACACCGAGAACACCGGGGTCGCCGTGGTCGCGGGACGGATGGTCGATGCGGCCGTCGTCCGCCGCGCCCGCCGCGTGCTCGCCCTGGCCGAAGCAGCCGTCGATCAGCTGATCAAGGAGGACCAGCAGTGAAACGCATCGGAGTCGACGTCGGTGGCACGTTCACCGACCTGATGTACTGGGACGAGGACGGCGCCGTCGCGGTGCACAAGGTCCCGTCCACCCCGCACGATCCGGCACTGGCCACCATGGACGGTGTCCGGCAGCTGAGCGAGCGCCTCGGCATCGCGGTGTCGGATCTGGACCAGTTCCTGCACGGCACCACCGTCGCCACCAACATCGTGCTGGAGCACAACGGCGCGGACGTCGGCCTCATCACCACCGAGGGCTTCCGCGACATCCTGCACATCGCCCGCAAGAAGCGGCCGCTGAACTACTCGTCCTACCAGGATCTGCCGTGGCAGAAGTGGCAGCTCGTCCGCCGCCGCAACCGCCGCGTGGTACCCGAGCGCGTCGACTCCTCCGGCGCGGTCCTCGTGCCGCTCGACGAGGACGCCGTGCGCGAGCAGGTCCGTGTGTTGCGCGACAACGGCGTGCAGGCGATCGCCGTGTGCTTCCTGCACTCCTACCGCAACCCCGCCCACGAGCAGGCGGTGAAGCGGATCATCGAGCAGGAGTACCCCGACGTGTTCATCTCGCTCTCCAGCGAGGTCGCGCCGCAGTACCGCGAGTACGAGCGCTTCTCCACCACCGCGCTCAACGCGTTCGTCGGCCCCAAGGTCTCGCGCTACGTCGACAACCTGGCCAACACGACCCGCGCGGCCGGCGTGCGCGGCGAGGTCGGCCTGATGACGTCGGCCGGCGGCCTGATCACCGCGCGCGGTGCCGTGGACAACCCGGTGCTGCTGCTCACCAGCGGTGTCGTCGCCGGGCTGCTCGGCGGCTGCGCGATCGGCGAGGCGTCCGGCTTCCCGAGCGTGATCACGCTCGACGTCGGCGGCACCTCGGCCGACATCGGCGTGGCCCCCGACGGCAAGCTGCGCATGAAACATCTGCTCGACACGCGGATCGGCGATTACCACGCCATGGTCCCGATGGCCGAGGTCGACACCATCGGCGCGGGCGGCGGCTCCATCGCGTTCATCGACGAGGGTGGCATGTTCCGCGTCGGCCCGCGCAGCGCCGGCGCGACACCCGGCCCCGCGTGTTACGGCCGCGGCGGCACCGAGCCCACTAGCACCGATGCCATGGTCGCGCTCGGCTGGCTGCGCGCGGACAGCTTCCTGTCCGGCACCATGGAGGTCGAGCCGCAGCTCGCGGTGAAGGCGATCGACGAGCACATCGCCGAGAAGCTCGGCACGTCCGTGAGCCACGCCGCCATCGGCATCTTCCAGATCGCGGCCCACGCGATGACCGAGGCGATCAGCCTGCACTCGGTGCGCAAGGGCTACGACCCGCGCGACTTCTCACTCGTCGCCGAGGGCGGCGCCGGACCGCTGTACGCCTGGCACATCGCCGAGCAACTCGGCATCCCACGCGTGATCGTGCCGCACCACCCCGGCATCGCGTCGGCGATGGGCCTGCTGGCCACCGACATCCGCAGCGAGACCCCGGCGACGGTGTGGACCTCCTCGGCCGACCCGGATCTGGAGCGCATCACCGCCGAGTTCGACCGGCTCACCGCGCACGCCGTGGAGCAGCTCGGCGCCGACGGCCTCGCGCCCGAGGACGTGGTGATCGAGCGCAGCCTCGACTGCCGCTACATCGGCCAGGGTTACGAGCTGCGCGTGCCCGCGCCGTCCGGCGAGATCGACGCGGATTGGGTGGCCAGGGCGGCGGCCGCGTTCCACGATGTTCACGAACGAACATATCTGCAGCGGTTCGACGACAAACCTGTCCACCTGGTGAACGTGCGCGTGACCGCGGTGGGCAAGGTCGGGCACGTGCCGCTGGCCGACGTCGAGGCGGGTGGCACCGACCCGTCGGCCGCCGTGAAGACCACCACCGACGCGGTGTTCTGGTCCGGCACCGGGGAGGCCACACCGTTTCCCACCAAGATCTACAACCGCGCGCTGCTCAAAGCCGGCAACGTGCTCGAAGGTCCCGCGATCGTCGAACAGTTCGACTCCACGACCATCATCGGCCCCGGTCAGCGCGCCACCGTCGACCGCGTGGGCCACCTCGTCATCGACACCGCCGTGGCCCAGCCCGGCCGAGCCATCGAAGGAGGCCAGCGGTGACCGCTCTGGACCCCGCCGGCGTTTCGCTCGCCGGAGTCGCCCCCGGCGACTTCACGACCGTCGACGTCGACCCGATCACCCTGCGCGTGATCGGCGGCGCGCTCAACTCCATCGCCAAGGAGATGGCCCAGATCCTCTACCGGATGGCGTACTCCAGCCTCATCCGCGAATCGGAGGACCTCGGCGCCGGCATCTTCGACGCCAATGGGCGCGAGCTGTGCGAATCGGACTCCACACCGATGCACTGCGGCTCGATCCCCGCCTACATCCGCGGGATCAACCGCAAGCTCGCCGGCACCTACCGGCCCGGTGACGTGGTGCTGCACAACCACCCGTACCACGGCGCGGCGCACTCGCCGGACTACGGGATCATGATCCCGATCTTCTTCGGCGGCAAGCACATCGGCTTCGCCGGTTGCACCGGGCACGTGTCCGACATCGGCGGCAACTTCCCCGGCCTGTGCATGGACGTGGTCGACGTCTGGGCCGAGGGCAAGCTCATGGACGCCGTGAAGATCTACGACGGCGGCGTGTGCAACGAAGCCCTCATCCAGCACATCCTCGACAACGTGCGCACCCCGGAGCAGAACGCCGGTGACCTCGAGGCGCTCATCGCGTGCGCGCGGCTGGGCGAACGGCGGTTCGTCGACCTGCTGGAGCGCTACGGCCTCGACGTGGTGATGTCCGCGGCCGACAAGTGGATGGACTACTCCGAGGACATGCTGCGCCGCCGGATCCAGGAGATCCCGGACGGCAGCTACGAGGCTCCGCTGTCCTTTTTGGACGACGACGGCAAGAACCGCGACGTCCCGCTCAAGGTCGCGGTAACGGTGAAGGTCGAGGGCAGCGACATCGTCGTCGACCTCACCGGCTCCCACGAGCAGGTGCCGACCGCGTTCAACGTGCCGTTCGAGGGTTCGGTGCTGCCGACCGTCGCCTCCGCCGTGCGCACGCTGCTGCTCGACGAGGCGCTCACCGAGGAGTTCGTGCCGCAGAACGACGGCTGTTTCCGCCCCGCCAAGGCGTACGCGCCGGAAGGCACGCTGTTCAACCCGGACTTCCCGGCGTCGTGCTTCGCGCGGTTCTCGCAGATCAACCGGATCTTCGACTCGATCAACCTGGCGCTGGCCGACGTGCTGCCGGACCGGGCCGTCGCGGGTTCGTCGGCGGCGCTGTGCGCGATCGCGTACTCGGGCCTGGCTGCGGACGGGCAGTCGTACTGGGTCTACATCGAGATCAACGAGGGCTCCTACGGTGCGCGCAACGGCAAGGACGGCCTCGACTGCGTCGACGCGCTGATGGCCAACACCCGCAACAACCCCATCGAGGAGCTCGAGCTCAACCACGCGATGCTCGCCGAGCGTTACGAGCTGCGCGACGAGCCGCCCGCGCCCGGCCGCTACCGCGGGGGCATCGGCAGCATCCGCAAGTGGAAGATGCTCACCGACACGTTCATCGGCTCGGAGGCGGACAACCGCACCGACCCGCCGCGGGGTCTGGCGGGCGGGCACGACGGCGTGGCGGGGTCGTTCGTGCGCAACGCGGGCACCGAGCGTGAGGAGCTGCTGTACTCCAAGGTGACGCAGGAGAAGTGCGCCGCGGGCGACACGTTGGAGATCAAGCTGCCCTCCGGCGGCGGCTACGGCGACCCGTTCGAGCGGGACGCGCGGGACGTGCGCGAGGACGTGCTCGACGACTACCTCTCGGCCGCCGACGCCCGCGAGCACTACGGCGTGGTGCTCGACGCGCGCACACTGGCGCTGGACGAGGAGGCGACGGCCCGCGTGCGTGGGCAGCGGACGGGAGGCTGACGGTGGAGACCCGGCTCGAGCTCGGGCGGCGGCTGCGCGCCCTCATCACCGTGCTCCCGGGCCCGGCCGGCGGCACGACCGCGACGGTGAAGGACAACATCGACGTCGCGGGCGTGCCGACCACCGCCGGCTCCGCGTCCTTCGCCACCGGCCCGGCCGAGGCCGACGCCGACGTCGTGCGGTCGCTGCGCGAAGCCGGGTACGCCTTGGTGGGCAAGAACAACCTGGCGGAGTTCGCGATGGGTGCGACCGGCCGCAACGCCGCGTTCGGCGACTGCCTCAACGCGTGGGACCCGGCGCGCATCGCCGGCGGGTCCAGCAGCGGTTCGGCCGTGGCCGTCGCGGCGGGGCTGTCGGACGTGTCGCTGGGCACCGACACCGGCGGTTCGGGCCGGATCCCCGCGTCGGTGAACGGGGTCGTGGGCGTGCGGCCGACGCTCGGCCGGGTCTCCAACCGCGGCGTGCTGCCGGTGAGCCCGTCGTTCGACACGGTGACGCCGATGGCGCGCGACGTCCGCACGGCCGCGGCGGTGCTGGCGGCGCTCGACCGAGGGGGCTCGGGGCCGGTCGACGCGCTGCTCGGGTCGGGTGTCCTGCCGCGGATCGGCGTGGCGGGCGGGTTCTTCGCCGTCGGCGTCGATCCCGGCGTGGCGGCGGTGGTGCGGGCGGCCGTCGAGGTGTTCCGCGGGCTCGGCGCGCAGGTGGTGTCGGTGGAGGTGCCGTCGGCAGCGCAGGCGCAGGCGCGGATGCTCGACGTGATGTACCCGGAGGCCGCGGCCGTGCACGCGGCTCGGCTGCGGGACGCGCCCGACAGCATCGACCCTGACGTCCGGCGGCGGCTCCTGCTCGGGCTCGAGGTGCCTCCGACGCGGACGGCGGCGGCGCGGGAGTGGCTCACCGGGTTCCGCGCGCGGGTGGACGCGGTGTTCACCGAGGTCGACGTGGTCCTGACCCCGACGATCCCCGTGGACGTGCCGCTGCGCGAGGGCGTGGACCTCGCGGCGTCGACGCGGGAGATCGCCCGGTTCACCTACGCGTGGTCGGCGTACGGCGGACCGTCGCTGAGCATGCCGGGCGGGCTGCATCCGACGTCGGGCATGCCGGTCGGCGTGCAGCTGAGCGCGGCGCCGTGGCGGGAAGACGTGCTGCTGGGAGCGGCCGCGGCCTTCGAGGGGGCGCGCGGCCCGCTGCGGTGACGCAGGCGTCCACTGTGGCCGGTGGTGGACTTTTCGCGGACCCGATGTTTACGGGGTGGTAATCGTGTCTATCCGCTTTCCATGGCATCGGCGGCAGGGCCCGGCTGCCGAGGCCCTAGGTCTCGCCGGTTGAGTGTTACAGCCGGCGGGGCCGCGCCTCCTGCGTCCGCGCGGTTCGATTCAGCGCACGCGAGTCCGCCGCTTGTGCCTGCGGTGGGCGGCGAGCGCGGCGAGCACCCGCGTCAGTCCGCGCCTGCGCACGACGAAGATCACGGACTCGGCCTGCCTGGCTGGTTTGTCCAGCGGTTTGCCCAGCGCTTTGTCCACCTGGTGGAACCGCGCCAGCCCTCCCTGAACGCCTCCGCGTCGCCACCCGCGTCGGGGTGGTGGGTGCGCACGAACTCCCGGTAAGCGGCCTTTTCCGCGGCTGACCAGGTGCTTCGTGGCTTGTCGGGCACCTGCTCACCTCCGGTCGTCCGTTCCAGCATATGGCCGCGTCTTAACTCGGACGGTTGAACCCTGCAGGCTCTGGGTACCTGCACTGCGCTCGATCATCGCCCGACAGGGGAGGGGCCACCACCATGACGGAGGATTCGCGGCCGCCCGGCGCCGCCACGGCCGTGTTCAACGGCCCGGACACCGCGGAGGCCGCACGGGTCACGCTGAGGGCCATGCTGGCCCACGTGCCCGCCCCCGTGGTCGGCGACGCCGTGCAGCTCATGGACGAGCTCGTCACCGACGCCACCCGCGACGGCGCCTCCTTCCGCGCCCTGCGCCTCGGCCTGGCCGCCCACCCGCCCCGCCTGCGCATCGACGTCGAACGCGACGAGCCCGACGAACCCCGCGTCACCGCGATGTCCCCGGAACGCGTCGAAGGCCGCTTCCTCCTGGAGGAACTCGCGTCGACCTGGTGGTCCCACACCCTGGGCTCGATCTCGGTGACGCGCGCGGAGCTGGCTCTGCCGTTGCCGCGCTGATCAGCAGGCGTGTTCGTCCGGCGAGCCGGCTGAAGGGCCTCGGTCTCGTAAACCGCGCAACTGGCTCCGCCTCCGCCGGCGGTCGCGTTCGCCCCGCGGTTCGGCGGGGCGGGTTCCACGGGTCGCGTGGCCTGATAGCCTCGGCGCCGGACCCGCGCCGTCCTTGCCGCGCTGATCAGCGGGCCCGCTCCACCCGCCGTTCGCCGGGTCCGGCGAGCTGGCTGTCGGGCCGGGCCCGCCGATTCGGTCTCGTGACTCGCGTGGCTGACTTCGTCCCGCGGTTCGGCGCGCCGCGGGCCGCTGCCGCGTCGGCCGCTTGGCCTCCTCGCCGGACCGGCGCCGTCCTTGCCGCGCTGATCAGCGGGCCCGCTCCACCCGCCGTTCGTCGGGTCCGGCGAGCCGGCTGCCGGGCCGCGCCCGCCGACTCGGTCTCGTGACTCGCGTGGCTGACTTCTCCCCGCGGTTCGGCGCGCCCGGGCCGCTGCCGCGTCGGCCGCTCAGCCTCAGCGCCGGACCAGTGTCGCCGCCGCTCTGATCAGCGGGCCCGCTCGACCGGCCGTTCGTCGGGTCCGGCGAGCTGGCTGTCGTGCCGGGCCCGCTGACTCGGGTCTCGTGACTCGCGTGGCTGACTTCTCTCCGCGGTTCGGCGCGCCGCGGGCCGCTGCCGCGTCGGCCGCTCAGCCTCAGCGCTGGGCCAGTGTCGCCGCCGCGCTGATCAGCGGGCCCGCTCCACCCGCCGTTCGTCCCACACCGGTTCCGCGGTTTCGCGCACCACGCCGTCGGAGCCGAAGACCAGGTAGCGGTCGAAGCTGCGCGCGAACCAGCGGTCGTGGGTGACCGCGAGGACGGTGCCTTCGTAGGCCTCCAAGCCCGCCTGCAGGGCTTCGGCCGATTCGAGGTCGAGGTTGTCCGTCGGCTCGTCCAGGAGCAGGGCGGTGGCGCCGCCGAGTTCCAGGAGCAGGATCTGGAAGCGGGCCTGCTGGCCGCCCGACAGGCGGTCGAACGGCTGGTCACCCTGGCGTTCGAGCTCGTAGCGCCGCAGCACCGCCATGGCGCCGCCGCGGTCCTTGGCGTGGGTGGTCCACAGGATGTCGACCAGGGTGCGGCCGGTGAGCTCCGGGTGGGCGTGCGTCTGGGCGAAGTGGCCGGGCACCACGCGGGCGCCGGTCTTCCACAGGCCCGTGTGCGCGACGTCGCCGCCCGCGAGCAGGCGCAGGAAGTGTGACTTGCCGGACCCGTTGGAACCCAGCACGGCCACGCGTTCGCCGAAAAAGATCTCCAGCGAGAACGGCTTCATCAGGCCCGTGAGCTCCAGATTTTCGCACGTCACGGCGCGCAGGCCGGTACGTCCCCCGCGCAGCCGCATGCGGATGTCCTGCCGACGTGGTGGCTCCGGAGGCGGGCCGGCCTCCTCGAACTTGCGCAGGCGCGTCTTCGCGGCCTTGTAGCGGGACGCCATCTCGTCGCTGCGGGCGGCGTACTGCAGCATGTCGAGCACGAGCTTCTTGAGCTGCGCGTACTTCTCGGCCCAGCGCCGCTTCAGCTCTTCGTAGCGGGCGAAGCGATCGTCGCGCGCCTCGTGGTAGGTCGCGAACCCGCCGCCGTGCACCCACGCGTCGCTGCCCGCCGGCCCGGGCTCCACGCTCACGATCTTCTTCGCCGCCCGCGCGAGCAGCTCCCGGTCGTGCGAGACGAACAGCACCGTCTTGCGCGTCTCCGCCAAGCGGGCCTCGAGCCAGCGTTTGCCGGGCACGTCGAGGTAGTTGTCGGGCTCGTCGAGCAGCAGCACCTCGTCCGGGCCGCGCAGCAGCGCCTCGAGCACGAGCCGCTTCTGCTCGCCCCCGCTCAACGTGCGCACGAGCCGCCACTGCGCCTTCTCGTACGGCACGCCGAGCGCGGCCGTGGTGCACACGTCCCAGGTCGTCTCCGACTCGTAGCCGCGCACCTCCGCCCAGTCGCTCAACGCCTGGGCGTACTTCATCTGCGCGGCCTCGTCGTCGACGGTCAGCAGCCGCTCCTCGGCCGCGTCCACGGCCGCCGCGGCGGTGCGGATGCGCTCGGGCGACACCGACACGAGCAGGTCTCGCACCGTGCGCTCGTCGCGGACCGAGCCGACGAACTGGCCCATCACGCCCAGCCCGCCGGACACCGTCACCGTGCCGCCGTGCGGCTTCAGCTCACCGGAGAGCAGGCACAGCAGCGTCGTCTTTCCGGCGCCGTTGGGGCCGACCAGCGCGACGACGGCACCGTCGGAGACCCGGAACGACACATCACCGAGCAGGGGCCGCCCGTCGGGCAGCGAGTAGTCGAGGTGCGCGATCTCCAGGTGACCCATGGACGCGCACTCTACCGGCGGGCCCGGCGGACGCCGTCCGATTTTCCGCCGGGCCCCGCGACTGTGTCCAGTCCGAAGTGGACGGACTCACGCCTTCCGCTGCATGTCGCTGCGCGCCGGGTTGCCCTGCTCCGCCGCCTTGGGGTCCTTCTCGTCGGCCTTCGCGCGGACACCGGACTCGATGCGGTCGCCGAGGTCCTTGTCCACGTTGTGCCAGTATTCGAACGCCCGCTGCAACACCGGCTCACTCACCCCGTTCAGCAAGTGACCGACGATGTTGGAAACCAAACGTTCCCGCGCCGCGTCGTCGAGGACCTCGCGCACCATCGTGCCCGCCTGGCCCCAGTCGTCGTCCTCGGAGTGGTCGACGTAGGCCGAGCGCGTGATCTCGCCGTCGGCGTGCCAGCCGGCCGGGGTGCCGTAGCGCTCGACGTCGGCGCTCGGGCCACCCTTCGAGTTCGGCGCGTACACCGGGTCGGACACCTTGGTGTAGCGCATCGCGCCGTCCTTGCTGTAGCTGTGCACCGGCGACTTCGACGCGTTCACCGGCAGCTGCTTGTAGTTCGGCCCGATGCGGTAGCGGTGCGCGTCGGCGTAGGCGAACAGCCGGCCCAGCAGCATCCGGTCCGGGCTCGGCCCGATGCCGGGCACGAGGTTGTTGGGCTCGAACGCCGCCTGTTCGATCTCCGCGTGGTGGTCGGTGGGGTTGCGGTCGAGCGTCATGCGGCCGACCTCGATCAGCGGGTAGTCGCCGTGCGGCCACACCTTGGTGAGGTCGAACGGGTTGAACCGGTAGCCCGAAGCGTCGTCGTACGGCATCACCTGCACGGACAGCGTCCAGCTCGGGTGGTCGCCGCGCGCGATCGCCTCGAACAGGTCGCGGGTGTGGTAGTCGGTGTCCGCCGACGCCATCTGGTCGGCCTCGTCCTGTGTGAAGAACTCCATGCCCTGATCGGTTTTGAAGTGGTATTTCACCCAGAACCGTTCGCCTTGTGCGTTCACCCACAGATAAGTGTGCGAACTGTAACCGTTCATGTGCCGCCACGTGCGCGGAATACCGCGGTCGCCCATCAGCCACGTCACTTGGTGCGCCGACTCGGGGGACAGCGTCCAGAAGTCCCACTGCATGTCGTGGTCGCGCAGGTTGTTGTCCGCCCGGCGTTTCTGCGAACGGATGAAGTGCTGGAACTTCAACGGGTCTTTCACGAAGAACACCGGCGTGTTGTTGCCGACCATGTCGTACACGCCTTCGCTCGTGTAGAACTTCAGTGCGAACCCACGCGGATCGCGCCACGTGTCGGGGCTGCCCCGCTCGCCGGCCACCGTGGAAAACCGCGCCACCATCTCCGTTTTTGTGCCCGGCTGGAACACCGCGGCCTTGGTGTACGGGCTGACGTCGGCCGTCACCTCGAACCGGCCGAACGCGCCGCTGCCCTTGGCGTGCGGCTGGCGCTCGGGCACGCGTTCGCGGTTGAACTGCGCCATCTGCTCGATGAGGTAGTGGTCCTGCAGCAGGATCGGCCCGCCCGGCCCCACGGTGAGCGAATGTTCGTCGCTTTCCACCGGGATACCGGCGTCGGTGGTGGTGGTCCGTTCCGTCTGCGTCATTTCGCCATCTCCTCGTGGTGGGATTCGAACACGGGTACCCGGCGAACACGGGCTCACACGTGGGAACTCACTCACGTAGGAACCACGGGACCTCAGTCAGGTGGAAGCTCAATCGGGAGGAAGCTCAGTCGCGCCCCCAGCAGGGTGTCGGCCACGTGTTGGAGATGGCGCCGCATGTGTTCGCCGGCGCTCACGGGGTCCCGGTCGCACAGTGCTTCGACGATCAACGTGTGTTCGTCGTGGTAACACGAACGCAGCTCCGGCGTGGACGTGCGCCGCTTGAGGCTGCCCCACACCGGCATTGAACGCGCGGTGTTCATGACGTCGAACATGTTCATCAGCAACCCGTTGTGGGCCGCGACGGCGATCGCGCGGTGCAGCCCGGCGTCGGCGCGCTCGAAGCCTTCGAAGTCGCCGGCCGCGGCCCCCGCGCCGAGCGCGGCCCCGATTCGGTCGAGGTCCGCCTGCGTGGCCACCCGCGCGGCCAGCGTCGCGACCTGTGGTTCCAGCAGCTGGCGCACCTGCATGATTTCCGCCGGGCTCGTGTCGGCAGGAGCGGGCTCCACGTGCTGCGCCGCCACATCGGTGAGAAACGTGCCGCGCCCGACGTGCCGGATCACGAGCCCGTCGCGTTCCAGCGAATCCAGTGCGCGCCGCACGGCACTGCGCGGCGCGGAAAGCCGCTGCACGAGGTCGCGTTCGGTGGGCAGCTTGGCGCCCGGGCCGAGGCTGCCGTCGGCCGCGCCTTCGTCGAGCAGTGCGCGCAGGGCGTGTTCCACCGTGGTCATGGGCGCACTCTACCGAACGACTTGAGACCAATCGAGACCAATAGGCGAAGCGGTGACCAGAACAAGTCCTGCATATCGACAACAGATGCCGAGACGCGTACGGTCGATCATGTCCGCATTGGTTCATATTGGTTCAGATTGGTCTCACATGAAGCTGGTGACCTTCTCCGCCGGGAACTCCACCGGGGACGCCGACCGCGTCGGGGTCGTGACCGGCGAAAGCGAGGTCCGGGACGTCACCGATCTCGTGCCGGGCGGAACGCTCCTCGGCGCCGTCGAACGCTGGGGCGAGGTCGGGACCATCCTCACCGACCAGGCCGCGGA
Organism: Amycolatopsis sp. NPDC051373; assembly: GCF_040689465.1. Classification (NCBI taxonomy): domain Bacteria; kingdom Bacillati; phylum Actinomycetota; class Actinomycetes; order Pseudonocardiales; family Pseudonocardiaceae; genus Amycolatopsis; species Amycolatopsis sp. NPDC051373. The sequence continues at coordinate 150,934 of NZ_JBFBAE010000007.1, read as the reverse complement.
CCGCACGCCGGTACCCCTCGCTGACGTGCGGCTCCGCGCGCCGTTCCCCACTCCGCGGCGCAACATCTACTGCGTCGGCAAGAACTACCGCGAGCACGCCGCGGAGTTCGGCCGCAGCGGCTACGACAGCCCGGACCGCTCGGAAGACCTGCCGGCCCGGCCGATCCTGTTCTCCAAGGCCACCACGGCCGTGATCGGCCCCGGCGACAACATCGACCCGCACGCCGGCCTCACCTCCGAGCTCGACTACGAAGGTGAGCTCGCCGTGATCATCGGCCGCGGCGGCCGCGGGATCACCCGCGAAGCCGCGCCGGCGCACGTCTGGGGTTACACGATTCTCGACGACGTCACGGCCCGCGACCTGCAGCGCGACCACCGCCAGTGGCTGCTCGGCAAGTCGCTCGACACGCATTGCCCGATGGGTCCGTACGCGGTGACCGCCGACGAGATCCCCGACGTGACCGCGCTGGAGCTCGAAACCACCGTCAACGGCGAACGCCGCCAGCACGCCCGGGTCAAGGACCTCATCTTCGACATCCCCGAGCTGATCGCCACCCTCTCGGCCGGCATCACGCTGCTGCCCGGCGACGTGATCGCCACCGGCACGCCCGCGGGCGTCGGCATCGGCTTCGACCCGCCGAAGTTCCTGGCGAGCGGCGACGTCGTGGAGGTGACCATTACCGGTCTCGGCGTGCTGCGCAACCGTGTCGCCTCAACCCCTGTCGCGTCAACCCCTCGCGTCTGAACCCCCGTACCGAAAGGAGCCCGCATGAAGATCAACGGAACGGACCTCGCGGTCGAGGTCGAGGGCAGCGGTCCCGCTGTGCTGCTGGTGCACGGCCTTGGCGGCACCGGCAACTTCTACCAGGTCCAGGCCGACGCGCTGGCCTCGAGCCGCCAGGTGATCCGCGTCGACTCCGCGGGTGCCGGGCGCTCCGGCCTGCGTGAGGGCATCGGCATCGAGTCGCACGCCGACGACCTGGCCGCGGTGCTCGACCAGGTCGGCGTCGCGTCGGCGGCCGTGGTCGGGCACTCGATGGGCACGCTCGTCGCCCGCAGCTTCGCGGCCCGCCACCGGGACAAGGTGACTGCGCTGGCGCTGCTCGGCGCCGTCGCGGAGCCGCCCGAGGCCGGGCGCCAGGCCCAGCACGACCGCGCGGCCCTGCTCCGCGCGGAAGGCACCGCGGCCGTGGCGCCGGGCGTCGTCGCCAACGCGCTGTCGGAAGCCACCCGCCGCGACAAGCCCGAGGTGGCGGCGTTCGTGCGGGAGCTCGTGATGCGCCAGGACGCCGAGGGCTACGCGCGCAACTGCGAGGCGCTCGCCGCCGCGACCGACCCCGGGCCTGTCGATCCCGCGTTGCCGCTGCTGCTGATCACCGGTGCCGACGACAAGGTCGGCCCGCCCGCCGTGAGCGAGGCGCTCGCCGCCGCCCACGGCAGCGCGAACCTGGAGGTGCTGCCGGGCGTCGGTCACTGGACCGCGCTCGAAGCCGCCGCCGACGTCACCTCGATGCTGCTGAAGTTCCTTTAACCACAACGTTTTCGCGCCTCAACGACGAGGAGGAACCACCGTGCCGCTCACCGCCGACAGGACCCTGTTCCGCGAAGTGTCCATTCTGGACTCCACGGGCGCGCTGCCCTACCGGGGCGACGTGCTCGTGGACCACGACCGCATCACCGCCGTCGGCACCGTCGACCCGGCCGCCGCCCAGGGCTCGCGGGTGGTCGAGGGCCGCGGCCGCACGCTGATGTCCGGGCTGTGCGACGCCCACACCCACTTCACCTGGAACAACAGCGCCGACCTCGACGGGCTGGCCGCCCTGCCGGTGGAGGAGCACCTGCTGTTCGCCGTGGAGTCGGCCAAGTCCTATCTGGACTCCGGCTACACGATGTGCCTGGGTGCCGCGTCGGCGAAGGATCGGCTCGACGTCGTGTGCCGCGACGCGATCAACGCCGGGCGGATCCCCGGCCCGCGTTACCTCGCCAACGGACCCGAGATCGCCGTGACGGGCGGGGAGCTCGTGAAGGGCATCACCTGGTTCGCTGACGGCCCCGACGAGATGCGCAAAGCCGTGCGCCGTCTCGTCGAGATCGGCGTCGACCAGATCAAGCTGTCGATGACCGGCGAGGAGATCACCGGCACGCAGCGCGCCGAGGACACCTACATGTCCGACGAGGAGGTGGCGATGGCCGTCGCCGAGGCACACCGGCGGGGCAAGCGGGTGTGCGCCCACGCGCGCAGCGCCGAGAGCGTGAAGATGTGCGTGCGCCACGGCGTCGACATCGTCTACCACGCCAGCTTCACCGACCCCGAGGGCATGGATCTGCTCGAGCAGGCCAGAGACTGGGTGTTCGTGGCGCCGGGTGTCAACTGGCTCGTCGCGACGCTCTACGAAGCCGCCGACTTCGGGTTCCCGCAGGAGGCGGCCGAAGCTGTCGGCTACAAGCGCGAGCTGGAAAAGGCGACGGCGGCGATGATCGAGATGCACCGGCGCGGCATCCGCGTGCTGCCCGGCGGTGACTACGGCTTCGCCTGGACCCCGCACGGCACCTACGCGCGCGACCTGCAACATTTCGTCGAGCGCTTCGAGTTCACGCCGATGGAGGCCATCCTCGCCGCCACCGCGCAGGGCGGCGAGATCATGCTGCGCGGCGACGAGCTCGGCAAGGTCCAGCCCGGGTACCTCGCCGACCTGCTGCTCGTGGACGGCGACCCGCTCGCCGACATCACCGTGTTGCAGGACAAGGAAAAGCTCCACGCGATCATGAAGGACGGCCAGTTCCACAAAGACCCGGCCTGAGCCCGTCCGCGGTGCGCCGCCCGGCCGGGGGCGGCGCACCGGGAGCTCTCACCGGACCGCGCTCAGCAGGCCCGTGCGGTCGTGGCAGCCGAGGTAGCGGAATTCCTGCTCGCCGGCGTCGGTCACGGTGACCTCGTGGTAGAGCCGCAGCCGCGCCGCCGGCGCCTGCGTGGACAGGTACTTCATGGCAGCGCGGAAGATCGCGACGTGCGTCGGGTGCGATTCGGCCCACGCCTCGAGGTCGGCGAGGCTGTGCCACCAGCTCATCCCGTAGCTCTTGTCCGTCTCGGCACCGGTGTCGTCGGTGACGCGTACGTAGCGGTTGGCGTAGCAGCCGATGCCGAGTCCGTCGTCGCGCAGGAACTCCATGCCGGCGCGCAGCACGGGTTCCACGTCGCCGAGGTACATCCCGCGTTCGTCGCCCTCGGTCTCGGTCCACTCCTGGCCGGAGCGGATGAGGCACAGGTTTCCCCGCGGCGACACGGTGACGACGCCCGTCTCCGGATCGGTCTCCGCGGTCGGCCGACTGCCGGGTTCGAGCCGGTCGGTCTGCGCGATCGGCAGCCGGTCGCGGGCGCCGCCCCAGTAGTCGTGTTCGTGCTGCGGGCCGGTCCACGCTTCGCGGGCCTTCGCCCAGCGGTCGTACTCGGCGGGATCGGTCCAGTAGAACGTGGTGAGCACGGTCGCGTAGCCGGCCTCGTCGACGAACCGCGCCCGGTCGTGGTGGTCGGGCGCGTGCTCGCCTGAGTGTGCGGAATCGAGCGCCGCGAGTGCGGCGACCACCATCGGCGGTGGCTGCGGTGTCCGGTACTGAACACCGAGGTACGCCATCACCACCTGGTCGACGGCGGGGTCGAAGCGCGCGGAGAACGACGGGTAGGGCGGGTGAAAGCTGTCCGGCTTGCGGCGCGGTGGACCCGGTCGACGCGCATGTGCTCGCGATCGAGGATTCCACGGCGTCACCCCGCCGTTTCGTGGTGGGTCATGGTGGCCTCCGGGGAACGTGGTGCCGGTTGTTGCCGACCGAACGTAGACACGGGGGCCACCTGTGACTTGCTTCACAGCGCACCGGGAGTTGCTGCACAGCGCATGTGCGATTCCGAACGTCCGATTTCGAACACCTCGAACATCACACGATCCACAGTGGACTCGAGGCGCGGACTCGCAGCACGGGCTCACCACCACGGGCTCGCGTCCGGCCGGCTCACACCGTCGCGGTCAGCTCCGGGTACAGCGCCTCCACCGGACCGGACAGGTTTTCCTTGATGTCTCGCGACGTCTTGTCCGCCAGTACCTCGAGCGCGCCCGCTTCCAGTCCGTCGTAGATCGCCGTCACGATGTCGCGCGGGTCTTCCTTCTCGACGGTCAGCGCCCGGGTCATCGGGGTGTCGGTGTAGCCGAGGTGCGCACCCAGCACGTGCGTCTTCTGGCCGGCGAGGTCGAGCCGCAGTGAGTTGGTGATCTGCCACAGTGCGGCTTTGCTCGACGAGTACGCGCCCGACTTGGCCAGCCAGCTCAGTGCCGAGTGGATGTCGACGAGGGCACCGCCGCCGTTGGCCGCCAGCACGGGCGCGAACGCCTGCGCGACGGCGAGCGCGCCGAAGACGTTCGTCTCGTACATCGCGCGCACCTCGGCCAGCGGCACGGTGAGCAGGCTCTGCCGTCCGCTGACTCCCGCGTTGTTCACCACCACCGTGGTGTCCGGGGCAGCCGCGGCCGCGGCTGCGACCGAGGCCTCGTCGGTGACGTCGAGCGCGAGCGGCACCACGCGCTCGTCGTCCCACTGGCGCGGCGTGCGCGCCGTGGCGTACACACGCCGCGCCCCGCGCTCCAGTGCCTGGTTGACGAACTCGATGCCGAGCCCGCCGTTCGCCCCGGTGACCAGGACAACCGCACCCTGCAGATCGGTCATGACTTCCTCCGGTTCTCTTGCTTGTCAATTCCAAGTTAGCAAGCTGACTCCGAAATGCCAAGTGTGATGTACGATGGGGGTCATGAAGGCCATGGCGATCCCGACCAACAGCCGCTGCTCGATCGCGCGCAGCCTGGAGGTGCTGGGGCAGAAGTGGAGTCTGCTGATCGTCCGCGAGGCGTTTCGCGGGCGGACCCGCTTCGCCGAGTTCCAGAAGATCGGCGTGCCGACGGATCTCCTCGCGTCCCGGCTGGAATCCCTGGTCGAGGCGGGAATCCTCGCTCGGCGGCCCTATCAGGAGCCGGGGCAACGGGCCCGCGTCGAGTACGTGCTCACCCCGGTCGGCGAGGACCTGCTGCCGGTGCTGGCCGCGCTGTCGGAGTGGGGCGACGAGTACCTCCCGACCGGCCACGGCCCGGCGACGGTCTACGTCGACACGACCGACGACCGGCCCGTGCACCTGGCCTTCGTCGACGAAGACGGCCACGTCGTCGACCCCGCGAAGGTCGCCTACCGCCGCGGGCCGGGGGCGCTCGAAGACTGACGCGTCAGGCGCGGTCTGCGAGCACGTCGTCGGCGTCGGTGCTCAGCGCCAGGTCGCGCTGGGCGGTGAGCGCTTCGAGGCGCTGCTGCCACGCGGTGGTGATGGCCTCGTAGGCCGCGGCGCCGAACACGAGCCGCCGGGGCGCGGGCGTGGTGCTCGCGGAGGTGATGATCGCGCGGGCGATCTTCGCCGGATCGCCCGCGACGGCGTGGCGCAGCGTGGTTTCGTCCATCCCGCCCGCGAGCGCGCCGCGCACCTGGCCGAGCACGCCGTCCTCGTAGGCGGGCAGCGGTTCGGCCTGCGCGATGTTGGCGTTGAACGCCGTGCGCGTGCCGCCCGGGGCGATCAACGTCACCGAAATCCCGAACGCCGCCAGCTCCACCGCCGCCGACTCGAAGAAGCCCTCGACGCCGAACTTCGACGCGTTGTACACGCTCATGCCCGGGTCCGGCACGTGGCCGCCGGAGCTGGACATCTGGATGATCCGCCCACCGGCCTGCGCCCGCAGCCACGGCGTGACCGCGCGCGTGAGGTGAATCGGTCCGAGCAGGTTCACGGCGAGCTGCCGGTTCAGCAGCTCGTCCGACAGCTCCTCGGCGGCGCCCAGCGCACCGAAGCCGGCGCTGGAGAACACGACGTCGATCCGGTCGAGCTCGGTGAAGGCCTGCTCGACCGTCGCGTGGACGGTCTTGGGATCGGTGACGTCCAGCTCCGCGGTCCACAGCCGATCGCCGTGCCGGCGCGCGAGCTCCTTCAGTGCCGGGCTCAGATCGCGGCTCGTGGCGGCGACGCGGTGGCCGCCGGCCAGCAGCTGGGCGGTGACCTCGAGCCCGAAGCCGGAGCCGGCGCCGGTGATGAGCCAGGTCTGGGTGGGAGCAGGCACGACGGAGTCCTTTCGGTAGGCGTCCGCCAATGTAGTCGCCGGCAACAATCTAGTCAACGACTACATAGCCCGACGAGCTCAGTCGAAGCGGGAGTCGTCACCCCAGATCTTGTCCTGGGACGATTCACTCGACGGCGACACGCGGATCACAGCCCCGGTGGCGTCGATGTCCAGCACGGTGACGGTGATCCGGTTGGCCAGGCTCACGTAGCCCTCGCCGCGGAAATGGCCCTTGATGTCGGGCAGTTCGGTGCGGTCGATGGCGAAGTCCAGCCGGTCGGGCGCCGACTGCGTGAGCGTCAGCCGGCGCGTGGCGAACCGCGCGTCGAGCGGCACGGTCACGGAACCGTGGATGAGCACGTCGCACGAACCGTCGCGGCACGCGGTGAGGTCGGACCCGTCTTTCGCGATCAAGGTGCGCGACGTCGGCGTGGTGGGCTGGGCCGGCACCGTCGAGACGGACGGTGGCGCCACGATCGGCTCGGGCGGCGGCGGAGGTGGCTGGGGCGGCGTCGAACAGCCCGCCGCGAGCAGCAAGAACGAGCAGGCGAGCGCTTTTCTCATGCGCTCTTGGTAGCACCTCGCCGGGCCGGCGGGCGGGGCTTCGCGGATTCCGGGGCCGCCGCGCTCGGCACGGTGGCCCCGGAACCGAATCCGGTCAGGCCGGATTGTCGCCGTGGGTCAGGGTCTCCCACGAGACAAACAAGTCGTTGCTGCCCTGGGGACGGTGGCTCGTGGTGTAGGCCTGAGTGTTGGTCATGGCGATGCCGAGGCGGTTGTGCAGCGCGTTGTACCCGACCTCGGTCACCGGGCCGAGGCCGCGCTTGACCGTGCCGCCGCAGAGCCACGACGGTGCGGCGGTGAGCTCGTACTTGGTCTGGAAGCCCAGCGCCTGGCGCAGCCGCTCGCCGATGTCGGTGCCGTAGAGGTCCTGGCCCTGGATGCGCGAGGTCTCGGCCACCTCCGCGATCGCGGCGATGCCGTAGCCGGTGTGGACGAAGTCGCGGCAGGTCTCCTGGGTGAGACCGTCGACGAAGGTGGACTGGCCCTGCCAGTAGCCGACGATCTGGTCGCGGGTGTTCAGGCCGCTGCCGGGCACGGTCTTCGGGAGCGCGCCGTCGGAGCTGAGGTAGATGAACGCGGGCACGCGGTTGCGGTAAATCGACATGCCGCGGTCGTAGATCGTCTTGTCCTCGAGGAACACGCCGATGCCGACGATGGCCTCGGCGATGCTGAGCTCCCAGTTGCCGGTGCGCCCGTCGCTGCCCTGGATCTCGTTGTAGTAGACGTTGCGCAGCATCGTGGCGAACCGGCCGGAGTTGGGCCACGTCCCGTAGGCGTACTTGATGATCTCCGCCGCGCGCGGCCACGTCGAGGCCGACCAGGCGGTCTGCAGGTGCGCGTTGTCGCTGGTGTGGTCCTTGATGGTGGCCGACCACGCGTCCATGATCTGGATGGCCTTGTTCGCGTAGCGCGCGTCGCGGGTCACGTACCAGGCCAGGGACTGCGTGTACGCGGCGATCGCGTCCTCACGCTCGTCGGTGCAGCCGTTGTTGGGCATCGAGCTGGGCCCGCAGTCGACCACGGCGCGCGGGTGCGGCGTGTAAGACAGCGACGCGTACTTCGAGCCCATCATCGAGTCGTACGCTTGTTTCTGTGGCTGCGTGCCGGCCTGCACGCGCTGGCGCATGGTGTCCAGCTGAGCCTGGCTGACCAGCACGCCCGGGTGTGTGAAGGTGGCCGGCGCGGGCGGTGCCGCGGGTGCGGCCGGCTGGGCCGACGCCGCCGGACCGGTGGCGATCACCACGGCGGTGGCGGCCGCGGCCGCCAGGCAACGAACGAACTTCCGGTGCATGAGCTGCCCTTCGTCCACGACTTTGAGAACAGGGCGCAGGCTGGCGGACCGTGCGTGAAAGGTGAATTTACTTCACTCCCATTGGTCTGGTCCACCGAGTGCGAAAACCCGTGGTCCACTGGCAGGGACGGCTTTTTCCTTGCGGCAGTGGCAGTCTCACGGTGGGGGCAGCGTGCCGCGCTCCAGGATGTTGGCGTAGATGTTCTCCATCGCCTCGGTCAGCGGGGTGAGCAGCTCGGCGGGCAGGCCGTCGAAGAAGAGGCCGCGCACCAGCTCGACGTGGCCCGGCGCCGCCTTCTCCAGCAGCTCGCGGCCCTGCGCGGTCAAGGTGACCTCGGTGGCGCGCCGGTCGGTGCTCGAGGTGCGCGCGTCGACGAGCCCGCGCGTCGCCATGCGGCGCACGTGGTGGCCGGTGCGGCTGCGTTCCCAGCCGATCTGGTTGGCCAGCGCGGTCATCTGCATCCGCTCGCCGGGGGCGTTCGCGAGTGCGGTGAGCACGTCGTAGTCCGGCATGGACAGGTCGCTGTCGGTCTGCAGCTGCCGGTTGATCTCGTAGCTCAGCCGCAGCTGGACGCGGATGTAGGCGAGCCAGGCGCGCTGCTGGCGTGCGTCGAGCCAGGGGTCGTTTTTGCCTTTAGGTGACATGTCCCGTAATCTGTCGTAGTGGTCGGCGGTGGAGCGAAGGGGCCCCATTGTCCCGCGCAGACCGGCCGAGCGGAACGACCACGCCTGGGCCGGGCGAGTACAGGGACGGGAAACACGGTAATGAACGCACTACAGGGGAAGACCGCCGTCGTCACAGGCGGCTCGAGCGGCATCGGGCTCGCGACGGCCCGGCGGTTCGCGGACGAGGGCGCGCGCGTCTTCGTGACGGGACGGCGCAAGGACGTGCTGGACGCGGCCGTCGCGGACATCGGCGGCGACGTGACCGGGGTCCAGGTGGACAGCTCCGACCCGGCCGACCTCGACCGGCTCTACGAAACCGTCGGCGGGCCGATCGACGTGCTCTTCGCCAACGCGGGCGGCGGCGAGTTCTCGACGTTGGCCCAGGTCACCGAGCAGCACTTCGACGAGACCTTCGGAACCAACGTGAAAGGCACGCTGTTCACGGTCCAGAAAGCGCTTCCTCTGCTGACGGACGGTGCTTCGGTGATCCTGACCGGTTCGACCGCGGGCACGAAGGGCACCGATGCTTTCGGCGTGTACGCCGCGTCGAAGGCGGCTGTCCGCTCGTTCGCGCGGACGTGGGCGAAAGAGCTGAGCGGCCGCGGGATTCGGGTCAACTCGGTGAGCCCGGGACCGGTCGACACACCGGGGATCAGCGGGCTCGCGAGCGCCGATTTCGGCGAGGAGCAGCTGAAGGCGGCGCTGGTGAGCTCTGTCCCCTTGGGACGGATGGGCCGGCCGGAGGAGATCGCGTCGGTGGCGCTGTTCCTCGCGACGGACGCCAGCAGCTTCGTCACCGGGGTGGAGCTCTTCGCCGACGGCGGGGCGAACCAGGTATGACCCTCGACATCGGCCGCGTCGGAATCTGGAGCGTCGAGCTGCGCACGGCCGCGCCGGACGAGATCGCCGACGCGGCGGCCGAACTCGACGAGCTGAGCTTCGGCGCGCTCTGGATCCCCGGTTTGGGTGGCGGCGACATAGTGGGAGACCTCGAGCGGCTGCTCGAGGTGACCCGAGGGCTCACGGTCGCGCCGGCGGTGTCGAGCATCTGGCGCCACCCGGCGAAGGAACTGGCCGCGGGCCACGCGCGGCTCACGGGGACCTACGGCGACCGGGTGCTACTCGGTCTCGGCGTGAGCGACCCGGGCACCGCCGCCGAGCACGGCCACGAGTATCGGCCGCTGCACGACATGGCCGCGTACCTCGACGAGCTCGACGCCGAGCCGGACCCGGTGGCGGCGGAACGGCTGATCCTCGCGGCGATGGGGCCGAAGATGGTCGGTCTGGCGCGGCGGCGGGCCGGCGGGACGCACCCGTTCCTCGTCACAGCGGACTACTCGGCGACGGCGCGCGAACTGCTCGGTACCGGGCCATTGCTCGCGCCGTACCTGGCCGTGACCCTGGAGCGGGACCCGGCGAAGGCGCGGGCAGCCGGCCGGGGTTTCCTCGCCTGGTTCTTCGGGGCGCCTGCCTACCGCAAGAGCCTGCTGGCGCAGGGGTTCACGGAAGCCGATCTTGCCGAGGGCGGCAGCGACCGGCTCGTGGACAGCGTCCTCGCCTGGGGCGACATCGACGCGATCGGCAAGCGCGTGGAGGAACACCTCCAGGCGGGCGCGGACCACGTGGCCCTTCACGTAGTAGGCGGCGGTGACGGTATGCCGATGCCGCAGTGGCGTGAGCTCGCCGGGCTGGCTCAGAGCGCCGGATAGTCCGTGTAGCCCTCGGCGCCGCCGCCGTAGAAGGTGGCGGGGTCGGGGGAGTTGAGGGCCGCGCCGGTCCGCAGGCGGGCGACGACGTCGGGGTTGGCCAGCGCCAGGCGGCCGAGGGTGACGAGGTCGGCGAGGCCGCTTTCGACGTCGGCGGCGCGTTCTCGGACGGTGGCGCCCGGGCGGGTCAGCAGCAGCGGGCCGGGGAACGCGGTGCGCAATTCGGCCAGGAGCGCGTCATCGCCGTGGTGGGTGACATGGAGGAAGGCGAGGTCGAGGCGGGCGAGGGCGCGGACCAGGTGGGCGTAGGTCGCCGGCCCGGTCTCGCCTTCGTCGATGCCGAAGCCGCGCAGGCCGGGGGAGAGGCGCACGGCCGTGCGGTCGGCGCCGATCTCCGCGGCGACGGCCTCGGTCACCTCGAGCGCGAACCGGGTGCGGCCGGCGATGGAGCCGCCGTACGCGTCGGTGCGGTGGTTGGCGTTGGCCGAGAGGAACTGCTGCACGAGGAAACCGTTGGCGCCGTGGACTTCCACACCGTCGGCGCCGGCCTCGATCGCGGCGGCGGCCGCGCGGCGGAAGTCGTCGACGGTCGCGCGGACCTCTTTCGTGGACAGCTCCCGCGGTGGCGGGACCTGCTGGTTGCCGCTCGGGGTGTGGATGCCGACGCCCGCCGCGACGGCCGACGGCGCGACCGGCACCCGGCCGTGCGGCGTGTTGTCGGGGTGCGCAACGCGGCCGGCGTGCATGAGCTGCACGAACAGGTGCCCGCCCGCGTCGTGCACCGCCTTGGTGACCTGCTGCCAGCCGGCGATGTGCGCGTCGGTGCGGCAGCCGTGGCTGAGCAGGAACCCCTGCCCGTCGGCCGAGGGCTGCGTGCCGCCGGTGATCAGCAACCCGAGCGACGCTCGTTGCGCGAAGTACTCGGCGTCGAGCGGGGTGGGTGATCCGTCGGGCAGCGCGCGGTTGCGCATCATCGGCGACAGCGCCAGCCGGTGGCGCAAACGCATGCGGCCGACGTCGACGGGACTCCAGAGACCGGGCACGCGGGTTCCTTCCCTCGGCTGGCTGACTGTCTGTACTGGATCGTACAGAACGAAGTGTACGGTTCGGTCCAGTGGGGGTTGGACTCTTCGTCCATGCTGGATGTAGTGTCCAGATCATGGACGGGAGGACGGCGCGCTGGGCGCCGGTGTGCGAGGCGATCGTGCGCCTGCTTTCGCCGCACGCGGAGGTGGTGCTGCACGACCCGCGCACGGACTGCGTGCTCGGCATCTGGAACGCGTTCTCCGGGCGTGAACCCGGGGACCCGTCGCTGCTCGGCGAGCTCGACGGCCTGCGGCCCGCGGGGAAGGACGTCTACGGCCCGTACCCGAAGTCACTGCCCGACGGACGGCGGCTGTCGAGTGTGAGCGCCGTGGTGAGAGACGAACACGGCAATGCCGAAGTGGTGTTGTGCGTGAACGTCGACCGCACCGCGTTCGACCAGGCCGCGCAGTTGCTGTCCGGGTTCGCGGCTCCGGTGACCGGACAGCCCCAGGCGTTGTTCGAACGCGACTGGACCGAGACGCTCAACGACGTGGTGGGCGAGTTCGTTCGCGATCACGCCACCCCGGTCGAGGTGTTGACCCGCGAACAGCGCCTGGTGCTTCTCGCACGTCTGGACGCCGCCGGCGTGTTCGCGCAGCGACGATCCGTGCCCGTGGTCGCACGCGCGTTGCGCATCTCCCGTTCGGCCACCTACCAACTGCTCGCCGAGATGCGCAAGGAGCCCGATGCCGACGCTTCCTGACTTCCGCCTGGAGACGTACTTCTCCCGCTGGGAGTTCACCGCCCGCCACCACCTCACGGCGTCCGACGTGCAGACCATGACCGTCGCCGAACTGCTGGCGCTGGCCGACGACGACGGCCGCGAACGCTGGGGAACTCTCGCGCTCGGCTACACCGAGACCTACGGCCTGCCCGCGCTGCGGGAGGAGATCGCCGCGACCTACACCGACGTCGGCCCCGAGGACGTGCTGTGCTTCGCCGGCGCCGAAGAAGGCCTCTACCTGGCGATGCGGACGTTGCTCGAACCCGGCGACCACGCCGTGGTGATCACGCCGAACTATCAGGCCGCCGAGACGATCCCGCTCTCGATCGGCGAGGTGTCCGGCGTCGCGCTGCGGCCCGAGGACGGCTGGGCCCTCGACGTCGACGAGATCGAGCGGCAGCTGCGGCCCACCACGCGCCTGGTGTCGGTGAACTTCCCCAACAACCCGACCGGCGCCGTGCCGGACCTCGAGACCTGGACGCGGCTCGTGCGCCTGTGCGAGGAGCGCGGCGTGCTGCTGTTCAGCGACGAGGTCTACCGCGGGCTGGAGCTCGATCCGCCGGCGACGCTGCCGCAGGCCGCCGACCTGTCCACGTCGGCGCTTTCGCTCAACGTGATGTCCAAGGCCTACGGGCTCCCTGGCCTGCGCGTGGGCTGGATCGCCTGCCGCGACCCGCAAATCCTGCGGCGGCTCGAGCGGGCCAAGCACTACACGTCGATCTGCAACTCGGCGCCGAGCGAGGTGCTCGCGCTGATCGGGCTGCGCGCGCGGGACGCGATCCTGGCGCGCAACCGCGCGGTGATCGCGGAGAACGTGCCGAAGTTCGACGCGTTTTTCGAGAATTACCAAGATCTGTTCGATTGGGCACCGCCACAGGGCGGCTGCGTGTGCTTCCCGCGCTACCTCGGCGCGGACGGCGTCGAGGCGATGTGCACCGAGCTCGTCGAGCAGCGCGGCGTGCTGCTGCTGCCGGCGAGCATCTACCGATCCGACCTCACGGCGACGCCCGAGGACCGGTTCCGCGTCGGCGTGGGCCGTCGTGGTCCGGACGAAGGGCTGGCCGCGTGGGCGGAGTTCCTGGAGGAGCGGCGATGACCCTGGACGTGGTGGGACTGCCCGAGATCGAGGCCGTGGCGACGCGGGGGCTGGTGTTCGACGCCGTACGCGGCGCGTTGATCGCGCACGCCGAGGGCCGCGCGCAGATGCCCGCCCCGATCGCGATGTGGTTCCCCGAGGCCGAGGGCGATTGCCACGTGAAGGCCGGCTACCTCGAAGGCGCCTCGCACTTCGGCGTGAAGGTGGCGTCGGGCTTCTACCGCAACGCCGAGCGCGGCCTGCCGACCAACAGCGGCCTCATGCTGGTCTTCGACGCCTCGACCGGCGTGCCCGCCGCGGTGCTGGCCGACGAGGGCTGGCTCACGGCGTGGCGGACGGCCGCCGCCGGCGCCCTGATCACCCACGCGCTGACCCCGCCGGACGTCGACGAGGTGGCCGTGTTCGGCACGGGACTGCAGGCGCGGCTGCAGGTCGAGTGGCTCGCGGACTTGCGGCCGCTGACCCGGGTGCGGGTGTGCGGGCGGCGGCCCGAGGCCGTTCGGAAGCTGTGTGCCGAGCTGGGCGAAGCCGGGCTGACGGCCGCGCCCGCGACCGCGGAGGAAGCGGCGGCCACGCCGTGCGTGATCACGGCGACGGCGTCGACCAGCCCGGTGGCGCCGGCGGAAGCGTTCGCCGCGGTGCACGTGACCGGGATCGGCACCGACCTGCCGGGCAAGGCGGAGCTGCCGGCCGGGCTGTTCGCCCGCGCCACGGCGATCGCGACCGACGACCACGCGCAGTGCCTCGCGCACGGCGACTTCGGCAACGCTGTACGGGCCGGGACCGTCGCCGACGACGCGGACGTTGCCGTCGGGCTGGTCCTGCGCGACGGGGTGCGGGATCGCTCCGGCCTGACGATCGCCGATCTCACCGGCGTCGGCGTGGCCGACGCCGCGGTGGCGACGGCCGTGTTCCGGCACCTGGGCTGAACTCCGCCGCGTGGCGGGCCCGGCGCCGCGGGTCGGCGACGCTTGGCGGATGAACGCGGCGGGTGCCGGCCGGGAGGATGGACGGCACCCGCACTCCTGGAGGCCCGCATGGACTACGCGTTCGATCCCGAGATCGCCGCCGCTCTCCCGATGATCCCCGACACCGGCGATCTGAGGGACCTGGTGTCGGCGCGGGAAAAGATGAAGGAGATGACGGCCGAGCTGGTCGGCGACGTCGACGAGACCGGCGTGACCGTGCGCGACACGACCGTGCCCGGCCCCGAGGGCGCGCCCGACGCGGCTGTTCGGATTTACACACCGGACAACATCGCGTCGCCCGCGCTGCTGTTCAACGTTCACGGCGGCGGCTTCATCGTCGGTGACGTCGACACCGATCACGCGGTCGTGGTCGAGCTCGCGCGGGACCTCGGGGTGGTCGTGGTGTCGGTGGACTACCGGCTCGCGCCCGAGGCGCCGTACCCGGCGGGCCTGGAGGACTGCTACGCGGCGCTCGTGTGGTCGGTCAAGCACGCCGACGAGCTCGGCATCGACCCCGAGCGCGTGGTCATCCACGGCGTCAGCGCGGGCGGCGGCCTGTGCGCCGCGCTCGCGCTGCTGGCGCGCGACCGCGGCGGGCCGGCCATCGCGTTCCAGTTCCTCGGCATCCCGGAGATCGACGATCGCCTGCAGACGCCCAGCATGCGCCGCTTCGACGACACTCCACTGTGGAACCTCCCCAACGCCGAGCTCAGCTGGGACTGCTACCTCGGCCCGGGCGTCCGCGGCACCGACGGCGTGCCCGTCTACGCCGCGCCCTCCCGCGCGACCGACTTGGCGGACCTCCCGCCCGCGTATATCTCGGTGATGGAGTTCGACCCGCTGCGCGACGAGGGCATCGCCTACGCGCAGGCGCTGCTGGCCGCCGGCGTGACCACCGAGCTGCACCTGTTCCCCGGTACCTTCCACGGCTCCGCCATGGTCCGCCACGCGACCATTACCCACCGCGAGGCCGCGGAGTCCCGCGCTGTGCTGGCGCGGGCGCTGGGTGTGGAGCTGGGCTGACGTTTTGAGACGACGCGGTGTGGCGACGCGGCGTGGCGTGGCGACGTGGCGTCGTGACGTGGCGTGGCGTGGTGACGCGGTGTGGTGACGCAGCGTGGTGCCGTCGCGTGATGCCGTCGCGTGCGACGCGGTGTGGCGTGGTGACGTGGCGTGGCGACGCGGCGCCCGGGTGGCCGCCCGGACGCCGCGTCTTCGTTGTGTGGCTTGGTTTCGGGCTCCGGCCGCGGCTGGTCAGGTGCGGTGGGCCGGTCGGTGAGCCAGCAGGGCGAGCCGGGTGCGGAAGCGGCCGGCGGGGTCGTCCAGCGGCCAGCCGAGCGCGTCTTCCACGTGGGCGAGCCGGGTGGCGACGGAGCTGTGGTGGCGGTGCAGCGCGACGGCCGCCTGGCGCAGGGAACCGTTGCGGCAGAAGGCTTCGAGCGCTTCGAGGTCGGGCGCGTCGAGGGCTCGGACGTCGGGCTGCGTCCGCAGGCGGTCGGCGGGGATCTGCGCCAGGAGGGTCAGCGACCCGAGGTTCTCGTGGACCACAAGCGGCTCCGTCGCGGGCACGGCGAAGCGCTCGGCGAGGCGAGCCTGTAGCCAGGACCGCCGCGCCTGGAGCCCGGCGACGGCATCGCCCACCCCCACCCGCACACTCCCGGACGACCCACGTTCGCGAGCGTGCAGGGAAAGTGCGTTTTCCAACACCCCCACCACCGTGGCCGGCCCCTCTCTGGGCTGCACCAGCACCGCCGCGACCTCCCCGACCACCGCGACCCGCGCACCCAGCGCCGTACCCCCGCGAGCAACCAGGGCGACAGCGGCGGCGCCCGGGTCGCGCCCGTCCTCGGCCCCGACCGCGACGACCCGCAACGGCCGCCCCACGTCCAGCCCGAGCAACACGAGCGCCCGCGACCGGTCCTCCTCCGCCGCGCGCTCACCCAGCGCCAACTCCACCAGCGCCGGGTCCGCCAAATGCGGCTGCGCGCCCTGTGGCGCCGGCCCCAGCACCCGCGCGGCGATCGCGAAGCGCTCCAGCACGAGATCGTCGAGCGGCCCGGGCTCGCCGTCCCGCTCGAGCCACACCCGCCCCGCGGCCTCACCCCCGAGCTCGGTCGCCACAACGCGTGGTGCTGCCAGCGCCTCGCCGCCGCGCTCGCTCTCCTGGGTGGGGGTCTTGTCGTCGTGTGTGTCGGTGAGGTCGGTTGGGACGGCGCGTGGTGCTGCCAGCGCCTCGCCGCGCAGGTCGCTCGCCGGGGTGCGTGCCTCGGCGGGGGTCTCGCGCCCGTCGTCGAAGCCGGTCGCCACCAGACAGGGGTGAGCCGGGGCCGCGTCGTCAGGCGTGAGTCCACCGGGGTCGGCCGCGGCTGTGTGAGCTTCCCTGCCGGTCTCGCGCCCGCCGCCGAGGTCGGTTGCCCCGGGCCGAGGTTCGCCCGGTGTCCTGCCGTCGCGCGTGGGGCTGCCCGGCTGAGTCGCCACCGTGCGCGCGCTTCCGTCCCGACCGCACGGGTGCCGTCGGGACGGAAGCGCAAGGGTGGTTCGCCGCCGCGTTGGAGGCCGGCGACGCATTCGGCGAGGGAGGCCGTGGCGCGGACCAGGTCGGCGATCGTGGCGCGGTGGGCCACGAGCTCGTCGAAGTACGCGATCACCCGCACCGCGGCCTCGGCGTCGGAGTCGACGGCCGAGAGGCGCAACAGCAGCCCGTTCATGGGAGCCAACCTAGCGCCGCCCGGTCGTCGCGCACAGGTGTCGCATGTGGACGGTCAGCGCAGCAGGTGCAGCTGGTCCCACGTGGGCACGTGCGGCGTGATCCGCAGCGTCAGCCCGGTCTCGGCGAGGGTCCGGTCGGCCTTGCGGGCGTTGCAGCTGCGCGCGGTGCCACCGCACGCGGCGACGGTGTTGAGCCAGCTGGTGCGCTCACCGCCGCGGGACGTCGGGATGATGTGGTCGACCGTCGTCGCGTGGCGGCCGCAGTACGCGCACGTGTAGCCGTCGCGCTGGAGCACGCCGCGGCGCGACCACCGGGGCGGGCCGGTATAGCGCCACTTCATCACCACGTAGCGCAGCAGCCGCACGACCTTCGGGCGCGGGAAGATGCCCAGGTCGGCGCCGTCGCTCTCGTGGACGACGGCGACGTGGCGCACGAGCATCCGGATCGCGTGGGGGACGGAGACGGTGTGCAGGGGCTCGTAGCCGGCGTTGAGGACCAGGACACCCATGGCGGCGGGCACCTCCTTTTCGGTTTTCGCTCGGGTGGAGACCGCGACCGGAGTCGAACCGGTTTGACCCGCTTTGCAGGCGGTTCCCTGGCCGTTCGGGCACGTGGTCGGAAAGGGGATCGGAAATCGGGGTCGGAAAATGGCGCCGGAAATGTCACGAAAAAGTCACGGAGAACGAAAAAGCCGCCCTGATCGGTCTCCCGACGGGCGGCTCCGTGCTGCGACGCGTTCTGGGCGTGTCACGGCGTGGAGCCTGGTGCCTCGGCGGCGTAAGGCAGGCGCCGAGCGTCGCCCGCGATGCCGAAGCACCCCGGACAAGCCTTGCGCTCTTCGCCGCCGAACATTCTCGTCACTCCTCGGTTGGTGGTGTACCACCACATCATGACCGACTTCGCGCGACGGCGTCAACGGTGATAATTCGCCCGGCGAACGACCTCGCCGGCCCCCGGAAATGTATCGCGGAGCCGTCCACGCGTCCACAGTGGACGGGACGGCCCCGCACCTCCCCGGCCGGCGGGTGCTCGTGACCCCGACGGCCGGAGGGAACCTACTTGCAGCGCTTGCCACCCTCGACCGACGGCCACCACGTGCCCAGGGGCGGCGCCGGCGTCTTGGTCCAGGTGATCTTCGCGCACTTGCCCTCGCTGCGGGCCTTCTTCGCGGTCACGACCAGCGCCGCGATGGCGACGCCGCAAGCGAGATTGCCCGGCGTCGGGATGTTCTTGCAGACGCGGATCGCAGGCGCGCCTTCGGAGATCAGCTTCGTGGTGTTCTTGCTGAACACCCAGCTGCACGCGAAGAACCCGCAGTCGAGATCGGTGACGGCGGGCACCGCGGACGCCGGAGCCGGCGCGACGAACAGGCTCGCGGCCACCAGTGGTGCCGCCAGCAGGGCAGCCCGGAGATTCCCCATGAAACGCCCCTCCTGTTCGCGTTTGTCCGAAATGGAGCATCCCGCGTGAAGTCGCCGATGTCTGCCCCCGCACGGTTCTTACGCCCGAAGGGGTGACCGTCCACTGTGGCGGTTTCAGCGCGCCCGGTAGAGCTCGCTCAGCAGCGCCACCGCGGCGTGCGTGGCCGGATGGGGGTCGTGGCCGTGCCAGATCAGCCGCACCGGAACGGGGGCCGCGTCACGCACGCGGCGGAAGGCGATGCCGTCGCGGCGGTACTGGGTCACCGTGGAATGCGGTGTGACGCCGACGCAGCGACCGGTGGCGATTGCGGCCAGCCAGTCGTCGATCTCGTGGGTGGGCTCCACGCGCGGGCGCTCCGCCGGCGGCCACAGGTCGGTGGTCGTGGTGCCGGTGCGGCGGTCGATCACCAGGACGCGCGGGCTGAGATCGGCGAGCGTGACGGTGCGGCGGCGCGCCAGGGGGTCGTCGGTGGCCATGGCGCAGTAGCGGGCCTCGTGGCCGACGGTCGCGTGCGCGTACTTGCGGTTGTCCACGGCGGTGCGGATCACGGCGAGGTCGCACAGCCCTTCGGCCAGCCCACCCGTAGCGGTGTTGGTGCGGACCAGCAGCAGCTCGATGTCGGGGTGGCGATCGGCCCAGCGGCGCTGGAACTCGGCCGTGTGGCGGCCCATCGCGGACCACGCGTGGCCGACGCGCAGCCGGGTGTGCCCCGTGGTGGCCTCGCGCACGAGTTCTTCGGCGTCGGCCAGCAGGTGCCGGGCGCGGGCGAGTACCTGCACGCCGGCCGTCGTCGGGGTGACGCTGCGGCTCGTGCGGTGGAGAAGTCGCACCCCGAGTGCGGATTCCAACGAAAGAAGTGTGCGCGACACCGCCGCTTGGGAGACTCCGAGCTCGATCGCCGCGTCCGTGAACGTTCCTGTGTCCACGATCGCCACCAGGCACCGCAGGTGCCGCAGCTCCAGATCCATGACTCCAGCGTATGCGTGCCGCGATGAATGCATTTTGCGCATGCACGGCCGTGCCGCAGGCTCGCCGGCATGACCCAGGACAACCGCACCGGCGTGGCGTTGATGTTCGGCGGCGCGACCGCGAACCAGCTCGGCGCGGCCACCGCGGCGCTGGCGTTCCCGGTGCTCGGGCCCGCCGGCGTGGTGGCCGTGCGCCAGTGGGTGGCCGCCGTGCTGCTGCTCGCCGTGGGACGCCCGCGGCTGCGGTCGTTCACCGCTCGCCAGTGGCGCCCGGTGCTCGGGCTCGCGGCGGTGTTCGCGACGATGAATCTCTCGCTCTACTCCGCCATCGACCGGATCGGCCTCGGGCTGGCCGTGACGCTGGAGTTCCTCGGCCCGCTGGCCGTCGCGCTGGCCGGCTCGCGTCGCCGAACGGACCTGGCCTGTGCGATGGCCGCCGCCGCGGCTGTCGGAATTCTCACGCGGCCCCGGCCCAGCACCGACTACCTCGGCGTCGCACTCGCGCTGGTCGCCGCCGCGTGCTGGGCCTGCTACATCCTGCTCAACCGCACCGTCGGCCGCCGGCTGCCCGGCGTGCAGGGCTCCGCCGCGGCGGCGGGCGTGTCCGGCCTGCTGTACCTTCCCGTCGGGATCGTGGTGTTTTTCCACCACCGCCCCACGCCGGCGGCACTCGGCGCCGCGCTCGCGGCCGGAGTGCTGTCGTCTGCGCTG
Organism: Amycolatopsis sp. NPDC051373; assembly: GCF_040689465.1. Taxonomy (NCBI): domain Bacteria; kingdom Bacillati; phylum Actinomycetota; class Actinomycetes; order Pseudonocardiales; family Pseudonocardiaceae; genus Amycolatopsis; species Amycolatopsis sp. NPDC051373. The sequence continues at coordinate 130,882 of NZ_JBFBAE010000007.1, read as the reverse complement.
CCGTTCCTCGCCGACCTGCTGGCGCTGCGCCGGGTCCCGACGCGGTTCTTCGGGGTCTTCATGAGCGTGAACCCGGTACTGGCCGCGCTGGTGGGCGAAGTGGTCCTCCACCAGCGGCTCGACGCCCCGGCATGGGCGGCGATCACGGTGATCGTGACGGCCAACACGGTGGCGGCGTGTCGGGTGAAGGGCGCGAACGCGGGCGCCGTACCGTCGGTGCAGGAGGTGGCGGATGGTGCGGATGTCGGACCGCGCGTGGCCGTCGACGGTGATCCCGAGCGACGAGCACGAACGCGCGCAGGCGACCGGTGTCCTGTTCCGGCGCATGGGCTGGGTGACGGAGACGCTGACGCGTGACGAGCGCGAGGACGTCGAGCGCCAGCTCGAGTTCTGGTACAGCAGCGGCTACTGCCCCGACGCGCTGCTGATCGCGCTCAGCACGCTGCCCGACGGCACGCGCCAGCGCCCCCGCCAGTCCGGCGAACGTCCGGGTGGCTTCCTGCGCTCGCGGCTGGAGGGCTGGTTCAACGACGCGGCTCAGGCCGCGATGACCGAGGTCCACGAGCCGCCGCGGCGCGGGCAGTCGTTCGAGGCGTGGTTCGAGAACAACCGCCGCCAGGCGGCGGCCGAGGGCACGGGCCGGCAACGCCCGCGCGTCACCGAGGCGGGGCAGCGCGCGCGTGATGAAGCTCGAACATTCGCGGCGTCCCGGCGTAAAGATCCGCTCGCGCGCCTGCGCGAAAGTGAACAACGCCGGGCCGCGGCGCTCGACAGCCTGCGCGTGGAGGGTGCCGCCGCACCCGTGATCCCGGCTTCCTCGCAGGAGACGCGCTCGACCCCGCGGATGGTGGCGTCGTTCGCGGCCCGCCAGTCCGTGGCGGCGAGGTCACCTCAGGTGGTGCGAATCGTCCAACGGTTGCGCGAAGAGAAACGCGGACCGTCGCCGGCAGAACTCGCCGTGCTGCGCAACGCCGTCCGCGACGCCCACCACAACGCCGGCCTCGGTACCCTCGAAGCGGCGAGCGCGCAGATCGGCGACGACACCTCGGCGCTCACCCCGGAGGGGCTGCGCGTGTTGTCGTTTCTCGACCACGCGGACGAGAGCAAGCTGCCGGTGGAGGCGATGATCCGCCTGCTCACCCTGACCGTCGACGAGACGGCGACTCCCGAGACCGCAACCCGCTAGGCGGCCACCCCGGAGACCGCCACTCCTGAGCCGAACCCGGAGCAGGACTAAGCCTGTGCCGCACATTCGGCGCACTGGCCCCACCACGTGACCTCGGCCTCGTCGATCGTGAATCCGGGCGCCGACGACGGGTGCAGGCACGGCGCCGAGCCGACGGCGCACGGCACGTCCTCGATCCGGCCACAACCGCGGCACACCAGGTGGTGGTGGTTGTCGTGCTTGTCGAGCTCGAAGCGCGCGGGCGAGCCGGCCGGTTCGAGCGTGCGCAGCAGACCGACGTCGACGAGGTCGTCCAGCACGTTGTAGAGCCCTTGCCGCGACAGCCCGCCTGTGCCGGCCTCGACGGCCGCCGCGATCTCGGCGGCCGTGGTGTGCGGGTGGTCGCGCACGGCACCGAGCACCGCCCGGCGCTGGGCCGTGTTCCGCAGTCCCCTCCGCTTCAGCTGGACCGCGAAGTCATCCATGACCCGATGGTAACTTCGCACCACTCTGTGACACCGATCGAGGGACCCGGGTCACATCAGACCCGGAACGGCCTGCTCAGGCCCCGTCCTCGTCGCCGACGCCGAACGACTGGCGCCGCCGCGCGATGGCCCGCAGGTCCGCCTCGATCTCGCCCGCGGTGCGGCGCAGCGGTTCGAGCAGCTGCCCGCGCATCTCTTCTTTCGAACGCCGGGTCGAGTGCATAGAGACGTTCAGCGACGTGTACACCTGCCCGTCCTCGTGCCGCAGCGGCACGGCGATCGAGCGCAGCCCCAGGTCGAGTTCCTGGTCGACGAGCGCGAAGTCGTCGGCGCGCACGCGGTCGAGGATCGCGCCCAGCTTCGCCGGGTCCTTCACCGTGCGCGGCGTGAATGGCTGCAGTTCGACGCGCTTCAGGTACTCCGCGCGCCACTCTTCGGGCTGGAACGCGAGCAGCACGCGACCCATCGACGACGGGTGCGCCGGGATCCGGCTGCCGATCGTCACGTTGAGCGCCATGATCCGCCGTGCGGGCGTGTGGACCAGTCCGACGTAGACGATCTCGTCGTCCTCGAGCACACACAGTGCAGCCGAGTCGTCGACCTCCGCCACCAGCTTGTCCAGGTGCGGGCGCGCGACCTGCGCGAGGCCCTGGCTCGACAGGAACGCGTTCCCGAGCTCGAGAATCCGCGGCCGCAGCCAAAACCGCTTGCCGTCGGTGTGCACGTAGCCGACCTCGGCGAGCGTGAGCAGGAAGCGGCGGGCGGCCGCGCGCGTGAACCGCCGCAGTCCGCCTCGATTCTTGACAGCCCGACGACGGCGAGGCTGGTTTGTGCGAGCTACGGAAACTTGTTCGACCTCCGCACAAACCCTGCGCATGGCCCGTTGGTACATTCGACTCCCAGCGCCCGGACGGCAGTTGCGGCCCCAGCGGCTTCCTCGTCGCCGAGCCGAACGACAGCCGCGCCATCGAGAAGACCGCCGAGCACACGCTGTGGGTGCACATGATGCTCACGAGCCTCGCGGCGGCTGCGAACCGCGGACCCGTGGCCGCCGGCCGGTAGAGTCCACAAAGGACGACGGCGGGGAAGTCTGCCTCGCGGACGAGCCGGCATCGCCGCCCCGAACTCGGGCAGGGGTGGTGCCGAATGCGGCGAAACCGGTGATCGGCAAGGAAACCCCGGCGGCGTTCACCCGATCCGGTGGCCTTCGCGTGTCGAACGGCTGAGCGGGCCCGCCACCCCCGCGTCTGGGCCGAGACTCGCCCGGTGATGAACACCTCCCTCGACGACGCCGGCCGCTGCCTCCTCTCGGTGGCTTGGAACATCCGCACCGGCGTCCCGCGGGCGGGGGCCCGCAAGGAGGAGATCCGGGCCAGGCTGCAGGCCGTGTGCCGCTCGATGGGGCACGCCGCGTGCGCCCGCGCGGCGGCCGGTTCGCCGCCGGACCACGTGCCGTTCCTGAAGCTCGCGGACCTCGCCTACGAGATCGACACGCTCCTGCTGCTCGTCGACACCGCGCTGGCGCCCGACGTCGACCGCGACCGCCGCCGGTGGGCCGAGATCGAGTCGCTCGTCGCCGGCGTGGACGACCTCGTGGACCAGGCTGCGACCATCCTCGGAGGACAGCTCGCGGCCAGCCGCTGACGCTTTCCCCGCGAGGGGTGTTCGAATCCTGACAGGACTTGTGCGTTGCCCACTCGCCGTTTGACAGGGCGCGCACATTTTCCGGGGCCGAGGTGACCGGCGACGACCATGGACCTCGCCCGAGGGCATCACGGTCGGGCGCGGCCGGACGTGAACCTCGGCCGGCTGGACAAACGGTGGGTCGGGGCAGCGACGATGGCGCGCCCGACCGTCGTCAGTGGCGGACGCGGACCCCGGCCAGCACCGCGCTGAGGCTCGGCAGCCAGCGCTGCCGCGGGTCGGGGGCGGCGAGCCACTCCGTCGAGACGCCGGGGACCTGCGGGCCGATCGGCAGGGGGACGAGGGCGCCGCAGTCGAGGAGTTCGACGTCGGCGGGCAGGGTGGTGCGGGGCGGGACCAGGCCGTCGGTCTCAGCGAGGATGGCGACGCGCGGGCCGTGCTGCGTCGGCAGGACGAGGACGGGGCCCTGGCAGCCGGTGTCGGCGAGGTGGCGCAGCACCGGGCCGGCGGCGAGCTTCGGCAGGGTCACGGCGCACAGGCCGTTTTCGAGCGCGAGGAACAGCCGGCTGCCCTGCCAGCGCACCGACCAGCCGAAGAGCCGGCCGTAGTAGGCGTCGAATCGCTCGTGCGCGCGCTCAGCCGGCGCGAGCTCGGTCGGCTGGAGCTGCTGGTCGAGGCTCATCGTCGACGCCTTCCGGTCGTGGGGGAGTGGCCACAGGGGTCCGAGGTCCGACCACGAGTCTAACGGCACTCAGTGCCACTAGCAAGGCGGCCTGCTACCGTCTTCGGGCATGACGGAATCGCAGCGCCGCGCGCCGGCCACCCGGGTCGGGGCGACGCCCGCCGGCCGACGGCAGCTGCGCCGCGCGCTGTCCTCGGCGGCCGTGGACCTGTTCGTGGCCAACGGGTACGAGGCGACGACCGTCGACGAGATCGCCGCCGCGGCGGGGGTCGGGCGCCGCACGTTCTTCCGGTATTTCGACACCAAGGACGACGTGCTCTTCGCCAATCACGACGAGATCGTCACGGAGATGGAGCAGGCCTTCGAACGCGCGGATCCGTCGCGCGATCCGGTCGAGGTGGCTTGTTCGACGGTGAGCCTGGTGCTCGACTACTACGCCGCGGACCTCGACGTGTCGCTGAAGCGGTTCACGCTCACGCGGACGGTGGCTTCGTTGCGGGACAAGGAAGTCGCGACCGTCGACCGGTACCAGCGCGTGCTCGCGCGGTACCTGCAGACGCGGTTCGCCGAGCAGGGTGACGGCACGGCGAGCCTGCGAGCGGCCGTGGCCGCGGCGGCGATCGCGGCGGCGAACAACCATGTGCTGCGGCGATGGCTGCGCAGTGGCGGCAAGGACGACATCGCGGCGAGTGCGGCGCGGGCGTTTGCGCTGGTGGGGGACGCTTTTCGGCCGGTGAACGCCGAGACGACGGTGGTCGCGGTGTTGAGTACCGCGACGCCGCTGCCGGAGGTCATGGCGCGGCTCGGCGCGGCCTTCCAGGACTCGGAACAGGACTGATAACTGCACTCAGTGCCATTGCTCAGCGTGCCGTCGCGGCGATCTCGACCGGGTAGCCGCCGCGGAGGACGGCGATGGTCGCGGGTGGCGTGATGACCTGGGCCGTTCCGCGGCGGGGCAGGGCGTGGCGCGGGCCGTAGCCGGAGGTCGTCCAGTCGGTCAGGCCGCCGTCCACGACCAGTGCCGGGCCGTCTTCGCGCAGGACGAACACGCCATCCGGCAGCTCCGTCCACGGCAGCTCGTGCAGCCGGCGTCGGCGACCGGCGAGGCGTTCGGCGTGCAGCTGCTGGTTCATGGCCCGCGCGGACGGCGGCGCGACGTCCAGCGCCTCGGCCCAGCCGTCGCGGTACCTCACGTAGTCCGCGCGACGGCATTCCCCGCACGGGCGGTGCCCGGCGGCGAACGAGACGGCCTCGTCGTGGAAGTACAGGTGCGTGTAGCGGTGCGGCAGCCACTGCTCGCGCCACCGGCCGCGGAACTCGAGCCGGCAGGTGAGCCACAGGTCGCTCGCGTGGGTGCGCACGATCTCGTGTCCGGAGTGGAGAATGCCGCGGTTGCCCGTCCACGCGCCGCGCAGCGGAATCGCGACGATCTCGCCCAGCGGCGTCGCCCGGTTGCGCTCGGGCTCGCTAGCCACGGCCGGCTCCACTGTGCCTGGCGACGCTGTGCCGGACGACGCTGTGCCTGGCGACGCTGTGCCTGGCGACGCTGTGCCGGATAACGCTGTGCCTGGCGACGCCGTGCCGGACGACGCCGTGCCTGACGACACAGTGCCGGATAACGCTGTGCCTGACGATCGGATGGACGACAATGACCCGATGGTCCGCATCGCACGCGTCTACGACCCGGCCGGCCCCGACGACGGCACCCGCGTCCTCGTGGATCGCGTGTGGCCGCGCGGCCTGGCCAAGGCGAAGGCCGCCCTCGACGACTGGTGCAAGGCCGTCGCGCCCACCACCGAGCTGCGCAAGTGGTACGCGCACGACCCCGACCGGTTCGCCGAGTTCACCCGCCGCTACCGCGCGGAGCTCACCGCGCCCGGCCCGGCCGCCGAGGCCCTGGCCGCCCTGCGCGACCGCGCCGCACAGGGTCCGCTCACGCTGCTCACCGCGAGCCGCGCCCTGGACATCAGCCAGGCCGCCGTCCTGGCGCAGCTGCTTTCGGAAGACTGACACAGCCCCATCGTCCCCGCTCGCGGCACCGAGCGCTGGCAGGTTCGCGACACGCACGCGAAAGCTGCCGGCAGCCGAAGAACGGGCGCCGACGGCAACCGGGTTGCGCGGCTGCCACGGCGAGTGGCCTGGGCGGTTCTCGCATCCCCGCGGCGTCGGATACTGCCGGGTTCGCGACGCACACGTGAAAAAGCCGCTGCCGGCACCCGCGGAAGCGAGCGCCGGCAGCGGCCAAGGAGAAAAGCCTTACGGAGCCAGGTTCAGCTGCGTGGCATTCACCGCGTTGGCGACCTGGGTGCAGTCGGCCGTGGTGGTGCCGGCGACGCCGGTGCGGGCGTTGGTGATGCAGGCGGAGTTCAGCGCCGTGCCGAGGTCCTTGAAGGTGGACGTGGGGCGCAGCAGGTTCTCGACCTTCCACCACAGCGCGATGGCCTTGTCCTCGCCGATGCTGCGGACGGTCTGGCCGTTGAAGGTGTCGCCGTCGGTGATGAGGTAGTCCGTCTTGTCGACGACGCCGGCGTCGATGTGCGGGTCGCCGTTGGCGCCGACCCAGAACTGGCCGTTGACGCGGTCGGGGCTGGGGCCCTCGCCCGAGTTGGGCGGGTTCTTCATGTCCCGGACCTGCCCGATGGACGAGCCCGCGCCCATCAGCCAGCGGTTCGCGCCCTGCACGTTGGCGTCGCCGGACTTGATGGCGATGAACTGGCCCATCACGTCGGACATGCCCTCGTTGAGCGCGCCCGCGTAGCCGTTGCCGAGCTGCGAGGTGTGCTGGGTGACGCCGTGGGTGAGCTCGTGACCGGTGATGTCCATAGTGGTCACGCCCTCGCCGAAGGCCATTTGCTCGCCTTCCCAGAACGCGTTGGCCCACGGGCACTGCGTGTGGCGGCGACCGTCCGATTCGGTCTCGACCTCGCACATGCGCACAGTGGCGCGCAGGGCCTTGCCCTTGCCGTCGTGGTAGTCGGCGCCGATGTTGGCCGTCAGGTCGTACGAGGCGAACTGGGAGTAGAAGTTCTGTGCGTCGCCGAAGAAGTCGTAGACACTGTTGACGTCCGCCGTCGCGACCGCGGCCTGGCCCTCACCGCGGGTCACGCCGAACGCGGTGCCCACGCCGCAGCGCAGGTCGGCCAGCGTCGCGATGTCGAGGTCCACGACCTTGCGCTTCGCGTCGCACACCACGCGGTTGGTGGCAGCCTCCGACTCGCCCCACACCTGCAGGACCTTGCCGGTGTCGGCGCCAACGACGACCGTCCACTTGTCCTCGGGGTCCACGCCGTTGACGGGCACGAAGTAGGTCGGCACGGCGGTGGCGCTCGCGCCGTCGCCGCCGAGGCTGGCGTCGTACCAGTACGCGGTTTCCGCGCCGGTCTTCAGCACGCCGGCGTCCTTCTGTGCCACGGCGGTGTGCGCGGCCTTGGCCGCTCGGTCCTGCGCGCTCTTCGCGTCGGCCGGGAACGAGCCCTGCGTGCGCTGCGTGGTCTTGCCGAGCGCGGCCATGAGCGCGCCGCTGCCGTCGAGGTCCTGCACGATCTGCGCGCCGTACACCGGCACCCCGCCGACGTTCTGCTGCAGCCGCGCGACGCTGCCGCCCGGAAGGGACTGCACGCTGGTGAGCGTGAGATCGCCGACGGCGAGACCGAACTGCCGGGCCAGGTCCGCGGTGTGCGACTGCGCGGCCGCGGCGGCATTCCCGGCGAGGCCGCGTGCGGCGGCGACGGGGGCCGCGGGCTGGACGGCGATGACGCGGCCGAGGGAGTCGGTGCTCACCTGGGTCTGCTGGGGCGACGCGCTCGCGGCGCCACCGGCGGCCACGAGGATCGACGAAGCCGTAACTGCTGTAGCCAGCACGGCCAGTCGTTTCGAAGACATTCGGTCTACCTTCCGCACGGAGGGCCAACCCGAGTGGCCCGTGGAAGAAGTTTCGGATTCCGGTCCGAAACTCAGAAGCGCCGAAAGTAGGGAGTGGATCGTGGTCCAGCCATTGGATGGAAAATACCCAAAACGGACACGTTGGAGCGGATTTCGTTCTCCGCCAACGACTTCGGGCCTGGCGGCGAAAACGGCCGATGTCCAGGATGTGGGATCAGAGAACCGCGGCTTGCGCGTGGAATTCGCGCCGCACCTTTTCGATCCCGGGCGTGGACCGCGAAGGGTGCACGCGGTTCGTCAGCAGCACGTAGAAACGGCCACGCTCCGGCTCGACCCACAGACTGGTCCCGGTGAAGCCGGTGTGGCCGTAAGCGGTGGGTTCCAAGGCGGTGCCGACGGGGGAGCCCGGCACGTCGAGGCCCTGCCAGGCGAGTCCGCGGCGCAGCGCGAGACCTTCGGTGTGGCAGGCGATCATCTCCGCGTGTGACGCGGGTTTGAGCAGCTCCTGCGCGCCGCCGGCCAGCGCCCGCCCGAGCCGCTCGACGTCGCCGAGCGTGGCGAACAAGCCGGCGTGCCCGCAGATCCCGCCCAGCACCACGGCGTTCTCGTCGTGCACCTGTCCACACACGACCCGGCCGCGCCACGGACAGTCCTCAGTGGCCACCGCGTCGGCCAGAAACCCCTCGGCAGGTCCGAAACCGGTGGCCGTGAGCCCCAATGGCTGCGTGACGAGCTCCGCCACGAGCCGGTCGAGCGGCGCACCGGCCGCGGCCTCGGCGATCAGCCCGAGCAGGATGAACCCCTGCGACGAATACTCGACCCGCGTGCCGGGCGAAGAACGCAACGGCCCCGTCCGGATCGCCTCCAGCAGTGCGTGTCGCGTCGGATGTTCGCGGTAGAGCGGAGTGCCGCCGGGCAGCCCGGACGTGTGCGCGAGCAGCTGCCGCACGGTGATCCCGGCCTTGTCGCCGCCCGCATACGCCGGCAGGTGCCGGGGGAGTGGCTCGTCGAGGTCGAGCAGCCCCCGTTCGGCCAGCGCCACCACCACGATCCCGACGACCGGCTTCGTCACCGACGCGAGGTCCCACCGGCTGTCCTCAGTCGCCTCCGGGCCGCCGTGCCAACGCGTACCGAGCACCCCGCGGTCGAGTACCTCGTCGGCAGTGCCGACAGACCACGCCGCGGCCGAGAACAAACCCGACGCAGACGCAAGAAGATCGAGCAGCTCAGTCCTCATCGGACACCGCCTGCAAACCGGCCGGCCCCAGCTTCGCCGAGATCCGGTTCGCCGCCTCGGCCACCAGTGGGCCGAGCGCCGCAAACGCCTCCGGCTGCAGAGTGAACGTCAGCCCCGACACGCTGACCGCTCCGGCGACCACCCCGTCGGCATCCACCACCGGCGCCGCCACACACCGCACGTGCGCCTCGTACTGCTCGTCGTCGACCACGTACCCGAGACTGTCCACAGTGGCCAGCGAAGCGCGGATGGCGGCCGGATCCGTCGAAGTCTTCGCCGTCCACGCCTTCAACGGCCCGGAGAGCACCGCGTCGACCTCGGTCTCCGGCAACCGCGACAGGATCGCCCGCCCGACGCCCGTGCAGTACAGCGGCACCTCGCCGCCCGGCCGCGTGTTCAGCCGGTACGCCTGCTGCGGCTCGAGCTTCTCCACGTACACCGCCCGGTCGGCGTGGCGCACCGCGTAGTGCACCGTGTGCCCGGTCCGCCGCCGCAGGTCGGCGAGTACGGGGCGGGTGGACCGGGTGGTGCGGCTGCCGGCGAGCACGGCGGCCGAGAGTCCGAGCAGTCGCGGCCCGACGTCGTACTGGCCACCGCCCGTCGCGGCGGCGAAACCGGCGTCCGCGAACGTCTGCAGCATGCGGTGCGCGGTGGGTTTCGGCAGGTCGCAGGCCCTCGCGACGTCGGCGAGCCGGTGCGGCCCACCCGGGAGCGCGAGTGTCGCCAGCACTTCGAGCGCCTTGTCCACCGCGCCGCGGGGACTGTTCGCCGAGTCGTTGACAGCCTTGGTCACGGCGCCTACCTTAGCGCAATCGCATTCCATCTGACGGAACGGTCTTTCACTTCACGAAACGATCGAAAGGAGTAGGCGCCCCGTGGCCCCTCCGCGTCCCCGCCTGTCCCGCCGCGACGCCCTCCGGCTCGGTGGCCTCGCGCTGCCCGCGCTCGCTGTGGGCGGCCTGCTCACCGCGTGCGGCAGCGCCGCCGGCACTCCCGGCACCGTGCTGCGCGTGGCCCAGACCTCGGACCCGAAAACCCTGGATCCCCAGAAACAGGGCGACCTGACCTCCATGAACGTGCTGATCAACATGTTCGACACGCTCACCACCCGAGGTCCGGACAACCAGCTCAAACCCGGGCTGGCCCTGTCGTGGTCCTCGCCCGACCCGCTGACCTGGCGCTTCAAACTCCGGCCCGGCGTGAAGTTCCACAACGGCGAGCCGTGTGACGCCGAGGCCGTGGCCTTCAGCATCAACCGGTTGCTCGACCCCGCCACGAAGTCACCGATCGTCGAGCTGCGCTACGTGAAGCAGGCCGTCGTCGTCGACCCACTGACGGTGGACCTGCGCTGCAGCGCTGCCGACCCGATCATCCCCGCGAAGGTCTCGCTGTTCGGCGGCGTCGCCGTGCCACCGAAGTACCTCAAGCAGGTCGGTTCGGCCGGCTTCGCGAAGCATCCGGTAGGCACCGGGCCGTTCACCTTCGAGAAGTTCGAGCGCGACCACCAGCTGCGGATGCGCGCGAACCCCGCCTACTGGGGCGGCAAACCGGCCTACGACGAGCTCGTGTTCCTGCCGATGGCCGACCCGTCGTCCTCGCTCGCGTCGCTGCAGAGCGACGAGGTCGACATCGTCGCGGGCCTGACGCCCGATGCCGCGCTGCAGATCCAGGGGTACCCGGGCGTCGAGATCCGCCACTTCCCGGGCATCCGCACCTCGTACCTCTCGCTCGACACCACGCAGGGCCCGTTGCGCGACGTGCGGGTGCGCCAGGCGCTCAACCACGCCGTCGACGTGCCGCTGCTGATCAAGGCGGTGCTCGACGGCAAGGCCCGCGAGGTGCCGACGATGTTCCCGCGCGAGTCGTTCGGCTTCGACCCGTCGATCGCGCCGTACACCCGCGACCTCGGCGAAGCCAAGCGGTTGCTCACCGAAGCCGGTTTCCCGAACGGCTTCGACACCTCGATCACCGCGCTGACGGCCGACTCCAACGTCGCCGAAGCGATCTCCGGGCTGCTGGCGAAGGTCGGCGTGCGGGCGCGCGTCGACCTGATGGACTCCGGCACCTACACCAGCCGCCTCACCTCGAACAACCGCAGCGCGCTCGGCCCGATCTACCTCGCCGCCAGCACCGGCTGGACGCTCGACGCCGAGAGCCTCGTGCAGTCCAACGTCCGCCACGACCGGCGGCAGAGCCGCTGGCACAACGCCGACGCCGACCGGCTCATCGACGCCGAGGAGCTCTCCCTCGCACCCGCCGCCCGGCAGCAGGCGTTCACGTCGCTGCAGAAACTTCTGAAGCAGGAGGCGCCGTTCGTGTTCCTCTACCAGATCGACAACACCTACGCGGTCAACACGAGGCCGACGTGGCAGCCCGGTGTCGTCGGCGTGCTCGCCATGGCCTCGGCGAAGGTGACCCCGTGACGGCGCCGGTCACCACCGCCACCCGGCCGGTCGCGCGAGCCGGGGCGGGCGTGCTGCGGGTGGTCGTGACGAAGGTGCTCACCGCGATCGTCGTGCTGTTCTTCGTGGCCACGGCGGCGTTCCTGCTCGTGCGGCTCTCGGGCGACCCCGTGAAGCTGATCCTGCCGCCCGACGCCACCGCGGCCCAGGAGGCGACGCTGCGCGCGAGCCTCGGGCTCGACCGGCCGCTGATCACGCAGTACCTCGACTACCTCGCCGGCCTGCCGCGGCTTCAGCTCGGCAATTCGCTCGTCTACGACCAGCCGGTGACCGACGTGCTGTTCTCCCGCGTCCCGGCGACGCTGGAGCTGGCCGGTTCCGCGCTGCTCGTGGCGCTGGCACTGGCCGTGCCGGCGGGCACGTTCGCCGCGATGCGCCGCGGCCGCGCCGGTGACTCCGGCGTGATGGCCGGTGTCCTGGTCGGACAGTCCACTCCGGCCTTCTGGGTCGGGATCCTGCTCATCCTGATCTTCGCCGTGCAGCTGAAGATCCTGCCGGCTTCGGGCTACGGCGGCATCGAGCACCTGATCCTGCCCGCCGTGACGCTGGCCGTGTACTCGGTGGCGGTGATCGCGCGGCTGCTGCGCTCGTCGCTGATCGACGTGCTCGGCTCGGACTTCATCCGCACCGCGAAAGCCAAGGGCCTCGGCACCGGCGGGATCGTGCTGGGCCACGGCATGCGCAACGCCGCGCTGCCCGTGGTCACGGTCATCGGCCTCGAGGTCGGCTCGCTCCTGGGCGGCGCGATCCTCACGGAGCAGGTGTTCTCGTGGCCCGGTCTCGGCCGGCTCACGGTCGAGGCGATCCAGAACCGCGACTTCCCGCTCGTGCAGGCGGCGGTGCTGTTCTTCGCAGCCACGTTCGTGATCGTGAACCTGCTGGTGGACCTGTCCTACACAATTCTCGACCCGAGGGTGCGGGTGACCTCATGACCGCCATCACCGCTGTCGCCGCCGCCGCGCGGTCGGCCCGGCCGAGCGCCGTGCGCGCGATGTTGCGCAACCGGCTGGGTGCCGTCGCCGTGACCGTGCTCGTGCTGATGGTGCTCATCGCGCTGTTCGCGCCGCTGATCGCGCCGTACGACCCGGGCGCGCAGGACCTGCTCGTGCGCCTGCACCCGCCGGCGTGGCAGTCGGGTGGCGACGCGAGCCATCTGCTCGGCACCGACCAGCTCGGCCGCGACATCCTGTCGAGGCTCTTCTACGGCGCCCGGATCTCGCTGCTCGTCGGCGCCTGCGCCGCTCTGCTGGCGGGGATCGTCGGCGCCGCGATCGGGCTTGTGGCCGGGTTCCTCGGCGGCTGGTTCGACCGGATCCTCATGCGCCTGGCCGACATCCAGCTCGCGTTCCCGCCGATCCTGCTGGCGCTCGCGATCGTCGGGTTCCTCGGCTCGGGCCTGTGGTACGTGGTGCTCGTGCTCGGCTTCACCGGCTGGGTCTCCTACGCCCGCGTGATCCGCTCCGAGGTGCTTTCCTTGCGCACCAGGGAGTTCGTCACGGAGGCGCGGGCGATCGGCGTCACCGACCTCGCGATCATGCGCCGCCACCTGCTGCCCAACGTGATGGCGCCGCTCGCCACCATCGGCACGCTGCACGTGGCCGCCGCGATCGTGGCCGAGGCGTCGCTGAGCTACCTCGGCCTCGGCGTGCCGAAACAGACCGTGACGTGGGGCGGCATGCTCAGCGACGGCCAGCTGTACCTGGGCACGTCGTGGTGGGTGGCCGTGTTCCCCGGCATCGCGCTGATGCTCACCGCGCTGTCCGTCAACATCACCGGAGACGTCCTGCGCGACGTCGCGGACCCGAAGGCGTACCGCTCATGAGCCTCGTGGAGATCAAGGACCTGCGGGTCGAGTTCCGGCTCGACACCGGCACGGTCACGGCCGTCGACGGCGTGAGCTTCGCCGTGGACGAGGGTGAGACGCTGGCGGTCGTGGGAGAGTCGGGCAGCGGCAAAACGGCCACAGCGCTGTCGCTGCTGCGGCTCAACCCCGAACCGCCGTGCGTCTACGAGGGCGAGGTGCTGCTCGACGGGCGCGACGTGCTGCGACTGTCCGAAAAGGACCTCCGGCAAGTGCGCGGCAACGACGTCGCCATGGTCTTCCAGGACCCGATGACGAGCCTCAACCCCGTCAAACGGGTTGGTGCGCAGGTCGCGGAAGTCGTCCGCCGGCACGCACGTGCTTCGCGGGCCGACGCGGCCAAAGCCGCGGTCGAAGCGCTGGCCGAGGCCGGGATCCCGGACGCGGGGCGGCGGGCGGCCCAGTACCCGCACCAGCTTTCCGGTGGGCTGCGCCAGCGCGTGATGATCGCGATGGCGCTGGTCGGCCGGCCGCGGGTGCTCGTGGCCGACGAGCCGACGACCGCGCTCGACGTGACCGTGCAGGCGCAGATCCTGGAGCTGCTGGTGGAGCTGCAGCGCCGCCACGGCATGGCGATCGTGCTCATCACCCACGACCTGGGTGTGGTGGCCGAGGTCGCGGACCGGGTCGTGGTGATGCGCTCGGGCCGCGTGGTCGAGACCGGCGGCGTGCTGCCGGTGTTCGAGACACCGCAAGAGGAGTACACGCGCGAGCTGCTGCGCGCCACACCGAAGCTGGAGCGGGTATGACGAACCTGGTCGAGATCCGGGGCCTGCGCAAGGACTACGGCGCGGTGGCCGCCGTGGACGACGTCGACCTCGACGTGGTCTCCGGCGAGACGCTCGCCGTCGTCGGCGAATCGGGGTCGGGCAAGACGACGCTGACGCGGCTGTTGCTGCGACTGGCGGAACCGACGGCGGGCAGTGTCCGCTTCGACGGCGCCGACCTGGCGACGCTGCCCGCGGCCCGCCTGCGCAAGGTGCGCCGCGAGATGCAGGTGGTGCTGCAGGATCCGTACTCCAGCATGAACCCGCGCCTGCGCGTCACCGAGATCGTGGGCGAACCGCTGGTCACGCACGAGCGTGGCCTGCGCGGTCGGCGTGGCCGCACGCGGTTGCGCGCGCGGGTCGGCGAGCTGCTCGACGCCGTCGGCCTCGCGCCGGAGGTGCAGGACCGCTACCCGCACGAGTTCTCCGGAGGGCAGCGCCAGCGCATCTCCATCGCCCGCGCGCTCGCCCTCGAACCGCGGCTGGTCGTGCTGGACGAGCCGACGAGCGCCCTCGACGTCTCCGTGCAGGCGCAGGTGCTCGACTTGCTCGCCGAACTGCAGTCGCGGCTACAGCTGACGTACGTATTCGTGTCGCACAACCTCGCGGTCGTGCAGCAGATCGCCGACCGGGTGGCGGTGATGCGCGCGGGCCGGATCGTGGAGCTCGCGTCGAAACAGCGGCTCTTCTCGGCGCCGGAGCACGACTACACGCGGACGTTGCTCGACGCGGTGCCGGACCCGGATCCGCGGCGGGCCCGGCGATGGGCCGCGTCGTGAGGTGGCCGACGTGAGCTCAGTGCCGCGACAGCACCAGGCCCGCGCCGCCGAGCAGCACGATGTCGTCGGCCGGGCCGGTGTTGACCAGCACCCGCGGGGGTTCCGCGCCGGTGGCCCACGACGAGTCCTCGCGCAGCCGGTGCTCGATGCGGGCGCGGAACGCTTCGCCGCCATCGGAGGCTTCGCCGTGCAGGATGAAGAGGCCGGGGGCGAACAGCTGCTGGATGTTGACCAGGCCCAGGGCGATGTTGCCCGCGTAGTCGTCGAGCAGCGGGTCGCCGGCCAGCTCGCGGACACCGCGGGCGGCCAGGCCGCGCCGTTCGGCCTCGGCGCGCAGCCACGACGTGGTCGCGACGGTTTTCCAGCAGCCGCGCGCGCCGCAGGTGCAGGGCAGGCCGCTGGCGGCCACCGTCATGTGCGCGCCGCTGCGCCCGCCCGGAGGGGCGAGCACCTCGCCGTCGTAGAGGATGCCGACGCCGAGGACCTCGCCGGTGGACACCGACGCGAACGTCGTGCGGCCGCGGCCCGGGCCGAACCAGCGGTCGCCGAGGACCTGCACGCGGGCGAGGTGCTCCACGTGCACAGGGACACCCACGAGCCGGGTCACCACTTCGGCCACGGGGTAGCCGTGCAGCGCGGGCACCTCGTGGACCTCGATGATCACGCCTGCCGACGCGTCGACCAGGCCCGCGGCGGCGATCCCGACACCGGCCGGCGGACTGGGGAAGCGCACCGCCGAGGTGAGCGCGGCGTCGATCTCGCCGGGGTCGGCCGTGCCGTGCGGGTACGTCGCCTCGGCCTGCCAGCGCACCGTGCCCGACAGGTCGAGCAACGCGGCGCGCACACGCCCGGGCACCAGCTCGACAGCGCCGAGCAGTGGTGCGTCCGGCGTGCGCGGCTCGGCAGCCGGGACCAGCCGCAGTACTGGCCGTTCGCCGGAACTCATGCGGTCACGATGCCACGCCCGGCCCGACGAGGGGAGCCCACATGCCCGAACTGACGCGGATGACCTGGCGGGAGGTGCGCGCGGCCGCGCCGTCGGCCATCGCGGTGCTGCCGATCGGCTCGCAGGAGCAGCACGCGGGCCACCTGCCGATGGGCACCGACACGATGCTCGCCGAGGCCGTGGTCGACGGCGCGCTCACCCGCCTCGGCGGCGATCCGGAGGTCGTGCGGCTGCCCGCGCTGCCGTTCGGCCACAGCCCGCACCACCTGTTCGCCGCGGCTGTGTCGCTCTCGGCCGCCACGCTGCAGGCCGTGCTCGCCGACGTGCTCGATTCGCTCGTGCGCAGCGGCTTCCGGCGCGTGTTCGTGGTCAACGGCCACGGCGGCAACGACGAGATCATGCGCCTGGCGGTGAAGCAGTACGCGCTGCAGGCCGACGTCGCGCTCGCCGCGTGCTCGTACTGGTCGCTCGGCGAAGCCGCTTCGCCCGGCCACGCAGGGCTGTTCGAGACGTCGTTGATGCTCGCCGCGAAGCCGGACCTGGTGCGCGAACCCGCGCCGCGGCCGGACGTGACCCCGCCGCCGCTGTTCGACCGGCCGCCCTATCCCGGGCTGACGGTCGAGCGCCACGGCGAGTGGGCCCGTGTCGGCGGCTCCACCGACGACGCCACGGCGGCGACCGCCGACCGCGGTGCCGACCTGCTCGACCGGCGGGTGGCGGCCCTCGCGGCCGCGATCCGCGCCTTCGCCGGCGCCACCCGCGAACACGCTCAAACCGAAGGGGAGGCATGAAGATCACCGACGCCGACGTGCAGGTCGTGAACCTGCCGTTGACCAACCCGTTCACCAGCTCGTTCGAGACCAAGACGGGGGAGACCCGCACGGTCGTGCGCCTGCGCACCGACACCGGTGTGGAGGGCTGGGGCGAGACGATGTGGGGCCGCCCGGTCGCGGAGCTCACGCGCCAGCTCGGCGCGGAGCTGGTGGGCAAGAGCCCGTTCGCGCTGGAGGCGTTCCACCAGCGGCATCACATGGTGCCCTTCTTCCACGGCTACCTGGGCTACGCGGCGCTGGCGGCGCTGGACGTCGCGTGCTGGGACGTGATGGGCAAGGCCACCGGCCAGCGCGTGACCGACCTGCTCGGTGGCCCGGTGCGCGAGGAGGTGCCGATCACCGCGCTGGTGACCCGCGCCGACGCGCCGGGCGCGCAGGGCCGTGAGCTGGCGCAGGGGATCGCTGAGCACGCGGCGAAGGTCGTGGCCGAAGGCGGCTTCACGGCCGTGAAGCTCAAGGGCACCACGGATGTCTTCGGTGACGTCAAGATCATGCGGGAGCTGCGGCGGGCGCTGCCGGACGTCCAGCTGCGCGTGGACCCGAACGCCGCGTGGTCCGTGCCCGACTCGATCCGCGCGGGGCTGGCGATGGAGGAACTCGACCTGGAGTATCTCGAAGACCCGTGCGTGGGCATCGAGGGCATGAGCCAGGTCCGCGCGAAGGTGCGGATTCCCTTGTGCACCAACATGTGCGTGGTGCGGTTCGAGGAGTTCGCCCCGGCGATGCGGCTCGGCGCGGTGGACGTGATCCACGGCGACGTCTACAAGTGGGGCGGCATCGCGGCGACGAAGGCGCTCGCCGCGCACTGCGAGACGTTCGGTCTCGGCATGAACCTGCACAGCGGCGGCGAGCTCGGCATCGCGACGGCCGCGCATCTCGCCGTGGTCGCCAGCACGCCGGTGCTCTCGCGCGCGATCGACAGCATGTACTACCTGCACGTGGACGACATCGTCCAGCCGCTGCACCTGGAGGACGGCCGTCTGCGCGTGCCGACCGGTCCCGGCCTGGGCGTGGAGGTCGACGAGGACAAGCTGGCCTTCTACGCGGCGAAGAACGCCGCCGAAGGCGACCTCACCGGCTGACGCGCGCGAGCACGTCGTCGAGGGAGCACGCCAGCGCTTCGGGCGAGCCGTGCAGGTGGGACAGCGCGGTGCCGCCCTGCTGGGCGGTGAGCAGCGTCAGGGCGAGGTGCTCCGGGGAGACGTCCTCGGAGATCTCGCCCGCAGCCTGGGCGCGGCGAACGAGCGTGGTGATCGCGTCCTGCCAGCGGTCGAAGAGGCGCGCGAGGGTGGTGCGCAGCTCGGCGTCGTCGTCGACCTGGCCGACGAAGGCGCCGAGCGGGCAGTTGCCGTAGTCGCTCTCGTCGGCCGCGGCGAGTACCTCGTCGCGCCAGCGGCGCAGGTCGGTGCACTCCTCGTCCTGCAGCGACGGCTGCGCGGCCAGCACGCGCGCCAGCTGGTGCTCCAGCACGGCGACGGCGAGGTCCTGCTTGCCGCCGAAGTAGTGGTACAGCTGGGATTTGCCGGTGCCGCTCTCGGCGAGCACCTCCTCCAGCGGCGTGCCGCCGATGCCGCGCTCGTGCATCAGCCGCGCGGCCGTGGTCACGATCTTCTCGCGCGTGCGGCGGCCGCGGCTCGTGGTCGGTTCGGGGCGCATCTACGCGGGATAGGTCTCGTAGTGGCGGGTGTCGAGCGTCGCGGGGTCGAACTTGCCCGCGATCGAGCCGATCCACTGCTTGAACAGCGGGCTCGACCGGAAGCCCTGCTCGTGCGCCTCGACCGACGTCCAGTCCACCGACACCGTGAAGCGGCCGGGCTCCTCGACGCAGCGACTGACCGTGGCCGACAGGCAGTCCGGGTGCTCGCGCAGGTAGGGCACGCCCGAGGCGATGGCCCGGCCCAGCTCGTCCTCGCCGCCGGTCAGCGCGGTGAGGGTGGCGACTTCGGTGACCATGAGTGCCTCCCTCAGGCGGTTTCGACGGGCAGGTCGGCGCGGGCGCTCCACTCGTTCCACGAGCCGTCGTAGTTGGTCCCGAGGGGGAAGCCGGCGATGGCGAGTCCGAAGAGGACGGTCGAGGCCGCGACGCCGCCATTGCAGTAGGCCACGACCGGCCGGCCGGGGTCGAGCTCGGCCGCGGTGAAGAGGTCCTTCAGCTCGGCCGCGGAGCGCCAGGTGCCGGTGGCGAGGTCCACGAGGTCTTCGCGCGGCACGTTCACGGCGCCGGGGATGTGCCCCGGCCGGTTGCCGGGACGCGCGATCTCGCCGGTGTACTGGCCGGGATCGCGGGCGTCGACGAGCTGGATCTCCGGTTTGTCCAGTGCGGCCAGCACGTCCTCGGCCGTGGCTCGCAGTTCGGGGCGGGTGTGCGGGGTGAACACGGCGCGCGGGTGCTGCGGCACGGCCGTGTCGACGGCCCGGTTTTCCTGCTGCCACAGGGTGAAGCCGCCGTCGAGCACGACCACGCGGTGGTGGCCGTAGTAGTGCAGCGCCCACCACAGGCGCGTGGCGAAGGTCGACGCCGGGTGCGTGTCGTAGGCCACCACCAGGTGCTCGTCACCGATCCCCGCCCGCGCCATCGCGTCGGCGAACTGCCGCTCGGTGGCCACCTGCACGGGCACGGCGTCGTCCGGGTCGACGATGTCGCGCGTCCAGTCGAGGAACACCGCGCCGGGCACGTGACCGGCGGCGTACTCGTCGGCCGAGCTCTCGTAGCCGAGGCCGGCCGGCCTCGGTGAAGAGGTCGCCGCGCCCTGGCCGGGCAGCGGCGGCACGGAGCCGCGGATGTCGACGACCCGGACGTCCGGATCGTGCAGGTGTGCGGCCAGCCACTCGGTGGTGACCAGGAAATCGGCGCGTGGCATCGGCTCGGGCCCGTCCCTCCGGCGGGGCCGGTGCCCGCCTTCAGTCTGTACCATACAGTACAGTTCCGGGCGGTGTCGTTCCCAGCAGGTCAGCGCAGCGCGTTGATCGTGATGGTGAGCGTGTCCGGGTCGCCCGCCTGCACGGCGCCGCTGAAGTCCGGGCCGGGGGAGACGTCGTCGTAAGGGAAGGCGTAGCCGCGGTTGTCCGGCAGGCGGCTGTGGACGATGCGGGCGTAGTGGTTGGTCTCGGCGGCGGTGTAGAACTTGGCGGGGTCTTCGCCGTCCGGCTGGTTCGGGTTGTCGAGCAGCGTCGTGCGGTTCAGCGCGGCCGCCAGCCGGGGGACGATGGCCTTGCGCGCGTCGCTGGCCCCCTCCTTCAGTGTGAACGGGCCGCTGTTGCAGCTCCACACGTCGGCGGTGACCGGTTTGGCGAAGCGCTCGCCGTTGGTGAAAGTCAGCATGCCGTCGCTGCCGACGCGGCCGGTGAACTTGCCCAGGCCCGGGATCTGCGAGTCGACGGTGAGGTCGGTGCCCGCGTACTTCTGCCAGACGGAGTCGATGTACCCGTCGAGATAACCGGTGAAGCGGTCGGCCCGGTGCTGCGCGGACAACGCACGCAGCGGACGGCCGTCGGCCCCGGCGTCCACCAGGTCGGCCCACGCGCCGCCCTGGGCTTTGAGTGCGGCGCAGATCGGGTCGAGCGAGCCGGCGGGCAGGCCGGGCACGGTCTGGTCGCCCGAGACCGTCGTCCGCAGGTGCAGGCCCATCGGGATCGCGACGAAGTCGACGTAGCTGATGTTGGCGAACAGCACCGCGTCGTTGAAGGTGAACTCGCAGAACGACCAGTCGCGGCCGTGGTTCGGGTCCGCGGTGTTGACGAAGCTCGGGTGCACCAGTGCGGGGCCGGGGTTGACGAAGAAATCGAGCTTCGCGTCGGTCACCACGTAGATCCGCGCGCCCGCCATCTTCGGCACGCTCACCTGCGGCAGCGATTTCACCGGGATGGCGCAGTCCTCGGCGAGCGGCGTCTGGTCCGCCGCGGGGGAGGGCGGGTAGTACGGCGTGCCGTCGGCCTTGAGGATAACGGGCCGGCTGTCCGGCGCGATGCCGGTGATGTAGGCGTAGGTCTGGCCGGCGCCGGAGCGGTCGTCGAACGCGACTTTCACCGTGTCCGGAGTTGCGGCGGAGGCGATGCCCCTGCCCCACAACGGAAAGGTGGCCGCCGCGGCGGACGCGCCGAGGAAAGCTCGTCGGGAAATCAAGGAAAACGCCTCCTGGGGACGGGGGAGTGTTCGGTGGGCCGGTGGGGCCCGCCGCCGCAGGCCCCACCGGCCGGGTCAGCCGACCTGGAGGTCGATGCAGGAGTAGAACGCGTTGGCCGTGTCCGCGATGTTCCACACGGCCAGCACGGTCTGGCGGCCGGTGTGGCCGCTCAGGTCCACCTGGTGCGTCACGGTTTCCGGCGGCTGCTGGTTGTGGCCGTCGAAGCTCGCGATCTTCTCGTCGCCCAGGTAGTACTCGTAGTTCGCCGTGCTGTGTCGCGCGGTAAAGGTCCACGTGAACGTGACCGTGGAGCCGACGGACGCGGCCTGCCAGGGCTTGGAGTTGTCGTTCAGCTCGGCGTACTCTTCCTTGCCGCCGTTGCAGCTGTGCAGGCCCTTGGGTCCTTCGACGCTCTGCGGTTCGTACTTGATCGCTCCGCAGTCCACGATCCCCTGCGCGCACTGCGCCTGCCGGCTGGCGGGGGAGTTGACGTAGCCGTGGGCGCTCGCGATGCCGGTGGGTCCGACGAGCACGAGCACGGGTGCGAGGGCGGCGCCGGTGAGGCCGGCGATGATCTTCCGGTTCGCTTTCATCCGAGCTCCTTCGGGGACTGCTCGCGACCCGAGGGGACGGCGAGCGAAGGATCGATTCGTGGTCTAGACCATAACCACAGGAACCGGACTCGGTCAACAACTGGCGAAGTGCATACGGAAGTTGGTTATCGGGCAACTGATCGTCATGGTTCAGTGCATCGACGCGCCGGCTTCCCGGGCTGCGTGGAGGAACGTGCGCACGGCCGGGGCGATAGCGTCGGCGTGATAAGCGACCCCGATGCCCAGCTGTGGCCGTGGGCCCCGGATCGGCCGGTAGACCACGCCGGCGCGGGTGAGTCGCTGCGTCTCCGAGGCGATGAACCCGAGACCGAGCCCGGCCGCGACCAGCGCGATGATCGACTGCGCGGGGTGGGCTTCCATGGCGATCTTCAGGCTGAAACCCGCTTCGCGGCACAGCAGCAGCACGGTGTCGTAGAGCTGCGGCGCGATCTGGCGCGGGAAGATCACCACCTGCTCGCCTTCGAGGTCGCCCAACTCGAGCGACTCGTGCGCCGTCAGCGGGTGGCCTTCAGGGAGCGCGAGCTGGAACGGTGCCCGGCCGATCTCTTCGACGGCGATGCCGGCGTCGTCCAGTGGCGGGTGCACCACGCCGACGTCGAGGTCGCCACGGCGCAGCGCGTGCTCCTGCTCCGCGGTGGTCAGCTCGCGGACCACGAGGCCGACGTTCGGGAGCCGTGCGCGGAACAACGCGGCGATCTCCGGGTAGACGACGTAGAGCGCGGGCGAGGTGACGCCGACCGTGAGCTGACCGACCTCGCCGCGGTCGGTTCGCAGGGTGAGCGCCGCGGCGTCGTCCATCTGCCGCAGCACCTTGCGCGCCTCGGCCAGGAAGACCTCTCCCGCCCGCGTGAGCGAGACCGAGCGCTTGTTCCGGTGGGCGAGACGCACGTCGAGTGCTCGCTCGAGACGCAGGATCTGCTGGCTCATCGCCGGCTGGCTGATGTGACAGCGCTCGGCGGCCCGGCTGAAGTGCAGTTCTTCGGCGAGTGCCACGAAGCACTCGAGTCCGGTCCGGTCCATTGGCCCAGCTAACTCTGATAACCAGAACAAATCAATAGATCCAGACAAAGAGTTGGACCCAATCGTCTCGGCGCTCTTACCGTGGCCTGCGCCACTCGAAGAACGGAGAGCACCGAATGCTGTTGCCGACGTCCGACGGTCCGCCGATTCGCGTCACGTCCGTGGAGACGACCGTCGTCAACGCGGAGCTGCGGAACTGGATCCTGGTCAAGGTCCGCACCGACCAGGACGGCTTGTACGGCTGGGGCGAGGCGAGCCTCAACTGGAAGACCCGGGCCGTGACCGGGGCGATCGAGGATCTCGCGCCGCTGGTGGTCGGCCGCGACCCGCGGGACATCGAGCAGATCGTGCGCGTGCTGACCAAGCACAGCTACTACCGCCTCGGCATCATCGGGTCCACCGCGATCAGCGGTATCGAGCACGCGCTGTGGGACATCTTCGGCAAGTCCGTCGGGCTGCCGGTGTGGCGGCTGCTCGGCGGCCGGGTCCGCGACTCGGTGCGCGTGTACACCCACCTCGGGCTCGGCGACATGAGTTCGGTGTACGACACGGCCGACGCCGGCCGGCTGCGCGAGAAGGCCGCGGCGGTCGTCGAGCAGGGCTACGACGCGCTCAAAGTCGTGTTCATCCCCTACGGCAACCACCTGACCGTCGCCGCGGAGCGCCGGCACGTCGACAAGCTGATGGCGACGCTGCGCGACACCGTCGGCCCCGACGTGGACATCATGGTCGACTTCCACGGGCGCACCGCGTCCGTCGCCGCGGCCTCCCAGTACATCGAGGTGCTGGCGCCGTACGAGCCGCTCTTCTGCGAAGAACCCGTACAGCCCGGTGACACGGAAGCACTGCGGCAGGTCGCCGAGCGTTCGCGCGTGCCGATCGCGACCGGGGAACGGCTGGTGGGCCTCGGCGAGTTCCTGCCGGTGTTCGCGGCGAAAGCGGTGCACGTCGCGCAGCCCGACCTCAACCACACCGGCGGGTTGCTGGAGGGCAAGCGCATCGCGGCCGTCGCCGACACCGAGCTCGTGGGCGTCGCGCCGCACAACCCCAACGGCCCGATCGCCGGGGCCGCGGCCCTGCACTTCGACGTGAGCACCCCGAACTTCGTGATCCAAGAGGAGATGAGCGGCGCGGTGAGCTGGTACGACGAGGTCGTGCGCACCCCGATGACCCGGGTGGGCAGCCACTGGCAGGTCCCCGACGCACCCGGGCTCGGGGTCGAGGTTGACGAGCGGGAGGCCGCGAAGCACCCGTTCAAGCCGGAAGTGCCGCACAGCAGCTCGGCCGTGCTGGCCGACGGAACGGTGGTGGACTGGTGACCACCACGATGCGGACGTTCGACCACCCGGCCGGCGTGCACAACGCCACGCCGCCGCGGGTGGTCTTCGGCCCCGGCACCTCGGCCGGCCTGCGCGACGAGGTGGAGCGGCTCGGCGCGAGCCGGGCGCTGGTCGTCACGACCCCGGGCCGCACCGAGCTCGGTGACCGGTTCGCGACCGCGATCGGCGATCGCTGCGCGGGGCTGCTGCCCGAGGCCGTGAGCCAGGTGCCGGTGGAGCTCACGCGCCGCGGCGCCGAGAAGGCCGCGAGCCGGGGCGCCGATTGCCTCGTCGCGGTCGGCGGCGGCGCGGCGACAGGCCTGTGCAAGGGCATCGCGTACCTCTCCGGACTGCCCATCATCGCCCTGCCCACGACCTACTCCGGCTCGGAGATGACGGGCTTCTGCGGGATGACCGCCGACGGCGTGAAGCGCATGCACGAAAGCCTCGCGATGCGACCGTCCACAGTGGTCTACGACGCCGAGCTCTCGCTCTCGCTGCCGCCGGCGGTCAGCGCGTCGAGCGCGATGAACGCGCTGGCGCACTGTGTCGACGCGATCTACCTGCCCAGTCTGAGCCCGCTGATCGCGCCCGCGGCCGTCGAGGGCGCCCGGGTGGTGGCGACCACGCTGCCGGCGCTGCTCGCGGACCCGGGTGATCTCGCGCTGCGGAACGAAATGCTCTACGGCGCCTACCTTTCCGGGGCCGCGCTCACCGGCGGGTTCGCGATGCAGCACGCGATCGCGCACATGCTCGGCGGCAGCTACGACGTGGAGCACGGCGTCGCGCACGCCGTGGTGCTGCCCTACGTGACCGACCACCTCGTGCGCCACGCGCCCGGGCCGCTCGGCCGGATCGCGGCCGCGCTCGGCACCGACGACCTCGCCGGCGCCCTGTGGGACCTGGCCGTCGGCGCGGGACTCCCGGTGCGCCTCGCCGACGTCGGCTTCGGCCCCGGCGACGAGGACCGCGCCGTCGAGATCGCGACCACGGCCGACGGTGCCCCGGCCACGCCCGACACCCACGACGGCGGCCGGGCGGGCAACCCGGCGCCGGTCACGCCGGCCGCCGTGCGCGCCATCCTCCGCGCGGCTGCCGACGGGACCAGGCCGGGTGGCTCGCGATGAGGATCCTGCTGATCGGCGAAGCCGCGGACCACGAGGACGACCTGCGCGCGCACCTGGCGCAGCCGTACGAGGTGGCCGGATTGCCGTGGGCGGCCGCCGACTCGGCCGCGTTCGACGGCGAGCTCGGCCCGGACGACGTCGTCGTCTCGTTGCGGTTCTCCCGCCCGGAGGGGCAGGCGCCGCCGTTCCGGCTGCTGCACGTGCCGGGCGCGGGCCTCGACCGGATCGACTTCGCCGCGCTGGCCCCGGAAACCGCTGTGGCCAACGTGTTCGAGCACGAAACGCCGATCGCGGAGTTCGTCCTCGCTCGGCTGCTGGAGTGGGAGATCCAGGCTGCCGCGCTGCAGGCTTCGTTCAGCGCGGACGCGTGGCCGGAGCTCTACGCGCACCGCGTCCCGCACGGCGAGCTGTACGGCAAGACGCTCGGTCTCGTCGGCTACGGGCGCATCGGGCGGGCCATCGCCGAGCGCGCCGCCGGGTTCGGTGTCGAGGTGCTCGCGGTGGACGACTTCGCGAGGGGCGACGGCATCGCGCAGGTGCTGCCGACCGCCCGGCTGGCGCAGGTGCAGGAAACGGCCGACTACCTCGTGCTCGCCTGCCCGCTCACCGCGGAGACGACGGGGCTGATCGACGCCGCGGCGCTGGCGCGGATGCCGGCGCACGCCGTGCTGGTGAACATCTCCCGCGCGCCGATCGTCGACGAGACCGCGCTCTACGAAGCATTGCGGGACAACGGGATCGGCGGTGCGATCCTCGACGTCTGGTACCGCTACCCCGGCAGCGGCGGGGAAGCCGTGGCCCCCGCGGCTCACCCGCTGTGGGACCTGCCGAACGCCTGGTGCACGCCGCACTCCAGCGCCTGGACCACCCAGCTGCCGCGCCGCCGCTACGCGGTCATCGCGGACAACATCAACCGGCTCGCCGCAGGGGAGCCGTTGCGCCACGTCGTTCGCCCGCCGAATGGCACCGCTCAAGGAGGAGCAAGCCATGACCCCCACCGGAACACCTGACCAGATCTGGGCCGAGTCCCGGCGCCGCCTCATCCCGGGGACGGTGATCGGGAGCCTCATCGAGTGGTACGACATCGCCGTCTACGGCCAGGCCGCGGCGCTCGTGTTCGGCACGCTGTTCTTCCCCCAGTTCTCCGACACTGCCGGGCGCGTCGCCGCGTTCGCGACCTTCGGCGTGGGCTACTTCGCCCGGCCGCTCGGCGCGATGATCTTCGGCCACGTGGGAGACAAATACGGTCGCCGGTTCTCCCTCGTCTGCACCCTGCTGCTGATGGGGATCGCGACTGTCGTGATCGGGCTGCTGCCCACCTACGCGGGCATCGGGATGCTCGCGCCGGTGCTGCTCGTGGTCTGCCGGCTGCTGCAGGGGCTCGGCGTCGGCGCCGAGTACGTGGGCGCCGTGACCATGGTCGCGGAGTTCGCGCCGGCGAAGAAGCGCGGCTACTTCGCCTCCCTGCCCGCCTCGGGGGTGTTCCTCGGGATCGGGCTGGCGGCCGCGGTGAGCGCGAGCGTCTCGGCGCTGCCGAACGACCAGCTGATGAGCTGGGGCTGGCGGGTGCCGTTCCTGCTGAGCTTCGTCGTGGTCGGCATCGGGCTGCTCATCCGCCTGCGCGTGCCCGAGTCACCGGTGTTCGCCGAGCTGAAGGAAGCTCGGGGCCGCACCAAGGTGCCGGCCCTCACCATGATCAAGGCGATGCCGAAGCGGCTGCTGCTGGTGATGGTCGCCAACGGCGTACTGGCGTTCAACATCTACGTGGTGCAGACCTATTCGCTCAGCTACCTGGCCGGCAAGGGCGTGGCCAAGAGCAGCGCGCTCGTGGCGGTGCTGGTCGGCTGCGCGGTCGGTGCGGCGGTGATCCCCGTGCTGGGCAAGGTTTCCGACCGCTCCGGGCGCAAGCCGGTGTACCTCGCGGTGAGCGCTTTCTGCGCGCTGGTGCCGTTCCCGTTCTTCTGGCTGCTGGACACCCGCAACGTGGGCCTGATCGTGCTCGCCTTCGCCCTCGCGCTCGGCGGCTGCCTCGCGATGTTCGGTTCGCAGGCCGCGTTCTACGCCGAGCTGTTCCCCGCGCAGTACCGCTTCAGCGGTTTCGCTCTGGGCCGCGAGATCCCCGGCGCGGTGCTCTCCGGACCCGCCCCGGTGATCTGTGTCGGCCTCGTGACGCTCGGCGCCGGTTCCCCGAGCCTCGTGGCGGTCGCGATGGTCGTGGTCGCCGTCGCGGGCCTGCTCGCGGTGCTCGCCCTGCCGGAGACCCGAGGCACCGACCTGGCACCCATGGTCGAGCCCTTTCCCGCCGTGACCGAGCGCGCCGGCGCCTGACCCCCGTTCCGGGCCGGCTGCCCCCCACCGGTCCGGAACGGGTTCCACACCACGTCCCTACGAACGCTGTCCCGACAGCAGCTCGAACGCCTCCCACATCCCGGCGTAGCGGCCGCCGCGGGCGAGCAGTTCGTCGTGGCTGCCGGCCTCGGCGATGCGGCCGCGGTCGAGCACCACGATGCGGTCGGCCGACTGCGCGGTCTGCAGCCGGTGGGCGATCACGATGGTCGTGCGCCCCGCCGAGAGCGTCCGCATCGCCTCGGCGACGTGAGCTTCGGCCGCGAGGTCGAGGTTCGACGTCGCCTCGTCGAGCAGCAGGATCGCCGGGTCCACGAGCTGGGCGCGGGCGAGCGCGAGGAGCTGGCGCTGCCCGGCCGAGAGCGAGCGGCCGCGTTCGGCGATTTCGTGCAGGTAGCCGCCGGGCAGCGTGGCCACGAACTCGTGCGCCCCGACGGCCCGGGCGGCCGCCTCCACCTCGGCGTCGGTGGCGTCGGCGCGGCCGTAGGCGATGTTGTCGCGCACGGTGCCGGTGAACAGGAACGCCTCCTGGGGCACGTAGCCGAGCGCGCGACGGTAGGCGGCGAGGTCGAGCGAGCGCAGGTCGTGGCCGTCGACGCGGACGCTGCCGGTGTCCGGATCGTAGAAGCGCGCGAGCAGCTTCACCAGCGTCGACTTGCCCGCGCCCGTCTCGCCGACCAGCGCCACGGTCTCGCCGGCCGCGATCGTCAGGTCGACCTCGCGCAGCGCCTCCGGCGGTTTCGCCACGGCCTGCGAGCCCGCGACCAGCCGCGGGTCGGCGGGACCACGGCGTTCACCCGTGCCGAGCGCCGGCGCCGAGGGGTACGCGAAGCGCACGCCGTCGAACGCGATCTCGCCGCGTAGCCGGCCGGGGTCGATCGCCTGGACGGCGGGCGGGGTGAGCGTCTCCAGCCGCATCAGGTCGGAGATGCGGCTCACCGACACCCGCGTCTGCAGCCACGAGTCGAACACCTGCGACAGCTGTTGGATGGGGGAGAAGAACAGGTCGATGTAGAGGATGAACGCGATCAGCGCGCCCGGCGTCAGGTGGCCGGAGTAGATCATCCCGGCGCCGACCCCGAGCACGATCGCGTCGGCGCCCGCCGAGAGGAACTGCACGAACGGGAAGTACGTGGCGGCCAGCCGCTGCGCGGAGTAGCGCGAGTCGAGGTAGTCGCGCCCGAGCCGGCGGAACCGGCGGATCGTCTCGTCCTCGTGGGCGAACGCCTGCGACTCACGCACACCCGAAAGACTCTCCTGGAAGTCGGCGTTCACGATCGCCACGCGGTCGCGCGCCACGTCGTAGAGCTTCGCGGCGCGCCGGCGGAAGATCACCGTGCCGATGGCCAGCGGCACCACCACCGACAGCGTGCACAGGCCCAGCAGCGGGTTGACCACGACCAGCGTCACGCCGACCCCGGCGAAGGTCACGAACGCGACCAGCGCCGAGAGCAGCCCGTTCTGGATCAGCGACTCGAACTGGTCGACGTCGGTGGTCATCCGCGTCATGATCCGGCCGGCCATCTCGCGCTCGTAGTAGTCGAGCGAAAGGCGTTGCAGCTGCGCCCAGATCCGGATCCGCAGCGACAGCATCACGCGCTGCGCGGTCCGGCCGGTCACGAACGTCTGCGCCACCTCGTCGAGGAAGGCGATCAGCGTGATCAGCAGGAACAGCCCTGCGGCGCCGAAGAGCACGGCCTGCGAGCCCTGCAGCACGCCGTCGTCGATGCCGCTCTTGACGAAGACCGGCCCGATCACCGACGCGACGGCGTCGATCACCACGAGCAGCAGCCCGAACAGCAGCGGCCGGCGGAACTCGCGCAGCAGCGTGCGCAGGGAGAACGTGCGCTCCTGGCGAGCTTCGGTGGCGAGGTCGACCTTCGCGAAGTCCCGCACGGGTTTCAGCTGGTCGACCCGAGCGAGCAGCTGCGGGGTCGGGGGAAGTGCGGCGCGCCAGCCGCTGCCGCCGGCCGAGCCGCCGAGGCCGGCGCCGATGCCCGCGGCTCCGGTCGCGCGGGTCGTGAAGCGCCGGCCGTTGCCGTTGTGCCCGTTGCGTTCCCCACGCCAGGCCGACGCGGTGGTGCCGGCCACGGTGAGGGCCTCGATGCGGTCGCCGACACGTTCGGCGGCTTCCTCCTCGAGGCCGGTGAGCAGCGTGCGGTAGAGGGCGCTGCGCTCGACCAGCTCCTCGTGGGTGCCCTGGTCGGCGACCACGCCGCCGTCGAGCACCACCACGCGGTCGGCCAGGTGCAGCGTCGAGCGGCGGTGTGCGACGAGCAGCGTGGTGCGCCCGGCCAGCACCGCGCGCAGCGACGCGTTGATCGACTCCTCGGTGTTGGCATCGACGGCGCTGGTGGCGTCGTCGAGCACGAGAATCCGGGGGTCGGTGAGGATCGCGCGGGCCAGCGCCACGCGCTGGCGCTGCCCGCCCGAGAGCGAGAGCCCGCGTTCGCCGACCACGGTCTCGTAGCCCTGCGGCAGGGCGCGGATGAAGGCGTCGGCCTCGGCGACCTCGGCGGCGGCGAGGATCTCCTCGTCGGTGGCGTCCGATCTGCCGTAGGCGATGTTGGCGCGGATGGTGTCGGAGAACAGGAAACTCTCCTCGAACACCACGCCGACCTGGGACCGCAGGGATTCGAGCCGCACCGTGCGCAGGTCGTGCCCGTCGAGCAGCACGGCGCCGGACTCCGGGTCGTGGAAGCGGGACACGAGCGTGGTCGCGGTGGTCTTGCCGCTGCCGCTCGGGCCGATCAGCGCCACGCGTTCGCCGGCCGCGATGTGCAGGTCGAAGCCCCGCAGCACCGGCGCGTCGGGCGAGTATCCGAAGTGGACGTTCTCGAAGGTGATCTCCCCTTTGGCCGTCGGCAGTTCCACGGCGTCGGGGGCGTCGGCGATGTCCGGTTTCAGGTCGATCAGCTGGAAGATCCGCTCGACGCCGGCGCGGGCCTGCTGGCTGATCGCGAGCACACCGGCGAGCTGGCGCGCCGGGGCCATCAGCTGCCCCACGTAGGTGGAGAAGGCGAGGAACGTGCCCAGGCTGAGCCCGTGGTGCAGCGCGAGCCAGCCGCCGAGCACGAGGATCGCGACCTGTCCGAGCGCGGGGATCGCCTGAAGAAGCGGCTGGTAACGCGACTGCAGCCGCACGGCCCGCAGCTGCATGCCGTAGAGGTCGCCGGCGGTGTCGGCCAGGCGGCCCAGCTCCCGGTCCTCCTGACCGAACGCCTTGACCACGCGCACGCCGTTGACGTCCTCGTCGACGATCTGCACCACGTCGCCCTCGCGCTGCTGCGCGGCCCAGGTGGCGGGGAAGATCCGCCGGCGCATCCGGTAGGACACCATGAGCAGCAGCGGCACCACGACCAGGCTCACGAGCGCGAGCAGCGGCGAAAGGACCAGCATCACGCCGAGCGAGAGCAGGACCAGCAGGATGTTGCCGCTCATGATGGGCAACAGGCTCAGCAGGCCCTGCACGAGCGCGGAGTCGGACGTCGCGCGCGACACGAGCTGGCCCGTGGGCATGCGATCGAGGTTCGCGAAGTCCATGCGCTGCAGGTGGGCCTGGATGTCGTTGCGCAGGTCGTACTGCACGGCCAGCGCGACCCGGCCACCGCGGTAGCGCCGCTGGTAGGCGAACACGAACGCGGCCGCGGCGAGCACGAGCAGCGCGATAAGCCACGGCCACAGCGAAGCCGAGCGGCTGAGGATCACCCCGTCCACGATCTGGCGTTCCAGCAGCGGCACCACGGTCTGGCAGGCGCTGCCGAGCACGGCGGCGCCGAAGGCGATCAGCAGCTCGCGGCGGTGGCGCAGGACGTAGCCGCCGAGGCGGCGCAACCAGCGGGACTTCTCTTCGGGTTCGCTCACCGGTTTCCGGCCAACCGCTCGGCCATGACCTCGTCGATCGCGTCACCCAGCCGGCCCAGCGACTCGAGCACCACGTCGCCGTCGGGCGTGCGGGCGACCAGCGCGAGGAGCTCCTTGATCATCTCGGCCTCGGTGGTGGCGAGCAGCCGTTCGCCTTCCGGCGTCAGGGAAAGCGCCGTGGCCCGGTGGTCGGCGTCGACGTCGCCGCGGACCAGGAGGCCGCGTTTCGTGAGCGCGTCGACCGCGGCGCTGATCGCCGGACGGCCGAGCGCGAGCCGCCGCGCCACGCGGGAGGCCCGCTCGTCGCCCGAGGCGATGGCGGACAGCACGCGGTAGTGGGCGAGGTTCAGCTCTCCGGACGAGCGCTCCAGCAGCCGCGAGACGCGGGCCAGTGCGCGCACGGCGCTCGTCGCGGTCTGCTCGCGGGATTCTCCGGGGGAGGGCATGATCCCGACTGTAACCCCTGTTTGTTCGATCGTCGAACTAGTAGGTCTCGGCGGACCGAACAGGATTCGGTAGCCTGGGCTCGACCGGCCTGGGTCGACAACGGAGTTCTCTGCTCACGCGCGCCGCGGGCAGAACGAGGTTCGGAGGTAGTGTGAGCTTCAACCTGGCCACGATCTTGCACGAGTCCGCGCTCGCCCAGCCGGAAAAGGACTTTCTGCGTTTTCCGGGTGGAATCCACTCCTACGCCGCGGTGGACGAGGCGTCCGGCCGGGTCGCGGCGGCGTTGCGCGCGCGGGGTTTCGCGCCGGGCGACAAGATCGCCGTGCAGCTGGCCAATGTGCCCGAGTTTGTGTTCGCGTACTTCGGGATCCTCAAGGCCGGGCTCACAATTGTCCCGCTGAACCCGCTGCTCAAGGCCGACGAGATCGCCTACCACCTGGCCGACTCCGATTCGCGGCTGCTCATCGCCGA
The DNA here is from genome assembly GCF_040689465.1 of Amycolatopsis sp. NPDC051373. NCBI lineage: Bacteria > Bacillati > Actinomycetota > Actinomycetes > Pseudonocardiales > Pseudonocardiaceae > Amycolatopsis > Amycolatopsis sp. NPDC051373. The sequence goes on along the minus strand of NZ_JBFBAE010000007.1, from coordinate 98,807 downwards.
CACGGCGCTGGCCGGCGAGGTGGCGAAGGCGCTCGCCGAGGTGCCGGAGGTGACCGCGGTCGTCGTGGGCGGGCCGGACGGGTGGCCCGCCGGTGCGGTCGGGTTCGCCGAGCTGCTCGACGCCGAGGACGACGGCGACCTGTACCCCGGCGCGGCCGACGACACCGCCGTGCTGCTGTACACGAGCGGCACCACCGGACGTCCGAAAGGCGCCGAGCTGTCGCATTTCTCGCTGTACATGACGTGCACGATCGGCGGCCAGACGTTCGGCACGGGGCCCGAGGACGTGGTGCTCGCGGTGCTGCCGTTCTTCCACGTCTACGGCTTGTCCAGCATCCTCAACTCCGCAGCCCGCCACGCGCGCACGGTGTCGGTCGTCCGGCGGTTCGAGCCGAAGGCGGTGCTGGAGGCCATCGAGCGCGACCGCGTGACGATCATGGCCGGCGTGCCCACGATGTACCACGCGCTGGCCGTCGCCGACAGCTCCGCGTACGACACGAGCAGCCTGCGCATCGGCAGCTCCGGCGGCGCCGCGATCCCGGAGCAGGTGCTGCTGGCGTTCGAACAGAAGTACGGCATCCCCGTGCTGGAGGGCTACGGCCTGTCCGAGTCCGCGTCGACGACCACGGTGAACCCGGGCGCCGCCGACCGCAAGGTGCTCTCCATCGGCAAGCCGATCTGGGGCGTCCAGCTGCGCATCGTCGACGCGCAGGACCGGCCGCTGCCGGCCGGTGCCGACCACGTGGGCGAGATCGTGCTGCGCGGGCACAACATCACGAAGGGCTACTACAAGCGGCCTGCCGAAACCGCCGAAGCGTTCCGGGGTGGGTGGTTCCACACCGGGGACCTCGGTTACGTCGACGAGGACGGGTTCGTGTTCGTCGTGGACCGCAAGAAGGACCTCGTGATCCGCGGCGGGTACAACGTGTACCCGCGTGAGGTGGAGGAACTCCTCTACCGGCATCCGGCTGTCGGGGAGGCCGCGGTGATCGGAGAACCGGACGAGCGGCTGGGCGAGGAGATCGTCGCCGTGGTCTCTCTGAAGGCGGGTGCGTCGGCGGAACCGGAGGAGATCGTGGCGTGGGCGAAGGAACGGATCGCCGCGTACAAGTACCCGCGCCGGGTGCGGATCGTCGACGAGCTGCCGAAGGGGCCGACGGGGAAGATCACGAAGCTGCCGTTGCGGGGGCACTGAACGTCCACTGTGGTCGGAGGGTTCGGCTCGTTCAGTCGGCTCAGTCGAACGTGAAGTCGTACGCCTGAAGCCCCGGGGTGAGCGACAGTGTCAGCGTCGAATGGCGGGCCGCCGGGCCGGAAACCAGGGTGTAGAGCTTCGGCACGCCCGAAGCCGCCACTGTCGTGTGGGTGCCGTCGAGATCGACGATGAGCGTGCCCGTGCCGGCGACGAGGTGGACGGCACGGGCGCGGAAGTTCAGGCGCAGGCGCGCGGCCGGGCCCGCGGTGAGGGACTCGCCCGACGCGGTCCAGGTGCCGTCCAGGGCGAACGTGTCGGAGGAGACGGCGGCGGGGAAGTGCAGCGTGCGGGTCCGGCCCGGTGGTGGTTGGTTGCCGGTGATGTCGAGGGGCGCGTTGGCCGGGCCGAGGTAGGTCTCCGGCGTGGCGGCTTGCGCCGGGGTCCGGTCGGGGACGTCGGTGGGCGGCGGCAGGGGACCGGCGCCCGCGTCGGTGAGGAGGCCGCGGAGCTGCTGTTCGGTGTCCGCGTAGGCGCCTTCGCCGAAGTGGGAGCCGCGGACCTGGCCGGAGGCGTCGACGAGGTAGGAGGCGGGCCAGTACTGGTTGCCGTAGGCGTTCCAGGTGGCGTAGTCGTTGTCGATCGCCACGGGGTAGTCGACGCCGAGTGCCTCCACCTGGGCGGCGACGTTGGCGGGCTCGTGCTCGAACGCGAACTCCGGCGTGTGTACGCCGAGCACCACGAGCCCTGAATCGCGATAGGTGCGGTACCAGCTTTCGTAGTGCGGCAAGGCGCGCAGGCAGTTCACGCAGCTGTAGGTCCAGAACGTGACGAGCACGACCTTCCCGTGCCGGCTCGCGAGCGTCAACGGCCGCCCGCCGGGGGTGTTGAGCCACGCGGTGATGCCCGTGGGCTCGGGCGCGGCGGCGAGCTCGTGCAGGTTCGCGGTCGCGGAAGTGCCGGCCTCGAACGACTTCTGCAGCGCCGCGGTGTAGTCGGGCACCGCGCGCTGCAGGCCGGCGGTGAGGTCGAACGCCGTGGCCGCCGCGACCGCCAGCAGCGCGACGCCGGTGGTCACGCGGATCGCCCGGGCTCGGGTGCGCAGGGACCGGACGCGGCGGGTCAGCGCGTCGCCGGCCAGCGCGAGCGCGAGCAGCGGGATCCCGGCCCCGACGCCGAACGCCGCCGTGAGGACCAGCGCGCCGAACCCGATCCGGTGCGTCGCGCCCAGCACGGCGATGGTCGCGAGCACCGGGCCCGCGCACGGCACGTAGACGAGGCCGAGAGCGAGGCCGACGGTGAACCCGCCCGAGTCCGGGTCGACCGCGCGTCCGCGAAGGTGCGCGAACAGCCGTCCAGCAGCTCGCCGACGCGCCGCGAGACCAGGCCCAGCCCGAGCAGGGCGAGGACCGCGATCCCGGCGTCGCGCAGCAGGTCCTGTTGCAGGTGGAACGCGCTGAGCACGAGTGAACCGAACAGCGTCGCGAGGCTGAAGCTCGCCACGAGCCCGGCGACCACGCGCACGGGCCGGCGCGACCCGGCCGTGAGGACCACGGGCAGGACCGGCAGCACGCACGGCGAAATGCTCGTGACCGCGCCCGCGAGCAGACCGGCGAGCACAAGAGTGAGCATGGTTTCTCCCCGGGGATGAATTGCCCGTAGCTTAGCGGCTATTCGTAACCCGTCAAAATGGTTAGGACTTGAGACACGAAAAAGGCCGGTGAAGGCGGAATGCCTTCACCGGCCTGGTCGTGCCGGGGAGTGGGTCAGCCGACCTGTCGCGACGGGGACAGGGGCGGGTTACCGCGCTGGCGCGCCCGGTAGGCGGCGGCCTTCATCTTGTTCCCGCAGGTCGCCATGGCGCACCACTCGCGCCGCGACCCGCGGGAGCGGTCGAGGTAGACCTGGGTGCACTCGGGCCGGCCGCACTCCTTGAGCAGGTCGGCGTCCGGGCCGCCGAGGATCTCCACGGCCTCGCGAGCCACCGACGACAGCGCCTGCGCGGGGGTCGCTTCGAGCCGGCGACCCTCCGGTGTCAACTGCGGAACGGTCGAAGGATGCGCCGCGAACTCGTTGACCACGTCCATCGCCCGCAGGTCGGGCTCGTGGTGGGTCAGCCGCGCCGCGACCAGCGCGTAGATCGCCTCGCGCAGCTCGATCGCGGCGGTCACGTCCTGCGGCCGGCTCCCCGGGTCCGTGTCGATGACGCCCGACTCGCGGAACCACGCGTCGAGGTTGCGCGGTGAACCGAGCTTCTCCAGGGGTTCGGCGTTGCGCCGGGCGCGCAGGGTCCCGACGAAGTCGAGTGCCGGGTTCCCGCAGGGGAAGGCGTGCTCCATTGCACCAGTCTGACAGGTGACGAAAAAGAACGCAACAATCGCTAACCGGTAAAAGCAATTTAACTGGAATTGGCGGCAAAAATACGTAACCTTCTTGACTGGTGACGAATGCGCGTGCGAGAGTTTCGGCATCGCCACCGGGCCCCGCGGAAACCGCGGTTGGCGGCCCCCGTCCGGAAAGGTCTCGCCTTCGATGGATCCGACTGTCTCGCTTCTGCTCGTCCTGCGGAATCTGCTCGCCGTGTTGGGTTCGCTCACCGGCACCCTGGCGCTCGTTTACGTGGCTGGGGAGTACCTGTGATCACCACCGGCCAGTACCTGCACGTCGTCACCCGCGCGCTGACCGGCATGGCCGCGGTCGTCGAGCAGCTCGGCGACGACCTGGCCAACACCCGCCTCGAGCTGCCCGGTGCCAACACGCCGTTCGCGGTGCTCAACCACTGTCTCGGCGCCACGGCCTACTGGGCCGGCGAGGTCGTCTCCGGCCGCGCCGCCCACCGCGACCGCGACGCCGAGTTCACCGCCGCCGGCCCGGTCGCGCCGCTGCTCGACCGCGTGCGCACGACCGTGCGCCAGCTGAAGAAGGACGTGACCCGCGCGGATCCGCACGCGACCGTGCCCGCCGCGGTGGCCGGCCTCGGCGACCCGCTCGACGCCGGCGGCGCACTGCTGCACCTGTGCGCAGACCTCGTCCAGCACCACGGCCAGCTCGAAACCCTGCGCGACGTACTGCTCGCGCAAGCCCGCACCGCCGCCTGACCCCGAAGTTCTGTCGAGAAAGGACAGTTGCCATGACTGAAACCACCTACACCGCGGTTGTCACCGCCGCCGGCGAGGGCCGCAACGGCGGGCGCGCCACCGCCGCCGACGGTTCGCTCGACGTCACCCTCGCCATCCCGAAGGAGCTCGGCGGCAACGGCGGCGCGACCAACCCGGAGCAGCTGCTCGGCGCCGGCTGGGCGTCGTGTTTCCTCGGCGCGGTGAAGATCGTTGCCGCGCAGAAGAAGGTGAAGCTCGCCGACCTCGCCGTGGACGCCGACATCACCCTGCACAACGAGTCGGCCGACTTCTGGCTCAGCGCCGCCCTGCACCTCGAAGTGTCCGGTGTGGACCAGACGACCGCCGAAGAGCTGGGCCACGCCGCGCACCAGATCTGCCCGTATTCGAAGGCGACCCGGGGCAACGTCGAGGTCACCATCGACGCCACTGTCGCCACCGTCGCCTGACGGTGCGCCCGACCGACGAGGAGCACACCATGATCTCCCGGCGGGCGTTCGGGAAGGCCGTGGGAGCGGGGGCGGTCGTCGCCTCGCTCCCAGCCTTCTCCGCGGAGGCCTCGGCCGTCTCGGCCGTGGCCTCCGGGCTGGGTCCGGTCCGCCACGTGCGCACCGACCTGCTCGACCTCGCCTACCACGAGGTCGGCCCGGCCCGCGGCGACGTGGTGCTGCTCGGCCACGGCTGGCCGTACAGCCCGCACGCCTACGCCGAGGTCGCGCCCGCGCTCGCGCGCCGCGGCTACCGCGTGCTCGTGCCGTACCTGCGTGGCCATGGCGCCACCCGCTTCCGCGACGCCACGACGATGCGTTCCGGCCAGCAGGCCGCGCTCGGCGCCGACCTGATCGCGTTCCTCGACGCGCTCGGCGTCGAACGCGCGGTGTTCGGCGGCTACGACTGGGGCGGGCGCGCCCTCGACGTCGCCGCGGCGCTGTGGCCGGGGCGGTGCCGCGCGCTGGTGTCGGTCAACAGCTACCTGATCCAGAACCTGGACCCGGGCGTGCTCGCGTCCTCCCCGGACGCGCCCGGCACCGAATCAGCGCACTGGTACTTCTACTTCTTCTTGACCGAGCGCGGCCGCACGGCGCTGACACGTTCGCGGCGTGACCTGGCGGAAGTGGTGTGGCGGCGCAACTCGCCGCAGTGGCGCTTCACGAGCGCCGACCTCGACATCGCGGCCGCCGCGATGGACAATCCGGACTACGTGGACGTCGTCATCCACAACTACCGCGTGCGCCAGGGCGCGGCGCCGGGCGATCCTCGTTACGCCGGCCTCGAGGCGCGGCTGCTGGCGCAGCCACCGATCACAGTGCCGGCGGTGACGCTCGACGGGCTCGCCGACGGCAGCTTCCCGGCGACCGACGGCACGGCGTCGGCGAAACATTTCACCGGCCCGCGCGTGCACCACCGCGTGCCCGGGGCGGGGCACAACCTGCCCCAGGAGAAGCCGCGCGCGTTCGTGGACGCCGTGCTCGAAGCGGTCCGGTTGTGACCCCGCTCGGCGGCGAGGCCCCGGCCCCCTGGGCATCCGCCGGATCAGGAGCAGTGATGCACCCCGCCAAGACGCCCGTCACCTCGCGCGGCCGTGCCAAGCACGTGATCGCGGTGCTGGTCGTGCCCGATTCCGTGGCGCTGGAGGTCACGGTGGTGCACCAGGTGTTCGGGCCGCGGATGGCGGCGATCGCCGAGCTGACCGGCGATGCCGGCAGTGCGTACGAGGTGGTGCTCTGCGGCGAGGAGCCGCGCCAGGTGCTGTCTTCGGGCGTGGACTTCGGGGAGCTCGCGCCGCTGGAGACGCTGCTGACGGCCGACACGGTGATGGTGCCGGGCGTGGAGGAGCCGCTGGCGGAGCGGCCGCGGTCCGTGGTGCGGGCGTTGCGGGGCGCGGCGGAGGCCGGCGCGCGCATGGTGTCGTTCTGCGGGGGTGCGTTCCTGCTGGCCCGGGCCGGGTTGTTGGACGGGCGCCGGGCGACCACGCACTGGCTGTTCACCGAGGAGTTCTGCCGGGAGTTCCCGCAGGTCAAGCTGGAGCCAGGCTGCCTGTACGTGGACGACGGCAGGGTGCACACGTCGGGTGGGATCTTCTCGGCGACGGACCTCGCGTTGCACCTGCTGGCCGAGGATCTGGGCCAGGCTTACGCGGGGGATGTCGGGCGGCTGCTGGTGACGGCGCCGCGGCGGCCGGGTGGGCAGGCGCAGTTCGTGAAGGACTCCATCCGGATCGCGGGGGAGCCGGCGCTCGGTTCGTTCCTGGCGTGGCTGCGAGAGCACCTGCACGAGCCGTTGACGCTGGCCGGGCTGGCCTCGCAGGTGCACCTGAGCGAGCGGAGCCTGGTGCGGAAGTTCCGGCGGGCCACCGGGATGACGGTGTTCGACTGGATCAACCGCGAGCGCGTGGCGGCCGCCAAGGTGCTGCTGGAGACGACGGACCACCGGATCTCGGAGATCGCCGCGATGGTGGGGTTCGGGTCCGCGGAGACGCTGCGCCGCCACTTCGAACGCCAGGTCGGTACCACGGCGGGCAGCTACCGGGCCACCTTTCGCGCCACTCCGGCCGCGTCGTGACGAACCCGGCGCCGGGTGAGGCTCGATCTGGCGGGATTCGAGCGTCGGCCACGGTTCCCGCCAGCTAGCGTCGAAGAGCGGGGCCACGGTGGCTCCGGCGAGGAGGAAAACCATGCCGGCGTACGGATTTTTCGTCGAGTTCGAAGCGAAGCTCGGGAAGGAGGACGACGTGGCGCAGTTCCTGACCGCCGCGAAGTCCCTTGTGGACGCCGAACCGGGCACCTTGGCCTGGTTCAGCTTCCGCCTCGGGCAGTCGTCGTTCCGGATCTTCGACGCGTTCGAGACCGACGAGGACCGCGAAGCCCACCTCCAGGGTGAGGTCCGCCGGCAGATCGAGCTGCGCGGCGACGAGCTTTTCGCCGTGCCGCCCACGATCACACCGGTGGACCTGCTGGCCACGAAGCTCCCGCCGCACTGACCCTGCCGCGCCGCGGCGGCCGTGCCACGCTGGGTTGGTGCCCGAACCCCGTGACCCGGCCACCGCGTCCTCGCGTGACTTCGTCGGCTACGGCCGGTACCCGCCGCGCGTGCGCTGGCCCGGCGACGCCAAGGTCGTGGTGAACGTCGTCGTGAACTACGAGGAGGGGGCCGAGTACTCGATCCCCGACGGCGACGGCCGCAACGACGGCTGGGGCGAGTACGCCTACGAGGTCGGGCCCGAGGTGCGTGACTTCGGCACCGAGACGCACTACGAGTCCGGCAGCCGCGTCGGCATCTGGCGGCTGGCGCGGATCTTCGACCGGTACTCGGTGCCGGTGAGCGTCGGCGCGTGCGCGGTGGCGCTGGAGCGCAATCCGGCCGTCGCGGAGTGGATCCGCGAACGCGGCCACGACGTGATCGGCCACGGCTACCGCTGGCTCGACTACGCGCGGATGTCCGTCGACGAGGAGCGCGACCACCTGCACCGCGCGATCGCGTCGCTGGAGCGGACGACGGGCCAGCGGCCGCGCGGGTGGTACGTGCGGTCGTTCCCGAGCGAGCACACGCTCGACCTGCTCGTGGAGGAGGGCGGGTTTCTCTACGATTCGGATCCGTGCAACGACGAGCTGCCGTACTTTTCGGAGCTCGGGCTGCTGATCGTGCCGTATTCCAAGGTTTACAACTACACCCGCTACCTGCTGAGTCCGACCTACGGCTCGCCGGCGCAGTTCTTCGAGAGCCTGCGGCTCGCGCTCGACTACCTGTGCGAGGAAGCCGACGACGGCTTCGGGGCGCGGATGATGACCGTCGGGCTGCACCCGCGGTGGAGCGGTCAGGCCGGGCGCGCGGCGGCCGTGCGGGATTTCGTCCGATATGCCACGGAGCAGCCGGGTGTCCGCTTCCTGCGGCGGCTCGACATCGCGCAGTGGTGGTCGGACCACCACCGGGATTGGGAGCCGATCGGCCCTTGACGTGACTGTCCACAGTGGTCCTGGGTCGTTACGGTGTCCTCATGGTGGATGACGCGAGGACGGTGTCGGTGCCGGTCGAGGGCGGAGCGCTGGCCGTGGAGGTGGTGGCCGGGGCTTCGGCGCCGGTGCTCGCCGTTCACGGGGTGACCGGCAACCGGCGGTTGTGGAACTGGCTGCGGGCCGAGGCGCCGGACCTGTCGCTGGTGATGCCGGACCTGCGTGGGCGCGCGGGCAGCTTCGCGGTCGCCGGCCCGTCTTCGTTGCGGCAGCACGCTTCGGACCTGGTGCGGGTGCTCGACGCGCTGGGCCACCCGGTGGTCGACGTGTGCGGGATGTCCCTGGGCGGATTCGTCGCGGTGGAACTCGCCACGCGCCGGCCGGACCGTGTGCGCGGGCTCGTGCTGGTCGACGGCGGGCTCCCGATGGCCGTGCCGTCGGGCCTCACGCCCGAGACGGTGCCCGCCGCGTTCGCCCCGCAGCTGGAGCGCGTCTCGCGGCGCTGGGCGGACGTCGAAGAGTACTTGGCCTATTTCACGCGCGCCAACCCCTTGCTCGACGCCGCCGACCCGCTCCTGCGCGACTGCCTCGACCACGACCTGTCCGACGGCCGCGTCTTCCTCAGCCGGGAAGCCGTGCTGGCCGACGCGACCGACGTGTTCTTCGGCGAGTCACGCTGGCAGGAGATCACCGTACCGACCGAGCTGGTGTGCGCCGAGTGGAGCTCGGGGGCGGGCACGCCGCCCGCGTACAGCGACGAGGCTCTGGCCGGTTTCCGTGCCGCCGTGCCCTCCCTGCGCCGCCCCCGGCGCATCACCGGCGCCGACCACGCGGCCACGATCATGACCCACTCGGGCGCGGCCGTCGTCGGCGCGGCGCTGCACGATCTGCTGGCCCGATAGAGCCGTCGTCGAGTCGGGTGTTTCTCCTGCGCTTGACAATTATGACGGTTGTCATAGCCTTCGGGGGTGGCCGATCCCTGGTTCTTCTCCCGCTTGTCACCCGGCGTCCGCCTCGCCGGCACCATCCTCGACGGCGTACTCCAGGGCCCGGAGGCCGTGAAGACGCAGGTCCGCGCCGTGGGGGCGTGCTACTCGGGCATGACGGTCCGCTGGCGCCTCGACGCCGGGGACCGGCAGGTGGAGGAGTACACGGCCCAGGTCCGCGGCCACACCATCTTCGGCACCGGCACCTTCCACTTCGACGAACGCGGCGAGATCGACGAAATCGTGGTGAACCACCGTCCACTGGGGGCGGCGCTGGTTCTGGCGGGGCTGGCCGGGGGTGAGGGCGCGCCGGGGTTGGCGGTTTCCGAGGCTGTCGCTTCTGACGACGCGCCGGGTGCTGCTGTTGCCGCCAGCGGGGCGGGTTCGGCCGGTTCCGAGGGCGGGGTCGCTCCTGGTGATCCGCCGTCCGCGGGTTCGCATTGATCCGTTCCTGCTGCCGACTTCCCTGAAAGGACTTCCCCGATGGCCCGCCTTCTGTTGACCGAGTTCGGTGACCCCGCCACCTCCGTCCGCCTCGACGACGCCCCGGCTCCGAAGCCCGGGCCGGACGACGTTGTGGTCGAGATGCTCGCCGCCCCGCTCAACCCCGCGGACTTCCTGCTGATGCGCGGCCTCTACGGCGTCCGCCCGGCGCTGCCGGCGCCCCTCGGCGCGGAGGGCGTGGGCCGGGTCGTGGCGGGCGATGCCGGCGTGGTGGGCAAGCGCGTGCTCATCCTCCCGACCATGGAACAGGGCCTGTGGGCGGACAAAGTGGTGCTCCCGCGCCGAAACGTGCTGCCGATCCGCGAGGACGCCGACGTCCTGCAGCTGTCCATGCTCGCCGTCAACCCCGCCACGGCCTATCAACTGCTGCGCCTGCACGGCCCGCTGGAGCCGGGTTCGTGGATCGCCCAGACTGCCGCGAACTCCGCCATGGGCCGCTATTTGATCACCCTCGCGCGCCGAGCCGGCCTGCGCACCCTCAACGTCGTCCGCCGCCCTGCCGCGGCCGCCGAAGTCCTCTCCGCGGGCGGCGACCAGGCCGTCGTCGCCGACGACAACTTCCGCGCCTCCCTGAAATCCGCCCTGGCCGGCGAGCGGCTGTCCCTGATCCTCGACGCCACCGGCGGCCCGGTCGTCAAGGACCTCACCCGCGCCCTCGAAGACGGCGGCACCGTCGTCACCTACGCCTTCCCCGAAGGCGCCCCACGGATCTCCCCGGCGGACCTCGTCTTCCGCGGGATCACCCTCACGGGCTTCTGGCTGATGAACTGGCTCCGCACCGCCACGGCCGCCGAGGTGACCACCTTGTACTCCGACTTGGCCGATCTGGTGGCCACCGGCGAGCTGACGGCGCCGGTCGAGGCGACGTATCGGCTGGAGGACTACGAGGCAGCCTTCGCGCACTCCCTGACTCCTGGCCGCCGAGGCAAGATCCTCTTCACCTTCGGCGAGTAAAGGCCAAGCGAACAAGAAGAAAGCCGCAAGTCCCCAGGACCTGCGGCTTTCCCCAAGAGCAAAACCTCAGTGCCCCACAGCCGCCCGCACCGACTCCTTCAGTGAGCCCAGCGTGGCGATCACCGCGGTCGGCTCGTAACCACAGTGCGCCATGCAGTTGTCGCACCGAGGGTCCTTGCCGCGGCCGAAGGCGTCCCAGTCGGTGTCCTCGATGAGTTCCTTGTAGGTCTTCGCGTAGCCGTCGTCGAGGAGGTAGCACGGGCGCTGCCAGCCGAGCAGCGAGTAGGACGGGATGCCCCACGGGGTGCACTCCAGGTCGCGCTTGCCTTCGAGGAAGTCGAGGAACACGGGGGAGTGGTTGAGGCGCCAGCGTTTGCGGTTGCCGCCGCCGAAGGCCTTCGTGAAGAGCTCGCGGGTCTGCTGCACGCCGAGCCAGTGTTCCTGGTCCGGGGCCTTCTCGTAGGCGTACGCGGGCGAAATCTGCATGTTGTCGACGCCCAGGTCGTTGAGGAAGTTGAGCACGTCGACGACGTCTTCGGCGGTGTCCCCGTCGAAGAACGTCGTGTTCGTCATGACCCGGAAGCCCTTTTCCTTGGCGAGCTTGATCGCCTCGACGGCCGCGGCGAACCCGCCCTCCTTGCGCACCGACGCGTCGTGGCGGTCTTCGAGGCCGTCGATGTGCACCATCCACGCGAAGTTGTGGTGGGGCTTGAACTTGTGGATGTGCTTGTGCAGCAGCAGGGCGTTGGTGCAGAGGAACACGATCTTGCGCCGGTCGAGCAGCTGCCGCACGATCTCGTCGATCTTCGGGTGCATCAGCGGCTCACCGCCGGCGATGGACACCATCGGCGCGCCGCTCTCCTCGATGGCGCCCACGGCCTGCTCCACTGGCATGCGCTGCTTGAGCAGGGTGTGGGGTTGCGCGATCTTGCCGCAGCCGGCGCACTTGAGGTTGCAGGCGAACAGCGGCTCAAGCTCGACCAGCAGCGGGAACTTTTCCTTGCGCAGCAGCTTCTGCTTCATCAGATAACCGCCCAGTCGCACGGACTGACGCAACGGCATGGCCATGGCTCAGAGCACCTCCCGAGGTAGGGTGAAAGTGATTTCTTCCTCCGTCAGCCGATTTTCGGCGACGGTGACCGGCCCGAGTCCGCGCAGGCTCGCCACGACCTCGTCGACGAGGTGCGGCGGCGCCGAAGCGCCCGCGGTGAGGCCGATCCGGCCCGCGCCCGCCAGGCGGCGCAGGTCGATGTCCGAAACTCCGTCGACCAGCACGGCCGGCGTTCCCTCGCGCTCCGCGACTTCCACGAGCCGGCGCGAGTTGGACGAATTGGCGGAGCCCACCACCAGCACGAGGTCGACCTCGCGGGCGATCGCCCGCAGCGCCTGCTGCCGGTTGGTGGTGGCGTAGCAGATGTCGTCCTTGCGCGGCGCCGAAAGCCCGGGGAACCGCTCGCGCAGCACGGACGCGATCTCCTCGGCCTCGTCGAGCGCCAGCGTGGTCTGCATGGTGTACGCGACACCCTGAGTGGCGGGCACGGTCACGGTGCGGGCCGCCGCGACGTCCTCCACCACCACGACCGAACCGGGGGCCTCCCCGACGGTGCCTTCCACTTCTTCGTGCTCCGCGTGCCCGATCAGGAACACCGTGTCGCCGCGCCCGCTGTAGCGGCGCACCTCGTTGTGCACCTTGGTCACCAGCGGGCACGTCGCGTCGATCACCGACAGGCCGCGGCCGGCCGCGTCGCGCCGCACCGCCGGGGTCACGCCGTGGGCGGCGAACACGAGCGTCGCGCCCTCCGGCACTTCCTCGACCTCGTCGACGAACACCGCGCCGCGCTCCTGCAATTCCCGCACCACGTGGGTGTTGTGCACGATCTGGCGCCGCACGTACACCGGCGCGCCGTGCTTGGCCAACGCACGGTCCACGATGTCGATCGCCCGCTCCACGCCGGCACAGAACGAGCGCGGGCTCGCCATCACCAGCTGCCGCGGCCCGGTCGCGGCGGCCCACGCCGTGAGCGCGGGCACGGCCGCCCGCAGGCTGCGCAGCCCGGCCAGGCCGTGGGAAACCGTGGCGGGCCGCACCAGTGGTGCGCCGACCGTGTCCACAATGGACCGCACGACGGCGAACGGCTGCCCGGCAGCGGCCAGCCGGTGTGACTCCATGTCGACCGCCAACGCGCCCGACGAGGCCAGCGAAGCACGTTCCCGTTCGCCCACCACGTGGTCGACCCCGAGTACCGGTCCGACGTGGACGGTCAGCCCGAGCCGCCGCAACGCGCCGGCCAGCAGTGCGGCGGTCGGCACCTCGACCACTCCGTCGGGCCCGCGCACCTCGTCGGCCACCACGACGTCACCCGGTCGCACGTGTGACGCGAGCCCGCCGCCGATCCCCGCGACGAGGCGTGGCCCGGAAGGCAACCGGGCCGCGGTCGCTGCCGCCCGCCGAGGACCGAGGCCTGTGCGCACTACCGGCAGGCCGGCCGAGCGCAACGCGGCCCGCTCGATCCGCAGCGGCGCGCACAACACGGCCGGCCTCACGAGGAGCTCCGCACGTACCGGCCCAGCGCCGACAGGGGGAACACCACGCGGTAGAGGTGATACGAAAGGTAGAAGTCGCCGGGGAAGCCGGTGCCGGTGTGGAAGTCCTCGTCCCAGCCGCCGTCTGCGCGCTGCTGCTCGCAGAGCCACGCCACGCCCTCCGTCGTCGCGGCGGAGTCTCGCTCGCCGGCGGCCAGCAGCGCGAGCAGCGCCCACGCGGTCTGCGACGGCGTCGACTCGCCGCGGCCCGACCACTTCCCCGGGTCGTCGTAGGAGCGCAGGTCCTCGCCCCAGCCCCCGTCGGGATTCTGGTGCTCGGTCAGGTACCGCACGGCGCGGCGGATCCGGACGTCGGACGCCGGCATCCCGGCGAGGACCAGCGCGGGGACGACCGCGCCCGTGCCGTAGACGTAGTTCGCGCCCCACCGGCCGAACCACGAACCGTCGGCCTCCTGGTTGTCCAGCAGCCACTTGACGCCGCGGCGGCATTCGGTCGTGTCCGCCTTGCCCTCGGCCGCCAGCATCTCCACGACGTGCGCGGTGACGTCCGCCGACGGCGGGTCGATCACGGCGCCGAAGTCGCAGAACGGCAGCTTCGTGGCGAGCACCTGCGTGTTGTCCGCGTCGAACGCGCCCCAGCCGCCGTCGCTCGACTGCATGCCTTCGAGCCACTTCACGCTGCGGTCGATCGCCCCGCGGATGCGCAGGTGGTCGGGCCGGCCCATGCGCCGCAGTGCCAGCACCACCTCGGCCGTGTCGTCGGTGTCCGGGTAACCGTCGTTGGCGAACTCGAACGCGAACCCGCCCGGCGCCAGCGTGGGGCGGCGCACCATCCAGTCGCCCGGCACGGTGATCTCCTCGCCGAGCATCCACTCCGTCGCGCGCACCAGCGTCTCGTCGCCGGGGGAGACGCCCGCGTCGAGCAGCGCGGTCATCGCGAGCGCGGTGTCCCACACCGGCGACTGGCACGCCTCGAGCCGGCGCACCCAGCCCTGCTCGGTCTCCTCGCGGATGGTGAAGTCTTCGAGACCTTCGAGGCCGGCCTTGAGCGCGGGGTGGTCGAGCGGGTAGCCGAGCAGGTGCAGCGCGAGGATGGAGTACACCCACGGCGGCTGGATGCCGCCCCACGAGCCGTCGGACTCCTGGCGCGCCAGGATCCACTCGGCGGCCTGGCGCATCGCGACCTTGCGCACCGGGTTGAACGGCAGCTTCGCGTACGTGTGCAGCGCGGTGTCGAGGTTCTGGAACACCCCGTCCCACGTCCACGGCGCCGCGGACTTCTTCGGGCTCTCACCGACGCGCAGCTCCGCCACGTCGAACGGCAGCTTTCGCTTCGGCCGCAGCGTGCCGACGATCGTGAGCGGCACGATGGTCTGGCGTGCCCAGCACGCGAAATCGTAGACGTTGAGCGGAAACCAAGACGGCAGGAAGATCAGCTCCGGTGGCAGGTTCGGCAGGTCGGCCCACGACCACTGCCCGAACATCGCGAGCCAGATCCGCGTGAACACGCGGGTGCTCTCCAGGCCGCCGTTCGCGCGAATCCAGCCGGCCGCCTCGACGAGCCACGGCGCGTCGGCCGGGTCGCCGGCCAGCCGCAAGGCGACCCACGCCTCCACGGTGGTCGACAGGTCCGCCGGGCCGCCGGGGAAGTTGGCCCACGTGCCGTCGTCGCGCTGCTGCGAACGGATCCAGCGCGCCGACTCTTCTTTCTGCTGTTCGGTGAGGATGCCGAGGAACTGGCGCAACAGCAGGTCTTCGGCGTCCATCGTGACATTGGTGGCGAGCTCACCCTTCCACCAGCCGGCCGCGTCCTGCTCGCCGCGCAGGAACTCGACGCCGGCGGCGAGGGTTTCTTCCGGAGTACGCGAGCGTTCGCGCGGGGTGTCCGAAGTGGACGTCCCGGGGACGGTCTGCGTCATTCACGCCTCCCTGTGCACGATGAAGCGTGCGATGCCGATGAGCTCTTGGCGTGGCCCGGAACGAATTGCCGACAGCGCTCGCTCGGCCGTCTCGACGCGGCGGGCGGCCTCGGCCGTGGTCCACTCGCGGCCGCCGGCCGACTCCACGAGCGCGGCGACGCGCGCCAGCTCGGCCTCGTCACCCGTTTCCTCACCCGCGAGCCACTCCGCGAGCTCGCGGCCTTTCGCACCGCCATGGGTGATCGCATAGGTGACGGGCAACGACTTCTTGCGCGCCCGTAGATCGGAGTACACGGGCTTGCCGGTCACGGCCGCGTCGCCCCAGATGCCGAGCACGTCGTCCACGAGCTGGAACGCCAGCCCGACCTCTTCGCCGAACACCGCGAGGGCGTCGACGGTCTCGGCGGGCGCGCCGGCGAGCACGGCGCCGATCGCGGCGCTGCAGGACAGCAGCGCGCCGGTCTTGCCGCCGGCCATGGTGACGCACTCGGGCAGCGTCACGTCGTCGCGCTGCTCGAACTGGACGTCGAGCACCTGGCCGTGGATGAGCCGGCGGGTGGTCTCCGACAACAGCCGCGCGGCGGGGATCGCGTGCGGGGAATCGCTGTCCAGCACCACTTCCTGCGCGAGCGCGAGCATCGCGTCGCCGGTGAGGATGGCGGCCGGCGCACCCCACAGCGCCCACACGGTGGGCCGGTGGCGGCGTTCGGTGTCGCCGTCCATGAGGTCGTCGTGGACGAGCGAAAAGTTGTGCACCAGCTCGACGGCGACGGCTCCGGGCACGCCGGTCTCGGCGGGCGCGCCGGCGGCCAGCGCCGAGAGCACCGCGAGCGCGGACCGCACGGCCTTGCCGCCGTTGCCGCTCACCGGCGCGCCGTCGGCGTCGGTCCAGCCGAGGTGGTACGCGCTGATCGCGCGGCTGGTCTCGTCCAGCCGGCCGACGGCCTCGCGCAGCGCGGGCTGCACGACGTCGCGGGTGCGGCCGAGTGCTGCCGGCACCGCAGGGGCCGCCTCGGCGGCGGGTCGCATGGTGGCGGTCATGCTCCGACTCCCTCCTTCTCCTCGTGCACGTTGTTCTCGAGGAGGGCGGTCGCCGCGGCCGCACCGCTGCGGGCAGCGCCCTCCATCGTCGCGGGCCAGCCGGTGGCGGTCCACGCCCCGGCCAGGTAGAGCCCCCGCGCGGACGTCTCCGCGGCCGGACGCAGCGACGCAGTGCCCGGGCCGGGCCGGAACGTCGCGTGCCGTTCCCGGGTCACGAAGAAATCCAGCACCTGCGCGCCGCGAGCTTCGGGCAGCAGCCCGGTGAGCTCCGGCAGCAGGCGCTCGCGCAACGTCGCGGTCGGCAGGTCGATCAGGTCGTCGGCGGCCGAGAGCGACATCGCCAGGTATTGCCCCGATTCGAGGCCCGACTGGCGCGTGCGGTCGAAGACCCACTGCACCGGCGTGCGCACGCCGGCCACGAACGGCTCGTCCAGCACGTGCCGGTCGAGCACCACGTGGACGTTCACGATCGGCGAGCTGCCCAGCCCGCCCGACCAGCCGGGCGGCAACGGGATCGCGCCCGGCGGCGCGAGTTTCTCCGTGACGGGCGGGGGAGCGGCGAGCACGACGTGGGCGAAGGTGGCCTCGCCATCGTCGGTGCGCACGCGCCAGCCGCCGGCCGTCTCCTCGATGCCGCGCACCTTCGTGCCGGTCCGCACGTCGGCGCCGGCCGTGGTGAGCGCGTCGAGCGCCGCGTCGCCGTGCAGCTCGCGCAACGGCACGAGCGACCAGCCGATGTCGGCCGCGGCCGGGTCGGTGAGCAGGCCTTCCTGGAACACCGTGGCCGCGAGGGCCAGCGACGCTTCGTCGGCCGTCGCGTTGAGCGTCGCGACGCCGACGAGGTCCCACAGCGCCTCGATCGCGGCGGCGCTCTGCCCGTGGCGGCGCAGCCATTCGCCGAACGACTGCCGGTCCGTGCGGTCGTCGGTCGGGTCCACGCGCCGCAACGCCAGCGCTGCCAACGCGAAGCGCGCGCGGTCGAGCGGGCGCAGCGGGTCGTAGCGCAGCAGGGACGCAGCCAGGTGCAGTGGCGCGGGCAGGTCGCCGCGGCGCAGCCACGTCGACTCCGTCGAACCCGGCGTGCGGATCGGGATCTCCAGGCGCGGCTGCAGCATCACGCGGTCGGCGACGCCGAGGCGGTTCAGCAGCGCGAGGTAGGCGGTGCAGCAGCGGAGAAACACGTGCTGGCCGTTGTCCACGTGCAGCTCGCCGCGCGTGAACGAGTGCGTGAGCCCGCCCAGGTGCGGCCGGGCCTCGAACAGCGTCACCGAGCGCCCGGCGTCGGCGCAGCGCAGCGCAGTGGCGATGCCGGCGAGCCCGCCGCCGACGACCGCGACCTCGGAGGTCATCGGCCGATCCCCGTGAGCGCCCGAACCGCGACCACCGCCTTTTCCCTGCCGGACAAGGAAAGCCTGCGGTCGAACACGAGCGAGGGCTGCTCGTCGATGCGGTCGAGCAGCGTGCGGTAGATCCCGGACATCGCCGTGCAGCACGCGGCGCTGCGGCGGTCGAGCGAGGGCACGAGCTGCAGGCCGCGGGCGTACCACTCGCGAGCGCGGGCGGCGCTGAAGTGGACCAGCGCGGTCAGCCCGCCGCCGTCGTCGGCCAGCCGGCCGTCCTCGCCGACCTTCAGCTCCACGCCGAACTTGTCGAGGTCTTCCTTGGGCAGGTACACGCGCCCGTTGAGGAGGTCTTCGCGGATGTCGCGCAGGATGTTGGTCTGCTGCAACGCGATTCCGAGCTCGTCGGCGTACGTCGGTGCCTCGGGCTCGGGCCTGCTGCCGAACACGCCGAGGCACAGCCGCCCGACCGAACCGGCCACGCAGCGGCAGTACTCCACGAGGTCCTCGAACCGCACGTACTCGCGGCCGGTCACGTCCATCTCCACGCCGTCGAGCAGCTCCTCGAACGCGCCGAGCGGGATCGGGTAGCGCCGCGCCGCGTCGGCGACCGCGACGTACACCGGGTCGGCGCCGGCGGACAGGTCACCGAGCGACTTGCGGATGTCGGCCAGGCCCTGCAGCTTCGCCTCGGGCGCGAGATCGCCGTCGCCGATGTCGTCGACGATCCGGGCCAGCGCGTAGACCGCGCACAGCGCCGAACGCTTGTCGGGCGGCAGCAGCCGGATCCCGTAGTAGAAGTTGCGCGCCTGGTCCTTGGTGACCAGTGCGCAGTGCTCATACGCCTCTTCGACCGTGCTCATCCCGACCGCCTCCCCGTCCTGGGCTCACCCACCTGCAGCCACACGAGCCACGCCAGCACACCCGCTTTGCCCGGCTTGGCCTGCGTGGCGAGTACGTCTCCGTTCGTCTCCCGCAGCGCGTCGACGGTCGCCAGCCCGCCGGCCACGAATCCGCTCACGGCCAGCCGGCCCCAGCCGGACAAGAGCCCGACCAGACCAGCGCCGCTGCCCAGAAGGGCCGCGGCGCGGTCGATCTCGAAGCGCATCAGCTCTCTCAGCCGGCGCGACGCCCGCGCCGCGCCGAGCTCGTCTTCGGTGACGCGAAAGGCCGCGAGGTCCTCTTGTGGCAGGTAGATCCGGCCGTTCCCGTGGTCCTCGGCCACGTCCTGCCAGTGCTCCAGCAGCTGCAGCGCGGTGCACACGCGGTCCGAGAGCTCCTCAGCGTGCGCGTCGTGCACGTCGAACAGCCGCAGCACGATCCGGCCCACCGGGTCGGCCGACAGCCGGCAGTACGCGCGGAGGTCCTCATACGTCGCGTACCGCGTCACGTGCTGGTCTTGCAGATTGGCCTCGACCAGCCGGCGGAACGGTTCGAGCTCCACCCGCCCCGCGCGCATCGCGGGCACCAGGCCACGGATCACGGGGTCGGTGGGATCGGCGCCGTCGAAGGCGGCCGACAGCTCGTCCCCGAACGCCTTCAGCAGCGCGCTGCGGTCGCCTTCGGCTTCGTCGCCGAGGTCGTCGATCGTGCGCGCGACGGCGTAAACGGCCTGCAGATCCGACCGGAGCCGCCGGGGCAGCACTCGGAGCGCGACCGGGAAGTTCTCCGCATGCCGCTTCTCCCGCAGACCGTCCGTGTCCGCTGCGTGACCGCCAGGTGAAGTCGATCTCATTGCACACAGTCTGACTCGCACGGATGGGCGGCTTCTGCGACCGGAAGAAGAATTTTGCTGGCTTCGACTTGGCACGAGCGGACAAAGTGGGGTGAGGATAAGGCGGACCGAACCCATAGACCTGCTACCTGCTACGGAAGGACGAGCTGCGCTCATGGGATCAGACCAGGTGACCCGTCTGGGTGAGCTGGAGACCGTCGTGACCAGGCGACTCCCGGCCATTCTGAACGAGGTTCGTGATCAGCTCGTCGAGCAGCACCCCGACTACGCTGCGTTCCTCACCGAAGAGCTGGCGGAGATCGTGACGGCCAGCGCCGGGTTCGTGCGCCGGCTCATCAACCTCGCCGAACAGCCGGACGAGAACCTGCCCGAGCTCGGCTCGGGCGTCGAGCAAGTGGTGTTCGAGGAGATCGGGCGGACGCAGTACCGCCAGGGCCGGCGCGTGACGAGCCTGCTCTCGGCCTACCGCGTGGGTGCGCGGGTCGCGTGGCGCCACGTGTCGGAAGCCGCGCTGGACCTCGAGGTGCCGGCGGAGCTGTTCGCCTCGCTCGCCACCACGGTGTTCGCGCTGGTGGACCAGCTGTCGGAGTCCTCGCTCAAGGGTTACCTGCAGGAGCAGTCCGATGCCGTGCGCATGCGCGAGCGGCTGCGCGACGAGCTGACCGAGCTGCTGCTGTCCGACCGCGCCGACGGGGCGGCGGTGCAGGCCGCCGCGCTGCGGGCGGAGTGGCGGCTGCCGCGTTCGGCGACGGTGGTGCTGGTGGAGGACGAGAACCAGCTGGGCCGCGACCTCGTGGCGCGGCTCGACGACACCTGCCTGCGGCTGCGCCGGCCGGGCCAGCTCGTGACGATCGTGCCGGACCCGGGTGGCCCGGGCCGGCGCGCGTGGCTGGCCCGGGCGCTGCGTGGCGGTGGCGCGGTGGTCGGGGCGACCGTGCCCGTCGACCGGCTCCCGGCGAGCCTGCGGATCGCGGAGGTGACCGCCCGGCTGCGCCGCGACCGCCTGCTGTCCGACGACCCGGTTTTCGCCGACGAGCACCTCGACGCGATCATCGTGCACCGCGACGACCGGCTGCTGGAGGTGCTGCGCAAGCGGTCGCTGGCGCCGCTGGACGACCTCAACGACTCCTCGCGCGAGCGCCTGCAGACCACGCTGCGCTCGTGGCTGCTGCACCTCGGCGACCGCAAGGCCGTGGCCGAGGACCTGCACATCCACCCGCAGACGGTGTCCTACCGCCTCGGCCGCCTGCACGAGCTGTTCGGGCCCGCGCTCGACGACCCGGAGGCCAGGGCGACGTTGCTGCTGGCCCTGGCCTGGGGTCCGCCCGGGGGACAGCCGACATCGGAGTGACTCAGGGAATAACCCCGAGGACAGAGTTGGTTAGCAGGGCTAAGTTGTTCACGGACGGCGAAGACGAGGCGAGACACAGGAGACGCTTGCAGGCATGACTTGGGGCGAGGGAGGTGCCGTGCGCGGTCCGCTGGGCGACCGGTCAGCTTTCGGCGCCGAACCGCGTCGCCAGCGCGCGGTACGCGCCGGGCAGCGCGCCACGCAGCGCGACCGGCACGCGCAGCCAGCGGGGCACGTAGTAGTCACCGGGCCGCTGCGTCGCGCGCACGACCGCAGCGGCCACGCGCTGCGCGGACACCGGCCGTGGCGTCGTGCGGGTGTAGGGCCGGCCGCGACGCTCGAAGAACGCGGTGCGCACCACGCCGGGCACGACCACGCCGACGTCCACGCCCGTGCCGTGCAGCTCGAAGCGGAGGCTGTCGGCGAACGCGTCGAGCCCGGACTTGGTCGCCGCGTACACGGCTTCGCCCGCGACGCCGGTGCGCCCGGCGATCGACGTCACGAAGACGATCCGGCCGCGGCCCCGCGCCAGCATGCCGGGCAGCAGCGCGCGGGTGAGCTCGAGCGGCGCGGTCAGGTTCACGGTGACCAGCCGGGAGAGGAGCTCGGAGGAGAGCTCGGGCAGGGGACCGGCCCAGCCGAGGCCCGCGTTGTTCACGAGCGTGTCGACGCGGCCGGTGACGGCCAGCGCGCGTTCGGCCAGTTTGCCCGCGGCTTCGGGGTCCGCGAGATCGGCTTCGAGCGCGGTGCCGCCGGTTTCCGCGGCGAGCGCGGCCAGGCGCTCGCGGTCGCGTCCGTGCAGCAGAACGTGGGTTCCCGCGGCGGCGAGCAGGCGCGCGGTGGCCTCGCCGATTCCCGAGGAAGCGCCGGTGACCAGCGCTGTGCCGCGGGGAGCGGGCATCAGACGGCGGTGAGCGCGGGCTTGTGCGAGGCCATCCGCAGCACGATGCCCTCCGAGCGCAGCGAGCGCCGGAACCACAGCAGCGAGCCGACGATCGCCAGCGCGACCAGGCTGTATGAGCCCGCAGTGCTGACCATGAGGAAGTTGCCGACCGTCGCTTTCGCGAGCATCACCAGCGTCACGGAACCGTTCACGGCGAACACCAGCGCCCACAGCACCGACACGCGCTGGAAGAAGCGCCGCATGCCGGGGTGGCCCGACAGCGTGTCCGGGAACGAGCAGAAGTCACCGGCCAGCCGCGCGAGCAGCGGTTTGTTGAACGGCGCGGAGACGAGGAACAGGCTGGCGATAACGAAGTTCTGTAGGGTCGGCTGCAGGAAATACAGGAAGGCGCTGCCGGTGGCCAGGCCCAACGCGGTCCGGGCGATCAGCAGCACGGACGTGAGCCACAGGACCGCGGGGACGGGCTTGCGCATCACCAGGCGCGTCACGATGACGACGACCGACCAGCACAGCGCGGCGATGACCCCGCTGTCGAAGCTGACCAGAGTCAGGAGGAGGTAGAAGAGGCCGGCTGGTACGAGAGTGGACTCCAGCAGATGCCGACCCCCGCCCACGACCAAGTTGCGGAACGACGGGAGGTCGATCGTCATGTGGTGTCGCATGCGGTTCAAGTACCTCCGGTGCGGGGTGACCATCCCCCCAACGGCCCACGAATTTTTCAACAGCATAGGCACGGCGGATGGGAATGGTGTGAGGTGAGTATTCCATGAGTGTCACGGGGGTGTCGCTTTTCGTGGCCGTCCCTGCCGCGGTGCTGGGCGCGGCGTGCATGGGAATCGCCAGCGCCGCCCAGGCAAAGGCGGCCAAAGAGGTCGAGCCGGCGAACCCGCTCGATCTCACGTTGTTCAGGCGCCTCGTCGGTCGACCATTGTGGCTCATCGGCATCGTGGCGACCGTACTGGGGCTCGTGCTGCAGCTCGTCGCGCTCGCGTTCGGGCCGTTGCTGCTGGTCCAGCCGTTGCTCATCACGTCGCTGATCTTCGCTGGGTTCGTCTTCGCGCGGCTCGAGCGACGAGGTCCCGACCGGGTGATGAGCGCCGGCTCGGCGCTGTGCGTTGTCGGGCTCGCGGTGTTCCTCGTGATCGCCCGCCCCAGCGGCAACGGCGACGTGCTCGTCACGGGCGCCAAGCTGCTCCCGCTCGGCATCGCGCTGGCCGTGGTGACGATCGCGGGCCTCGCGCTCGCCGCGCTCACCCACTCCGGCTCCGGGCGCGTGCTGGGCCTCGCTGTGGCCACGGGCGTGCTCTACGGCCTGACCGCCGGCCTGATGAAGGTCGTCGCCGGGCAGTTCCGCCAGGGCCTGGACGAACCGTTCAAGCACTGGACGCTCTACATCGTCTGCGTGGTCGGCCCGCTCGGGTTCCTGCTCAGCCAGAACACCTTCCAGCAGGGCCGCTATCTCACGCCGGCGCTGGCTGTCATCACGGCCCTCGACCCGCTCGTGGGGGTCGCGATCGGGCTGTCCTGGATGGGGGAGAGCGCCAACGGCACGCCGTGGGGGCTCGCGGGCGAGGCGTTCGCCGGTGCGGTGATCGTGGTCGGCATCGCGATGCTCTCGACGCGCGCGGCTCACCTGGACGTGGCCGCGATCGAGGAAGAACACGAACACGCCGAGGCCGAGCACGCCGGGTCGGACCCCGACGACGGGTACGGTCTGGCCGGATCCACCTGTTAGGAAACAGCTGGTGACCGCCGCTCGCGGCACCTCTGGCGAAGGGGGCGCGTTGGAGCGCGTGCTGATCGTCTCGGCGAACATGGGGGAAGGGCACAACGCCACCGGACGGGCGCTGGAGGGCGCCGTGCGGGAGCGCTGGCCCGCGGCCGAGGTGAAGTGGCTCGACGCCCTCGACCAGCTGGGGCCGGGTTTCGGAGGCCTGTTCCGCCGCATCTACGTCGCCAACGTCGAGACCACCCCGTGGCTGTACGAGTTCTTCTACGACGCCATCTGGCGCCTCGCCTGGTTCGCGGCGGCGTCGAAGCGCTTCACCGCGTCCTGGTGCGGGCGGCGCCTCGCGAAACCGGTGGCGGACTTCGCGCCGGACCTCGTGTTGTCCACCTATCCGATGGGCACGGCCGGGCTGGCGTGGCTGCGCCGGCGCGGGAAGCTGGAGGCGCCGATCGGTGCGTGGGTGTCGGACTTCGCGCCGCACCCGTTCTGGGTCTACGGCTCGGCCGACCTCACGATGGTGATGCACGAAGTCGCCGTGGGCCTGGCGCGCCGTTGCGCGCCCTCGGCCGCGGTCGGGGTGTCGGCGCCGCCGGTGCGCGCCGAGTTCCGGCCCGGCGACCGTGCAGGCGCGCGTCAGTGGCTGGGCTTGCGGCCGGACGCGTTCGTGGCGTTGGTTTCGTGCGGCTCGCTCGGGTTCGGCGACGTCGAGGGCACGGTGCGTGAGCTGCTCGCCGCCGGGCCCGAGGTGGTGCCCGTGGCGATCTGCGGCCGCAACGAGGCTTTGCGGCACCGGCTCGAACGGCTCGACGAGCCGCGCCTGCGGGTCGTGGGCTGGACCGACCGGATGGCCGACTACACGATCGCCTCCGACGTCGTGGTGACGAACGCCGGTGGCGCGACCGGGCTGGAAGCCCTGGCGTGCGGGCGGCCCGTGCTCATGCACCGGCCCATCGCCGCGCACGGCAAGGCCAACGCCCGGCTGATGGCCGGGGCCGGTCTCGCACTCGTGACCGAGAAGGACGGTGAGCTCACCGGCTCCGTCCGCACGCTGCTCGCCGAACCGGAGCGGCTCAAGGCGATGGCGGAGGCGGCCACGCGCCACTGCGATTCGGCCACTTCGCTCACGGCGGCGCTCGAGTCGCTCGTCGACTCGCCGCTCAACCCGGCGCCGCAGCGGCTGCGGCCCGAAGACGCGTTGTTCCTCCACGTCGCGACGCCGCAGGTGCCGCAGCAGGTCGGCGCGGTGCTGATGCTCGACCCGAAGGCCGACGGTTCCCGCCCCACGCACGCGGACGCCGTCCACCTGCTCTCGGCGACGCCCGGCTTGCGCGCGCGGCTCTTGCCGGGCGGTGGCCTGTGGCGGGCGAAGTGGCAGGAGGACCCGGCGCGCACGGCCGACGGCATCCTCGGCGACGTCGAGCTGCCGGCGGGCAGCGAGCTCGAGTCCTCGCTCACCGCGCAGATGGACGACTTCTTCTCCGAGCCGGTCTCCCCGGAACACCCGGTGCGCGCGCGGCTCGTGACGGGCATCGAGGGCGAGCAGGGCGCGTTGCTCATCGCCCTGCACCACGCGGCGAGCGACGGCATCGCGGTGATCGGCGCCCTCGTCGGGCAGGCTCGCGGCAAACCGCCGCTGGACCCGCCGCCGGCGCTGATGCGCCGCAGCCGGCTGCGCGGGGCGGCCGACCGTGTCTCGGCCGCGGCGCGGAAACGGCCTGGGCGCAGGAAGGAAGCCGAGGAGCTGGCCCGCGGCATCTGGGCGCTCGCGCGGGCGGGCACCGCGCCGCGCGTGCGGTGGGAGACCGAGATCTCGGGCCCGCGGCGGCATTACGCGCGAGCGCACCTGTCGGCGCCGCAGGTGCGGGCGGCCGCACGCAAGGTCGGCGTGCCGACCACGGACTTCGTGCTCGCGCTCGTCGCGGAAGCCGTGCACCAGGAACTGGGCGCGGCCGCGCCGGAGCGGGTGCGGGTGCTGATCCCGATGTCCATTCGCGACACCGGCACGTTCCGCCAGCTGGGGAACCACACAGGGGCCGCGAGCGTCGACCTGCCGACCGGTGCGATGTCGCTGGCCGAACGCGTGCGCGCGACGCGGGAGCTGCTGGCCGAGCAGGTGACCCGGGGCGCGCCCCGGGCGGGCAACGCCGTGGTGCGCGTGATCGGGATCCTGCCGCCGTGGCTGCACCGGCGCGTGGCACGGTTGGTCTACCGCGGCACCTGGTTCAGCATGATCGCCTCGGTGCTGCCGGGCGCGCGTTCGCCGGTGGTGCTCAACGGTTCCCTCGTGCGCACCGTGTACCCCGTGCTGTCGCTGGCGCCGGACGTGCCGGTGGCGGTGGGTGTGATGACGTGGGCCGACCGGTTCACCGTGTGTGTGACGGTGCCCGCCGGCCACGCCGCGCGAGGCGACCGGATGGCGGGCACCGTGACCTCGGCGTTCGCCCGGTTGCAGTCCGAAGTGGACTGACCCGTCAGGAGAAGTGCGTGGTCGGCCGGGGGATCTCCTGGCCGTCGACGAAGAGGTCGACCTTCTCGTTGTAGAAGCAGATCAGGTTGGAGATCGCGCTGAGCGAGCGCGTGGGGAAGTCGTAGGACCAGGCCAGGTCCTGGTGCACGACGTCGCCGACGCGCACGGACCAGTAGCCGGTGGTGGTGCCCTTGTACGGGCACTCGGTGACGGTGGCGGTGGGCACGAGGTGGGAGAAGTCCACCTCGGTGCGGTTGAGGTAGTATCGCGTCGGCAGGCCGGTTTCGAACAGCAGCACCGGAGACGACGACTCGGCGAGCGTCCGGCCTTCCAGCGCGACGCGCACGTGCCGGGTGGAACGCAGGGCGTCGACGCGCGCGTACGGGTTGCGCGGGTGGACGAACACCTGCTCGTCCTCCTCGAACCACGCGTCGAGGGCCGCCCACTCGAACCGGACGTGGTCCGCGAGCCCGGAGGTGGCGTCCTCACCGTAGAGGCGCGCGGCCGCGGTCTTGACCTTGTCGCCCGCCTTGAGGGTCTGGCGGCGCGCGGTGCCGCGCTTGAGGTGCTGCGGGTGGTTCTCGTCCACGAGCACGCCGGGCGTCACGTCGGCGGCCGGGATGTAGTACTGCGGGTAGTACGGCCACTCCCACACGTACAGCGCGCGGGTGGTGTCGAGTACCGTCTCACCGCCGAGCACGGCGCGGATCCGCCGGGGCACGGGCTCGACGTGGTCGATCGGGGTGATCGCGTCCGGGTAGTCGCGCATCGGGATCTCCTCGGTTCGGCCGGGCCGGTTTCCGGTGTGACAGCTCCGGCTGCGCTGGAACTGGGGCGTTGAAAAAGGAGCGCTGAAAAAGAGGCGCCGAAACCCGGGCGCTGGAAAAAAGGCGCCGAAAAGCGCGCGGCGCGCGGACGTGGGTCCGCGCGCCGTCGTGATCAGGCCGTCGCCCGCTTGGGCAGCTTCCACCCGGGGCGGGGGAAGTGGCAGGTGTAGCCGTTCGGGTACTTCTGGAGGTAGTCCTGGTGCTCGGGCTCGGCCTCCCAGAAGTCACCGGCCGGGGTGACCTCGGTGACGACCTTGCCGGGCCAGAGGCCGGAGGCCTCGACGTCGGCGATGGTGTCTTCGGAGACCTTCTTCTGCTCGTCGTTCGTGTAGTAGATCGCCGAGCGGTAGCTCATGCCGATGTCGTTGCCCTGGCGGTTCTTCGTCGTGGGGTCGTGGACCTGGAAGAAGAACTCGAGCAGGTTGCGGAAGTCCGTCTGGGAGGGGTCGTAGAGGACCTCGATGGCCTCGGCGTGGGTGCCGTGGTTGCGGTAGGTGGCGTTGGGTGTGTCGCCGCCGCTGTAGCCGACGCGCGTGGACACGACGCCGGGCTGGTGGCGGAACAGCTCCTCCATGCCCCAGAAGCACCCGCCGGCGAGGATCGCCTTTTCGGTCGTCACGTCGTCTCCTTACTTGTCGGTGTTGTCGGTGAAGAGGGCACGGAAGTCTCCATACCCCTCTTTGTCCAGGTCGTCGAGGTGGATGAACTTCAACGACGCGGAGTTGATGCAGTAGCGCAGGCCGCCCTTGTCGAGCGGGCCGTCGTCGAAGACGTGGCCGAGGTGGCTGTCACCGTGCAGCGAACGGACCTCCGCCCGGATCATGCCGTGGCTGAAGTCGTTGCGCTCGACGACGTTCGTCGTCTTCTGGATCGGCTTGGTGAAGCTCGGCCAGCCGGAGTGGCTGTCGTACTTGTCGACCGACGCGAACAGCGGCTCGCCGGACACGACGTCGACGTAGATGCCGGGCTCGTGGTTGTCCCAGTAGGCGTTCGCGAACGCCCGCTCGGTCCCGTCCTGCTGGGTCACGCGGTACTGCTCCGGGGTCAGCCGGGACACGGCTTCCGGGTTCTTGTTGTACTGGGTCTGCTGGGACACAGCTCTCCCTTCGCGGCCTCTCGGCTCGGGCTGGGGAACCAGGTGAAACGCACCTGAACGTACAGCTATACAGACACCGTACGGGCACTTTCTATTCCCTCGGACGGCCGCTTGCGCCCCCGTCCGACTTCTGTAAGAAATCGGTCTCCACCAGCAGATCGAGCAGGGTCCGCAGCGCCCGGCCGGGGGCCTTTTCACCGTGGCTCACGACCGAGAGCGGCCACGTGAGCCCGGCGTCGTCCAGCGGCACCACGGCCGTGCCGGGAGCGGTCAGCGGCACGAGGTCCGGGACCACGGCGACGCCCAGCCCCGCGGCGACGTACAGGGGCATCACCCGGAGGTCGGCGACCTCCACGGGAACCCGGCGCCCGACGCCGAGGGACTCGCAGGCCCGGTCGATGGCGATGCGGTTGCCGAAGCCGCGGGGCGCGTCCACGAACCGCTCGCCGGCCAGGTCCCGCAACGAGATCGACGGCCGGCCGGCGAGCGGGTGCGCGGCCGGGAGGACGGCGAGGTAGGGGACCGTGACGATCGTGCGCACGGTCAGGCCCGGCAGCTCGCTCTCGGGCAGGCCGAGCAGCGCGAGGTCGAGCCGGCCGTGGCGGACGTCCTCGGCCAGGCCGGTCGGGCCCGTCACCGACACCGTGAGGTGCAGGTCGACCAGCGGGTGCCGGTCGTGGAACGTGCCGAGCAGCGCGGGCAGGTCGAGGGCGCCGACGCTGGTGAGCGTGCCCACCCGCAGGCTCCCGCGCAGGCCGGCCGAGGCCTCCTGCACCACCTCGCGGGCGCGCTCCACGGCGTCGAGCGCCGCCTTCGCCTCCGGCAGGAACAACGCGCCCGAGGCCGAGAGCGCGACCCTGCGCGTCGAGCGGTCGAACAACGTCGTGCCCAGCTCC
This sequence comes from Amycolatopsis sp. NPDC051373, assembly GCF_040689465.1. Taxonomy (NCBI): domain Bacteria; kingdom Bacillati; phylum Actinomycetota; class Actinomycetes; order Pseudonocardiales; family Pseudonocardiaceae; genus Amycolatopsis; species Amycolatopsis sp. NPDC051373. Next base: position 70,256 of record NZ_JBFBAE010000007.1, on the reverse strand, counting down.
GTCTCCAGCGTGCGGATCGTGGCCGACACCGTGGACTGGACGGCGAACAACCGCTGAGCCGCGCGCGTGAAGCTGAGCTCCTCGGCCACGGCCACGAAGTACTCGAGCTGGCGGGTCTCCACGGCATGAATTATCGCATCGAGCGATAACTGTTGCCAAGACTTTTCGTTGGACGGAATGAGTCGCCGAGGGGATGGTTGAAGGCACAAGGATCTTCCGGGGAAGGCAGCCATGCTCCACACCGTTTCGCCCGTCACAGCCCGCACAATCCGCCCGCGGCTCACTCACGACTGGGGCTTCCGCGTGATCGCCCTCGCGTTCGCCGCGTCGCTCGCGTTCTCCACCGTGCCGACGCCGCTGTACTCGATTTACCAGCGCCAGGACGGGTTCCCGACGTTCGTGGTCACCCTCGTCTTCGTCGCCTACGCCGTGGGCGTGATGGCGAGCCTCTACCTCGCCGGCCACGTGAGCGACTGGCTCGGCCGGCGCCGCGTGATCGTCGCCGCCACACTCGCCGAAGCGCTGGCGGCCGCGTTGTTCCTGTCGTCGCCGGAGGCGCCGGTGCTCCTGCTGGCCCGGCTGGTCAGCGGCGCCGGCATCGGCGCGCTCACCGCCACTGCCACCGCGCACCTGTCGGAGCTGCGCGCGGTCGCGCGGCCCGGTGAGCACGCCGGCCGCGCCGGGCTGATCGCGAGCGTGGTGAACCTCGGCGGGCTCGGCCTCGGCCCGCTCGTCGGCGGGTTCTTCGCGAAGTACGCGACGAGCCCGCTCACCACACCGTTCGCGGTGTTCCTGGTGGTGCTGCTCGTGGCCGCGATCGCCGTGGCGCTGGTGCCCGAGACCGTCGAGCCGTGGGACGAGCCGCCCGCGTACCGGCCGCAGCGGCTGACGCTCCCGGCCGACGCGAAGCCGACGTTCTTCGGCGCGGCCATCGCGGTGTTCGCCTCGTTCGCGATCACGGGACTGTTCGCGGCCCTGGCGCCGACGCTGCTCGCCCAGGGTCTGCACCAAAGCGGCCATCTGCTCGCCGGGATCGCGGCGGCGTCACTGCTGGTCGCCGCCGCGTTCGGGCAGATCGTCTTCGCGCGACTCACGGTCGCGCGCCAGCTGCGGCTCGGCTTCACGCTGATGGCCGTGGGACTCGTGGTGCTGCCGGTCGCCGCGCTGCTGCCTTCGTTGTGGCTGTTCTTCGCCGGCAGCCTGCTGGCCGGCACGGGCATGGGGCTCGGATTCCGCGCGTCGGTGACCACTGTGGCCACGCTGACCGGTCCGCGCTCGCGCGGGCAGGTGCTGGCGGCGCTGTTCCTCGCGGCTTACGCGGGCCTCGTCGTGCCGGTGCTCGCCGTCGGGCTGGCGCTGGTGTGGGTGTCGAGCCCGATGGCGCTGCTGGGGTTTTCCGCGGCCGAGCTCCTGCTGCTCGTCTGGTCGGCGAACCGCATCCTGCGGCCCGCTACCCGGCCGGTTCGAGCCGCCAGTTGAGCGTCACCGTGGTGCCGTCCGGGCGCTGCACGCATTCGCTTTCGTGCGCCAGTCCCTGCATCAACGGCAGGCCGCGGCCGCGCAGGCCGTTGGTCGGGCGGGGCGGCAGCCAGCGGCCGTAGTCGGTGACGATCACGGTGACGGTTCCGCCCACGCAGGTCGCGAGGACGTCGAGGACGCCGGTTTCCCGGCCCTCGTAGGCGTGTTCGGCGGAGTTGGCCATGGCCTCGTAGCTCGCCATCACCACGTCCTCCTGCTGCGTGGTGCTCATGCCGAGGCCCGCGACCCAGCCGGCGAGGCCGCGGCGCAGGCCGCTCAGCGGCTCCGGCGCGGCGGTGACGCGGCGGCGGAACTCCGGCGTCAGGCGATCTTCGGTCGCGCGCCCCGTCACGCCGCACCTCCGTCGCGGCGGCGCACGTGGATCAGGGCGATGTCGTCGTCGTGGCTGCCGCCGGTGAGTTCGTGGATCAGGCGGTCCCGCGCGGTTTCCGCGTCGGAGCCCTCGAGCAGGCCATCGCGCAGGCCACCGAGCGCGTCGAGCAGCCCGGCGATGCCGGCGGTGAGGTCGCGGATGCGGCTCTCGACCAGACCGTCGGTGTAGAGCACGAGGTCGGTGCCGGGCGGGAAAGCCACCTGCTCCTGCGGGAACTCCGCGCCGACGCCGAGCGGCTGGGCGAGCGCCTCGCCGATCTGCTGGGGCGTGCCGTCGGCGTGGACGAGCACGGCGGGCAGGTGCCCGGCGTTCGCGTACGTCAGCGAGTGGTCTGCGGGGTCGTGCACGGCGTAGAAACAGGTCACGAAACTCGGCTCGGCGAACCGGCCGGTGAGCTGTGAGACGTTGCGCAGGACCTCCGACGGCGGCAGCTCCAGTAGCGCGTATGAGCGGATCGCGGTGCGGACCTGGCCCATCACGGTGGCGGCGGTGACGCCGTGGCCGACGACGTCGCCGATCACGAACGCGGTGGCGCCCGAGCCAAGGCGGAGCACGTCGAACCAGTCGCCGCCGACCTTGCTGCCGGTGGCGGCCGGCGGGTAGCGCGTGACGAGGTCGAGGCCCGGGATCCGCGGCGCGGCGGGCACCATGCTCCGCGAGAGCTCGGCGGCGAGGGTCCGCTCGCGTTCGAAGAGGCGGGCGTTGTCCAACGCGATGGCGGCGTAGCCCGCGATGCCTTCGGCGAGGTACTCGTGGCGCTCGGTGAACCGGCCGGTTTCGGGGTGGCCGAAGAAGAACCCGCCGAGCACGTCGCCGCTGGTGGGGCTGACGACCGACACGGCGAGATAGCTGCGCACGGGCAGGTGCCCTTCGGGCATGCCGTGGTAGGGCGCGTTGTGGCCGAACCGCGGGTCGGCCGTGATGTCCGCGCTGCGGACGGTGAGGGTGCCGTCGAACGTCGGGCCGAACACGGCGGTGTTGCGGGGCACGGGGAAGCGGGAGAACGCTTCGCGCGGCACGCCGGAGAGGGTGTAGAGCGTGTACGACTCGCCGAACTGGTCGACGAGGTTGTAGAAGAACGCGCCGACGGCCGCGCCCGTCGCCCCGGTGGCGGCGTCGGTCGCTTCCTGGACCACGACGTCGAGGTCGAGCTGGGCGGTGAGCCGGCGGCCGATCGAGTGCAGCGCGTCGACGACGCCGGCCTCGGCGCGCAGCCGCCTGACGGTGCCGGTGAGCTCGGCCGTCGCGGCGTCGACCCCGGCCGCGGTCGGTGCGAGGCGGGCGCCCTCGGGAGCGTCGGTGTGCAGCAGCACGGTGGCGTCCTCGTCGGTGACGACCACGGCGCCCGTCACGCGTTGAGCCGGGACGAGCTGGGCCACGGTCGCGGCGTCGGGGACCACGATCCGGCCGCGGCCCCGGTAGTCCGCGGCGTCGAGCCGGCGGATCCGCACGGCCACGGGCCGACCCTCGGCGTCGACGAACGCCTTGCGCACGGCCGCGGCCACGGGCCCGAGGCCGTCGGCGGTGGTCATGCGCCCGCCAGCGCGGCGGGCACGGACGGGAACACGGCGAGCTCGTCGGTCAGGCGGGTCATCTCCAGCGGCCGCAGTGTGAGCCGGCTGCTCGCGACCACGCGCACGTCGGCGGGTTCGGCCTGCCGGTGGGCCCACACGAGCACCGCCATCCCCGCCGACGCCAGGAAGTCGACGGCGCTGAGGTCGATCACGAGCACCGGCGCCCCCGTGCGCGCGGCGCGGTCCACGAGGCGGCGCAGCTTGGGGGCGAGCGCGAGGTCGAGAGCGCCGCTCACGGCCGGCACCGTGGCGCCGTCGTCCTCACTGAGCGCGACGGCGCCGCCCGTGGTTTCCACCCGGCCCGCGTCGTCGGAGGGGGCACCGGACTCAGCCATGCGCAGATAATGCCAAGCCGCGTCCGTCTCGCCCGGCTGTACCCCGTTCGGTGCAGTGCGGGGCAATCTCGGGGCCGGCGACCGGTTCGGTGACCGAATGATCAGGCGTCGTTCAGCGCCCGGGCGAAGGCGGTGTGCACGCGCAGGTACTGGCGAAGCGGAAGGGCGTCGCCGGGCGCGGGGGAGGCCAGCCGGCGGGTGGCCCACGTGTTCCAGGTGAGGTGCGCTTGGGCAATCGACAGCCGCGCGGCCGCGGCGACCTCGGCGGGGCCTTCGCCGGCGAGAACGGCTTCGTGCATGAGACGCGGGCTGCTGCGCCGGATCCAGTCCTGCAGCGAAGCCATGGCCGCGAGGCGGTGGAGCTGAGAGCCGGATCCCCCGGTGTCGGTGTTCGTGTCCGGGGCAGTTGTGTGCACGCCGGTGAGGTCCGGCGCGGTGGCGCCCGGTGCGCCGGCGTCCAGTGCGGGCGCGGCCGGAGCCGGTGCCGCACGCGGGAATTCGGAGCGTCCGGCGAGTTTCGCGGGCGCCTTTTCGGTGATCTCGGGGGTGAGTGAGGTCGTCATGGCGATTCTCCCTGGTCGGGCGGTCAGCCACACCGCGATCGTGGCCGCGCCGGTCGGGACGGGCGGCGTCCCACGGCTACCCTCTCACCCTTCGGTTCAATCCTCGGTTTTGTGAGACCGTGATCTCACTCGTTCGGGGGCGATTTCCCTTGGGGCGCCTCACCTTCCGGGACGCGCGAGCGCCGCCGGGCGGAACCCGGCGGCGCTCGTTCACCCGCGTGTCAGCCCTTGTTCTTCAGCCCGTCGACCGCGTCCTTGACCTTCTCGCCGGCCTGCTTGAGCGCACCCTTGGTCTGGTCCGCCTTGCCCTCGGTCTGCCACTGCTCGTTTCCGGTGGCGTTTCCGAGCGCTTCTTTGGCGCGGCCCTTCAATTCATCGGCCTTGTTCTGCATTTTGTCGTTCACGACCGCTCCTTTCGCGAAGCCGGGTGGCTACCCGTTTTCCGGCGGTTCAAACAAGTGGCCCGGTAACAAAGTGGCCCGGTGACCCAGTGGCTCAGTACCAGTGCGCGCGGCCGCCGACCTTGCGGCCGGTTCCGCCCAGGATGGCCAGGACCGCACCGATGACCAGCAGGACGATGCCGATCGTCCACAGGATCGAGATGCCGGTGATGAAACCGACGACGAGCAGGATGACTCCGAGCACGATCATGGATTCTCCAGCTGTTCGTTTGGGGACCGATGGTTCCGGAGTACCCGGCCGGGCGATCTCGCAAACACTCTCGGGTCCGGTCCGGTGTGGACGTACCAGTGGTCTGATCCGGTGGCCGAATCGGTGGAACCGGTTCCGGAGAGTTCATTCGGTCACCGAAGGAATATGCGCACAGGTGGGCGAAGCTGCGGTTTTGTACCGCCTTTGCCAGGGCCGACCAGGATGTGAAACCGCTTTGCGGCGGGGTGCAAGCGGCCTAGCTTTTGAGCCCGACAGATCGATTTCTCACCGAATGAGGGGAGCCGGTGCGTGGCCTCGGGCGAACTCGCGACGACGGCGCCGGTCGGGCTCGGCTGGCTCGCCGTGCGGATCGGCGAACGCACGGCGCGCGGCATCGCGGGCGCGGTGTCGGGCCTCATCCGCGACGGTGAGGTACTGCCCGGCACGCGGCTGCCGACCGTGCGCGCGCTCGCGGCCGAGCTGTCGGTGAGTCCCACGACGATCGCGGAGGCGTGGGCGCAGCTGCGCGCGGCCGGGCTGATCGGCACCGGCCGCAGGCGTGGCACGACAGTGCTGGCCCCGCCCGCCGGGCTCCCGCCCGCGCAGATGTTCCCGGGCTGGCAGTCGGTGGACCTGGAGCACGGCTCACCCGATCCCGCGCTGCTGCCGCCGCTGGAGGACGCGGTGGCCGCCGGGGTGCGGGCGGAGCGGCCGGCGGCGAAGGAACCGATCAGCTCCCGGCTGCGGGCCGCGGTGAAGCCGGAGTGGCCGTTCGCGGCGGAAGCTTGGACGGTCGCCGCCGGTGGTCAGGAAGGCGTGGCGTTGGCGTGCCGGGCGGTGGCCCGGCCCGGCGACGTGGTCGCGGTCGAGGAACCCACCGCGCCGTCGCTGCTGCGGCACCTGCGCGCGGCGCGCATCCACGTGGTTCCGGTGCGCTGCGACGAAACCGGCCCGCGCGCCGACGCGCTCGAAGCCGCGCTGGCGCACCGGCCCGTCGCCTTCGTCTACCAGCCGCGCGCGCAGAACCCGCTGGGCCACACCGTGTCCGCCGCTCGCGTCGCCGAGCTCGCCGCCGTGCTCGCGCGTACCGACGCGGCCGTGATCGAGGCCGACGACTTCGGCCCGCTCGCCGCCTCGGCGGGGGCGAGCCTGGGCACGCACCTGCCCGGGCAAGTGCTGCTGGTGCGGTCGTATTGCACGGCCTTCGGCACCGAGCTGCGCAGCTGCGTGCTCGGCGGCTCGGCCGCGCTCGTGGAGCGGGTGCGCGCACACCGGACGTTCGGCACCGCGTGGTCCAGCCGGGTGCTGCATGACGCGCAGGCGTTCCTGCTCACCGACACCGCCACGGACGCGCTGGTCCACCGCGCGCGCCGGCGCTACGCGGGTCGCCGGGCGGTGCTCGCCGAGGCCCTGCGCGACCACGGCCTCGACGTGGCCGTGGGCGACGGGCTCACGCTGTGGGTGCCGGTGCCCGAGGAGACCCGCACTTTGGTCACGCTGGCCGCGCACGGCGTTTCCGTTGGCGCGGGCAGCCGGTGTTTCACCGGCCGCTCCGGCGCGCCGCACATCCGCGTCGCCGTGGGCCAGCTGCCCGACGACCCGGCCCCGGTCGGCGACCTGGCCGGGATGATCGCGCGGGCGGCCGGCGTCCGGTCCCGCCGCAGCGCCTGAGCCCGTCAGACGGCCTCGAAGTGCTCCACCCGCGGCGGCGCGGCGAGGTAGGGCCCGAGCAACGCGCCGTACGCCGCGTAGCGGTCGGTGCCCCGGAAGTGCTCCAGGTGGTGCTGCTTCGACTCCCACTCGACGACGCCGACGAAGCGGTCCGGGCTCTCTTCACTGCGCATCATCCGCGCACTGCGGCAGCCGGGCGTGGTCGCGAGCAGCTCGTGGGCTTTCGCGTACGCGGCGGCGAATTCGTCGCCGGCGCCCGGTTTCACGTCGACGATCGCGATTTCGGTGATCACCCCTGTCGTTCTACTCCGGACTCGCGATCACCGGTACTGCCGGCTCGGTGATCGACCTGAGGGACTAGTACCTCCGCCGCTTCCGGCGCGCGGGCCGGGTGGGCAGGGTGGCGCGCATGATCCGTCCCCACCTGCCCGGCGGGCCCGCCGCTGGACGATCTCGCTCGCCGTCGTGCTCGTGCTGGTGCTGGTGCTCGCCGGCGGGTACGCCCTGCTGCGGGTGGCCGACGCGCGCACGTTCCAGTTCTTCGGCGGCCTCACCGACCAGGTCGAGACCTCGCAGAAAGTCGTGGCGCTGACCTTCGACGACGGGCCCGATCCGGCCGGCGTGACGCCGGTGCTCGCGACGCTGGCCTCGCGCGGGGTGACGGCCACTTTCTTCCTCATCGGACGAGAACTGGAGGCACAGCCCGAGCTGGGTCGCGAGCTCGCCGCGGCCGGGCACGAGCTGGGCAACCACACCTACTCGCACGAGCGCATGGTGCTGGTGACGCCCGGCTACGTCGCGTCGGAGATCGAACGTACCGACGCGCTCATCGGCCGGACCGGCTACCGGGGGAAATCACCGTGCGCCCGCCCAACGGCAAGAAGCTGCTCGCGCTCCCGTGCTACCTCCACCAGCACGGCCGGCGGACGATCATGTGGGACGTCGAGCCGAACTCCTACCCCGACGTCGACGCTTCGGCCACCGTGACCGCCGCGTACGTGGTGAGCCACGTGCGTCCGGGCTCGATCGTGGTGCTGCACGCGATGTACCCCGCTCGCGAGGCGACGCGGGAAGCGCTCGGCCCGGCGATCGACGGGCTGCGGGCACGGGGCTACCGGTTCGTCACGGTGTCGCAGCTGCTGGCGTTGCGGGGCAAGGGGTGACGGCCACGCGCTGGCCCGCGAAGGTCTCGCCCTCATCCTCGCCGCGCAGCCGGATCTCACCGTGACGGGGCGTGCACGCCGACGGCGCAGAGCTGCTCGCGGTGCCGGGCGACCTGGGTGGCGTGGTGCTGCTGGACCTGAACCTGCCGGGCCTCGACGGCCTCGAGGTGTTGCGGCGGCTGCGGGCGCGCGCGCCCCGCCCGCGCGTGGTGATGCTGACGACGATCGGGCGGGCGAGCGACATCCGCCGCGCCCTGGCCGAGGGCGCGGACGGGTTCGTGCTCGAGGACTCCACGGGCGAAGAGCTGGCCGCCGCGGTGCGCGCGGCGCACGCGGGGATGACCGCCGTCAGCGCGGCCGTCGCCGCGGAGCTCGGGGTGCCGGCCGAACCGTTCACCCCGCGCGAACGCGACGTGCTGGCGTTGCTCGGCCGCGGACTGTCCAATCGGGACATCGCCGCCGAGCTCGGCCTGGCGGAACGCACGGTCAAGGTCCACGCGGGCAACTGCTCGCGAAGCTTCAGGTGGGCAGCCGCACGCAGGCGGCGCCGGCGGCGGAGCGGGTGCTGGGCTGAGGCGTGCGTTCGCCCTCCGCGAGACCGGTGGCGGCGCCGCGGCGGGCGCGCCAGGGTGAGGGCATGAGACTTCTCGTGCTGGGTGGGACGGTGTTCGTCGGACGGGCCGTCGCGGCGGAGGCGCTGCGACGGGGTCACGAGGTCGTGTGCGCGGCGCGCGGCGAGTCGGGGACAGTGCCCGACGGTGCGCGGCTGATCAAGGGGGACCGGGACGATCCGGACGGATTGGCTTCGCTACCCGATTTCGACGCCGTGGTGGACGTGGCGCCGATGTCGTTCCCGTGGGTGCAGCGGGCGCTGGCGGCGCTCGCGGACCGCGTGGCGCACTGGACGTTCGTCTCGACGATCAACGTCTACGCCGACGAGGCGACGCCCGGCCAGACCCCGGCGACCGGCCCACTGGTGGACTCGCTGCCGCGCCACGCGACCCGCGACGACCTGACCGCGGAAGGCGGCACCGGGCTGTACGGCGGCATCAAGGTGGCCGGCGAGAACGCCGTGCGCGCCGCGCTGGAGGAGCGCGCCTTCGTGGTGCGGCCCGGCCTGATCACCGGCCCCGGCGACGGCAGCGACCGCTTCGGCTACTGGCCCGGCCGCTTCGCCCGCGGCGGGCGCGTGCTCGTGCCCGCCTCCGACCGGCTCGCGCAGTACATCGACGTGCGCGACCTCGCGGCCTGGATCGTCACCGCGTTCGAGACGGGAATGGGCGGCACCTTCGACGGGATCGGGCCCGCGGTCGACCTGGACAAGCTGCTCGCGGACATCGCCGCGGCCGTCGGAACCGACGTCGAGTTCGTGCCCGCCACGGATACCCAGCTGGAAACCGCCGGCGTCGCCCCGTGGTCCGGTCCACGTTCCCTGCAGCTGTGGCTCCCACCCACCTACGCCGGCCTCGCCTCCCACGACCCGGCCCCGTCGCTGGCGGCGGGCCTGGACGTCCGTCCCCTCGCCGACGCCGTCGCGGGCGCCCTGGCGCGCGAACACGAGCTGGGCCTGGACCGCGACCGGCGCTCGGGCCTGTCGGCAGCCGAGGAGGCGGAGGTGCTGGCGGGGTTGTGATCAGGTGAGATCTGGGGGAGGGGCGTGGCTGCTGGGGGAGCTGGGTCGGTTCGCGGGCAGCCGCTTCACCGCCGGGACGCGCCGGCGAGCAGGGGTTGGCTTTCGCGAGTCACTCCGCCGACGGTCACGGGGACCGGGTCGGTTCGTCACGAACCGGTCCACGGGCGGGGCAGGCGATGGGTGAACTCGCGGCAAGCCACTTCGCAGGCCGGCGGGAGTCGGTGTACCAGGCCGGTTCGCGGCGAAGCCGCTTGCCGCCGGGCACGCGGCAGGGGGCTGGGGTCGGTTCGGGGCGGGCCGTCTCACCAGTTCTCGGGCGTCGGTGCCTGGCGAGGTCACGTCAAACGACCGCGCGGGCCAGAAGGCGCAGCAAACCCGGAGCCGCGCCTGTCGTCAGTAGCTGGTGAGGCGGGTCAGCTTGCGGCGAGCCACTTCGCCGTGCCCGGGCGGACCGGGACCCAGCAGCCGCCCGACACAGCGGGGGTGGTTTCGTCGGGGAGGGCGAGGAGATCGGCCAGCACGCGGGTGGCGGGGCCGCTGGTGCGCCAGAGCCAGGTGCTCGGCGTGAAAACGTTTTCCTCGTCCGCCGGCATGCGGGTGGCGGTGGCGTCGTCCTCGGCGTCGAGGCGGAAGACGTCCACGACGTCGCCGTGGACGCGGACGCCGACGACCGCGAGGACGGCGCCGGTGGCGTCGCTCGGGTGCACGAACTGGTAGCCGCGGGCGACGAGGGCGCGCAGGCCGGATTCGACGTCGCAGGGTGGCCGGGCCGCTCGGTGGTTCATCATCCCCGCTTTCCGTTGCCAGCTCGGGCATCCGCACGTGCATCTGCGCGCTGGTGCGGACGTTAGCACGACCTCCCCCAGCGTAGGACAGACACACTTCTCTTTTCGGTCCCGTCTGCGCGCTTATGTAGAAGATCGGGCACCGCGCGAAAAGGGTCGTTCGTACCACGGCTTGGTGGTCGACCGGGCAATGGCGACACGGGCGTGACGAATCTCGCTCACCATGTCAAGTGACGTTCACGAGGCGGACGCCACCACGGCCGGGTGGTGATCCTGTTGGCCATGTGGCAACCGGCGCTAGCATCGACTACCCCGCGAAGCACGGGGGACGGACCGCCGAGGCGAGCGGTCACGGTGCCGGTGTCCGCGCACCTCTGGGGTCGGTGATGGGACTGTTCGCGATGGTGATCGCCGGTCTGCCCTTGGCAGGCGGGCCGTTCGCCGCGGCGCTGCTGGTGCTGCGCCGCCGCCCCGCCCTGCGCACAGCGCGCGCCGTCCGCACGCAGGCGCGGCTCGCAGAGGAGCTGCGCGCGGTCGCCGAGGTTCTGCCGCGCGTACGGCCCGCGCCCGACCAGCACGCCCTGCCGAAACGAGCGACCGTCGAACCCGTGCCGATCGTCAGCGAGTGCCAGCCGTGCCGCGCGGCCGCTGTACCCCAGCCTCGGCGGCCCCTGGCCCCCATCGAACCCGACCCCGTACCCGCACCCGCGACACAAGCCTGCGCCGCCTGCACCCACTGACGCACTCATGCCCCGAACGGCGCCCCGAACCGCGCCGGCACCCCCGGCGAATACAGCACGCTCACCGGCTCGCCCGCCACCGCGACCCCGCCCAGCCCCTCCAGGTCGTCGCGCAGCTCCAGCAGCGACGCGCGGTGCAGCGGCCACTCGGAGTAGTCGTTGGGCACGTACAACGTCCGCCCGTGCCACGTCACGTGCAGCCCCCACCGCGCGGTCAGGAACGTCTCCAGCTCCGACGCCCGCTCGATCCGCGCGCCGGCCCGCACCACCAGCCGGCTCGAACCCCGCCCGGACCGGCGCCGGCATTCGTAGGCGAGTACGTCGCCGTCGCGGCGCAGGCTCATCGACGACCACCGGTACGGCAGCGAGAACGCGAGCCGCCCAGCCAGCGCGGGCACGAGCCGGGCGGCGTCGAGCGAGCGGAACACCACGCCCCGGCGCCCGGCCGCGTCCACGGAGTACAGCCGGACGTTCGTCTCGCAGAAGCTCCCGAAGTACGGCACCGCGGGCCCGCCCAGCGGCCGCACCCGATCCATCCGGAACGGCACGAGCCCGACGTAGGTGACGCCGTCGGCCGTGTCGGGCCGCGTGCCCTCGGGCAACAGCGGTGCGACGGTCGCCGGGTCCACCGGCCAGTGCGCGAACACGAGGTCGCGCCACCACTGCGCGAGCACGCCGCGCGTCACCCGCCGGGCGACGTGACGGTGATCGGCTCCACGAACTCCACCGTACGCGTCCGAAGTGGACGGTCGCCCGGCGGCGTGACCCCGGCCACTGCCCGCCGGGACTTTTCCGTGCCCTCCCACTGTTACACGTGCTGCGGAAGCCGGAGGAACCCGGCGACCGCCACGAGCAGGAAGGGGTGAGAACCGATGGCGAAGAGCGTATTGCGCCCGGTGATCAAGCTGCGTTCCACCGCCGGCACGGGTTACACGTATGTGGTGACCAAGAACCGCCGCAACGACCCGGACCGGATGGTCCTGCGCAAGTACGACCCGGTCGTCCGCGAGCACGTGGACTTCCGCGAAGAGCGCTGACACCGAGCAAGACACAGGGGGCTGAGGGTGGTCACCACGACCACCCTCAGCCCCTTTTTCGGTGGCGCCGCGTCAGCGGCGGCACGCGAAGTCAGCCGCAGTGCCCCAGCGGCGCGTCGAACTTCACGGTGCCGACCGAGCCGCCCCACGTCACGCACTTGCCGGCCGCCGAAGCCGTGACCGGCCCGGCGAACCAGGAAAACGAGCCGGAGTCCGTCTGCTTCGTCCCGCCCTGCACCTGCAGGTACGCGGTGGTCTGCGACGGCGTGCCCGCGCCGGAGTTCTTCATCGTGCTCACGCAGTTCTTGCCGGTGGACGCGTTGTAGGACAAGTACACCGTCCCAGCGGTGCCGAGCGAGCCCTGGTCGATCACGCCGTAGCCCGAGCCGCACGCGGGCGCGCCCAGGTCCGCGTCGGTGAACTTCGCCCAGCGGATCGCCGCGCTGGAGTTGCCCTGCGGGCCGCCCTCCAACAGCACGCCGGCCGAACCGGTGCCGAGCGAGACGAGGTCGGAGTACGCCGCGTCCTGGCTCCACACCAGGAACCCGTCGGTGTCACCCAACCAGCTGCCGCCCTCGTCGAACGACGAGCGGATGCGCAGCGCGTGGCGGTGGTCGCACACCGACGGCGCGGCGAAGATCAGCCGCGTGTAGGCGCCGCCGGTGCCCGTGGCGCTCATCGCGAGCGTGGACCCCTGCACGTCGGGCGTCTTCGCCAGACCCGGCTCGGTCACGAACTTCTGGCTGAACGTCAGCCCGCCGTCGGAGCTGATCGCGTACGCCCGCTCGACGGTGGAACACATCGTCCCGGCGTTGTTGCGGGCCGAGGCGTAGATCTTGCCGTCGGGCAGCTCGGTGAGGCTGATCTCCTGCGGGTTGAGCGCGGAGTTGTTCGTGCTCGCGTCGGTGGCGCCGCGGTGCCAGGTCGCACCGCGGTCGTCGCTGTAGATGATCGCGCCCGTGTCGGGCGCGGAGCTGTTGACCTGGTAGCTCATGCCGGCGACCAGACGCCCCTTGTGGGCACCGCGGGTGAGCACCGAAGCGTGCGACGGCCCGGTCGCGAGCCAGCCCGGCGCCGCCGCGAAGCCGAGCTGCGTGGTGAGCACCTGAGGCGCGGCCCACGTGGAGCCGTTGTCCTTGCTGACGCTCACGCGGGGAACGCGGCCGCACGCGGCGTGCGGGGCGACGCACTGCATCACCGACAGCAGCACCACGCGGCCGTTGGGTTCGTCCACGGTCGGCGGCACGACGACGGGCGTGGGGTTGCCCTTCACATCGCCGAAGCCCTGGATCACGATCTGCAGCGGGCCCCACGTGGAGCTGCCCTTGGCCTGGCGCTTCATGACCAGGTCGATGTCGCCGGTGTCGGCGCAGCTGTTCTTGCGGCCCTCGGCGAAGGCGAGCAGGTCGCCGTTGTTGGCCTTGACGATGGCGGGGATGCGGAAGCACGAGTAGCCGCCGGTGCCGGCCTGGTACACCACCGTGCTGGCCGCGTCGGCCGACGCGGCGGGGGTCGCGCCCGGCACCACGGCCGCCGCGGCGAACGCCGTCGCCCCGGCCACTGCCATGAGCAGTCCTCGTGCGACACGTCTCAGATTCACTGTCGGTCTCCGTCCTGGGGGCCGTCCCCGCGATCACGGGGCGGCTGCCGAAAGTGCTCCCAGGCTCCGGCGCGGTCGTACACACGCCGTACAACCGCACGCACAATCGCTTTTGTACCAAGGAGAACTGTTTGCCCGGCGGTGACCTGGCCGTGATCGTCCCACGTCCTACCTGCGGGACCGTTGTCCTGTCGGCAGGGCGCTCTCGCGGACCCGCGCTGTAACGGGCGCTACGCTCAACAGGAGACGTGCCCGCAACCGGTGAGCGAGGGAGGAACCGGTGAGCGAACCCGGTGCCCCCGTCGGGGTCCGGTTCGAGCTGCTGGGACCGCTGCGCGCCTGGCGCGGTGGCCACGAGCTCGCGATCGGGTCGCCGGCGCAGAACCTGCTCCTGGCGGTGCTGCTCGCGCGCGCCGGCCAGCCGACCGGGGTCGACGAGCTCGTGGGCCAGCTGTGGGACGACCAGCCGCCGGCCAGCGCCGTGAACGTGATCCAGCGCTACGTCGGCGCCCTTCGCCGGCTCGTCGAGCCCGACCTGCCCGCGCGTTCGCCCGGCCACTGGCTCGTGCGCCACCCCGGCGGCTACGGCCTGCAGGTCGACGCCGCCTCCTCCGACCTCGTCGAGTTCCGCGCCCGCGTGCAGCGAGCGCGGCGCGCAGAGAACGCCGACGACGCGCTCGCCGAGTTCAACGCCGCCCTCGCCCTGTGGCGCGGTCCGTGCGCGGCCGGGCTGATGATGCCCGGGCGCGCCCGCGCGCTGCTGGCCGGCATCGACCAGGAGGGCCTGGCCACGGTCGTCGAGGCCGCCGACGTCGCCCACGCGGCCGGGCGCCCGCTGCAGCCGTTGCTGCTGCACCTGGAGCGGGCCGTGAAAGCCGATCCCTTCAACGAGACCGTGCACGCCCGGCTCATGCTCGCGCTGGACTCGGTCGGGCGCCGGGCCGCGGCGCTCGAGGTGTACCGCGAGATCCGCAAGCGGCTGGTCGACGAGCTCGGCGTCGAGCCCGGCGCGGAGCTCACGCGCATGCAGCACGACGTGCTGACGCAGCAGGCCGAGGAGGTGCCCGCGGTCCGCGCGCCGCAGGCCCGGCCCGTGGTGCGCCCGGCGCAGCTGCCGCCGGACCTGCCGACGTTCACCGGCCGCCGCGACCAGCTCACCCGGCTCGCCGGGTTGTTCGACTGCGCCGCCGAGCGCCGGCGCGTCACCGTCGCGGTGATCGACGGGCTGGCCGGCACCGGCAAGACCTCGCTGGCCATCCACCTCGCGCACCAGGTCGCCGAGCGCTTCCCCGACGGGCAGCTCTACGTCAACATGCGCGGTTTCGACCCCACGGGTGCCACCGTTGACCCGGCCGACGCGCTGCGCGGATTCCTCGACGTGCTCGGCATCGAGGCCACGCAGGCGCCCTCGGGTCTCGACGCGCGCAGCGGTCTCTACCGCAGCCTGCTCGCCGGGCGCCAGATGCTGGTGGTGCTCGACAACGTCCGAGACTCCGAGCAGGTCCGGCCGCTGCTGCCGGGCAGCGCCGGGTCGGCCGTGATCGTGACCAGCCGCAACCGCCTCAGCGCCCTGGTCGCCACCGAGGACGCCGACGTGCTGACGCTCGACACGCTCTCGTCGTCGGAAGCCCGCGAGACGCTCGTGCGCCGGCTCGGCGAGGAGAAGGTGGCGGCCGAACCCGAGGCCGTGGAGGAGATCATCGAGCTGTGCGGCCGGCTGCCGCTCGCGTTGGCGATCGTCGCCGCGCGCGCCCGGACGCACCCGCAGTTCTCGCTCGCCGACATCACCGCGAAGCTGCGCGCCACCCAGGGGACGCTGGAGGCGTTCCGCGGCGACAGCGCGGGCGACGTGCGCACGGTGTTCTCTTGGTCCTACCGCGTACTCGAACCCGGTGCGGCGCGGCTGTTCCGCCTGCTGTCGCTGCACCGCGGCGCCGACTTCTCGACCGCGGCGGCCGCGAGCCTCGCCGGGGTGCCCCTGCCGCAGGCGCAGGACCTGCTCGAAGAGCTCACGCGCATCCGCTACCTCAGCGAGCACCGCCCGGGGCGCTACCTCGCCCACGACCTCGTGCGCTCGTACGCGATGGAGCTGCGCGAGCAGACCGACCCGGCCGACGAACAGGCCGACGCCCTCGCGCGGCTAGTGAACCACTACCTGTGCAGCACCCACGGCGCGTACCTCGCGCTGAACCCGCACCAGCTGCCGATCGACCCGCCCGTGCTGGAGCCGGGCGTGACCGCCGACCTCGCGCGGGGCTACGGCGAGGCGATGGAGTGGTTCGAGGCCGAGCTGCCCGCGTTGACACTGCTGATCCGGCAGATCGCCGGAGTGCCGCGCCTGGCCGGCAACGTGTGCAAGCTGGTGCTGAGCCTGCAGCCGTACTACCAGCGCAGCGCCCTCTACCACGACTGGGTCACGCAGGCGGAGCTCGCGTTGCGCGTCGCCGTCGGCACCGGAGACCTGGCGGCGCAGGCCAACGTGCACCGCAGCCTCGCGGGCGCCTACCACTTCGTCGAGCGCTACGACGAAGCGCTGGAGCACCTCAACCGCACCGCGGAGCTGTTCGAACAGCTGGGTTTGGCGGCCGACCAGGCCTACGTGCACAGCAACTTCGGCACGGTGTTCGCCAAGCTGGGCCGGTTCAACGCGGCCCTGGAGCACCACGAGCGCGCGTTCGAGCTCTACCGGGCCAGCGGCAACGTCAAGGGCGAGGCCATCGGACTGGAGGGCATCGGCCGCTGCCTGAGCGAGATGGGCGGCAACGCCGAGGCCGTGCCGCTGATCCTGCGGGCGATGAAGCTGTACGAGGACATCGGCGACCGCAACGGCGAGGGCAACTGCTGGAGCACGCTGGCCACCGCGTACGGCTCGCTCGGGCACCTCGACCAGGCGATCGACGCGTGGCGCCGCGCCGTGACCTACTACCGCGAGCTCGGGAACCGCTCCGACGAGTCCGACTCCCTCGTGGCGCTCGGCGACGCGCTCAGCGCGTCGGGCGACCCGGAAGGCGCGGAGAAGGCGTGGCGCGAGGCGCTCCACGTGCTCGACGCGTTCGGCATGCCCGCAGCCGACGACGTGCGGCTGCGCCTCGGCGACCCGGACTCGCGCGTGGTGTCGCCGCCGGGCGCGTGAGCGGTCAGATCAGGCCTTCGCGGATCGCGTAGGCCACGGCGTGGGCGCGGTTGCGCAGCTCCAGCCGGACGGTCATCTTGCTGATGATGTTCTTCACCGTGCGCTCGCTGTAACCCAGCTGGTTGGCCACTTCGCCGGCCGAGAGACCGTCGGCGAGGAAGCGCAGGATGTCGGTCTCGCGGCGGTCGAGGCGGTTCTGCCGGGCCGCCGCGTGCGTCAGCCGGCGCACCTGCGTGCTCAGCCGCTCGACGGGGTCCGCCGGGTGCACGCCGGCCGCGTCGATCACGGCTTGCGTGACGGCCTCGCTGCGGCTGGTCGTCTTGTCCAGGATCGTGACCACGCGGTGCTGGGCGAGCTCGGTGATCGGCAGGTCGTCGAGCCGGCCGATGACCAGCACGGACGGGATGTCGAGCGTCGCGGCGACGCGTTCCAGGATGTCGCGCGTGCGCGGCGTGAACCGGTCGGTGACCACGAGCGAGACCTCGGCGCCCATCGGGCGCGTGCGGTCGACCACGGCTACTTCGGGCTTCCCGTCGAAGTAGCTTTCGAGGCACGCGCGCGTGAGCGCGTCGGAGACCGAGAGCAGGGTACGCACGGTTCCGGTCCGCAGGGTCTGGTTCATGCTGCCAGCATGCGCGAGTGGACTGATCAACTACTCCGGGCGCGTTCAGTCGTCGTTCAGTGGCGCGCAGAGCACCCCGCGGCGGTGGCCGTTCGGTCACGCGTGCGGGAAAGTGCTCGACTCACCGGCGGTGATCGAGTTTGATGCGGGCAGGGGGCAGGTGGGTCCTTCTCAGGACCCCGGACGACGAGCTGGTGCGAACAAGATGGACGACGTTTTGGCCGAGGTGGCCGACCTGGGGCTGACCGCGAAGCTGACTCCGGTGGCGGGCGGGATCGCCGCCGTGTGGCGCTGTGACCTGCTGCGCGACGGCGTGGCGCTCTCAGCCGGGCCGGGCTACGGCGCGGGTGCCACCGCGGAGCGTGATGCCGTGCTCGACGCGCTGACCCGCCGGTTCGGCGGTGCCGCCTGGCTGCGCCCGGCCGACGTTCGCGCGGTGCCGGCGCCTGAGCTGGCGACGGGCCCGCTGGCTGCCGACGAGACCGTGTGCTCCCTGGCCCGCTACACCGACCTGCCCGTCGGCACGCTCGCGTACCGGCGGCTGATGCCCACCGGCCTCGGCCCGGTCGCCGCCGTGCCGGC
The DNA here is from genome assembly GCF_040689465.1 of Amycolatopsis sp. NPDC051373. Classification (NCBI taxonomy): domain Bacteria; kingdom Bacillati; phylum Actinomycetota; class Actinomycetes; order Pseudonocardiales; family Pseudonocardiaceae; genus Amycolatopsis; species Amycolatopsis sp. NPDC051373. The sequence continues at coordinate 52,255 of NZ_JBFBAE010000007.1, read as the reverse complement.
CGTGCTCGCGATCACCGACTACGGCCGAGCCGGGCACCTGCTGCTGCGCCACTCCGTGGGCGACGTCGTGGGCTACGACGCGCTCGGCACCCGGCCGGCCGCCGCTTCGTGGGGCGCCGCGACGACCAGCGTCGAGGCGACTGTGCGCGCGCTGATCGGCCTGCTCGACCACAACGCCCACGAGTCGATGCTCGCCGGTGCCCGCCCGGCGCTGCTCGACCCGGCCGGCCTGCCCCCGGACCTTTCCGCCCTGCTCGCCTCCGCGTCGCTCGCCGCGGGCGGGCCCGTGCGCGTCGCCGACCTCACGCCCCAGCTCGGCGTGCCCGCTTACCTGGCCGGCGACCGCGCCGCCTGGGGCGCCGGCGTGTCGTTCAGCCGGCGGTGCGCCCTGACCGACGCGTTGACCGGCTTGCTGCGCCGTCGCGCCGCGACCCCGGCCGCCCGGTACCCGGTCCTGGCCGAGGCCGCGGAATTCGTGCCGTTCCGGGAGAACAACCTCTCCGGTACGGCGCCGGAGCTGCTGGCCGAGCTCCTGGACAGCCTCGCCGCGCGGGAACTGACGGCCTACCTCCGCGAGCACCACACCGGCCGGGTGTCGGTGGTCCACGTGTTGGTGCCGGGGCTGCGGTGCCGGGAGGGGCTCACTTCGGTGTGATCCGGGGCAACCCGCTGAACCGCTCGGCGTTTCCGTCCGTGTAACGAAGAGGAGCACCGGCCGCCGTGCCGGTTTCGGGCGGAAAGGAACCCCGTGTCACTCTTCACGCGCACCGACGACCGCGAGCTGTCCGGACTGGAGGATCCGGACCCCGCGCCGCCGGAGCGCAGCCGGGCGCGGCGCGTGACGGCGGTGGTGCTCACGGTGCTGGCGTGCCTGCTCGTGTTGTTCGCATTGGTGGCGCCGAACAACCTGGGGGAGCTCTCGCCCGCGGCGTTCGTCCGGATTCCGGTTGAGGCGCTGGTCGTCACGGCGCTCGCGCTCGTGCTGCCGCCGCGGTGGCGGCGCGTGCTGGCCGGCGTGGTCGGAGCGGTGCTCGGCGTGCTGACGGTGCTGAAGCTCGTGGACATGGGGTTCAACGAGGTGCTCTCGCGCCCGTTCGACCCGATCTTCGACTGGAGCTTCGTGAGTGCGGGGCTCGACTTCCTGCGTGGTGAGGTCGGCGGCGCCGGGGCGATCGCCGCCGCGGTGGGCGTGGTGCTGCTGATCCTGGCGGTGGTCGTGTTCACGACGCTCGCCACGATGCGGCTCACGCGCCTGGCGGCCGGGCGGCGCACGGCGTCGACGCGCGTGGTGGCGGTGCTCGGGGTCGTGTGGATCGTCGCGGCGGTGTTCGGGGTGCAGCTCGCGCCCGGGCAGCCGATCGCGTCGCGCAGCGCGGCCGCGCTCGCCTTCGACGACATCCGGCAGGTCGGGACCGACCTGCACGACAAGCAGGACTTCGCGGCGCAGCTGGCCGACGACCACTTCGCCAACACTTCGGGTGACCAGCTGTTGCAGGGGTTGAAGGGCAAAGACGTGCTGCTGACCTTTGTGGAGAGTTACGGCCGCTTCGCGATCGAGGGCTCCGACATCGCCCCGGCCATCGACACCCAGCTCGATCAGGAGACGAAGAGCCTGCAGGCGGCCGGGTTCGCGGCGAAGAGCGGGTTCCTGGACTCGTCGACCTTCGGCGGCGGCAGCTGGCTCGCGCACTCGACCGTCCAATCGGGAACGTGGGTGGACAACCAGCAGCGCTACAACGACCTCCTGGCGAGCAACCGGCTTTCGCTGACGCGCGCGTTCGGCAAGGCCGGCTGGAAGACGGTCCAGGACGTGCCCGCGCACACGATGCCGTGGCCGGAAGGCAAGTACTACGGGTTCCAGCAGTACTACGACTTCCACACCGTCGGGTACCAGGGCCCGGGCTATGCGTACGCCACGATGCCCGACCAGTACACGCTGTCCTTCCTGCAGCGCACCGAACTCGCCGCGCAGAACCGCAAACCCGTGATGGCCGAGGTCGACTTCGTGTCGAGCCACGCGCCGTGGTCGCCGCGTCCGTCGCTTGTGGACTGGAACAAGGTCGGCGACGGCTCGATCTTCGACCCGCAGCCGGCGATGGGCGAGGACCCGGAGCAGGTGTGGAAGGACCCGAACCAGATCCGCGACGCATACGGCAAGGCGATCCAGTACACCCTCTCGACACTGACGTCCTATTTGGAGACCTACGGCAACGACAACACGGTGCTGGTGTTCCTGGGCGACCACCAGCCGCCCGTCGTCACGCCGGCCGGGGTCACGCACCAGGTGCCGATCACCATCGTGGCGAAGGACCCGGCGGTGCTGAACCGGGTGTCTTCGTGGAACTGGACCGACGGCATGCGCCCGGCGGCCAACGCGCCGGTGTGGCGCATGGACACCTTCCGGGACCGGTTCCTGACCGCGTTCGCCAAGTAGGCGGCGGCCGGTCGCTGCGCGCGGTGCGGCCATCGGGGAAGCTGTCGGGGTGGAAGACGAAGCGGCGGAACGGACGGGCTATCGGCGGTCGGCGGGGTCGCCGCGCGGGGAGGCGCGGCGGCGCGAGCTGCTGGCGCGCGTGACGGACGACCTCGCCGTGAACGGCCTCGTCGACTTCTCCCTCCGGCGCGCGGCGCGGGCGGCCGGCACCACGCACAAGGTGCTGCTCTACCACTTCGCCGGCGCGGAGGACCTGCTCGCGCAAGCCGTGTTCGCGTTGCGCGACCGCCGGATCGGCAACGCGCTCGCCGCCATGTCCGACGGCGCGAAGCAGCGCACGCTCGCCGGCCGTGTGCGCGTGGCGTGGCAGACGCTGCGTGACGAGGACCCCGGTCTGCGCCGAGTGCTCGACCAGGCCGTGGGGCTCACCATGTACGACCCCGAGCGCTACGCCGACCTCGGCCGCGGTTCGACGCGGCAGTACTTGAACCTGCTGGTGTCGTTCTGCCCCCAGCGGTGGCCCGAGCAGCGCAAACGGGAGGTGGCCGAGCTCGTACTGGCGACGTTGCGCGGGTTCGTCGTGCACCGCCTGACCAGCGACGATCCCGGCGGAGCCGACGCGGGCTTCGCGGCGCTGGAGCGGGCGCTGGAGCGGGAGGAAGCAGCGGGAGAGTGAGCCGCTCGGGCGGTTTCCCGGGGCGGCGAGACTGGACGCGTTTGCGAACCACGTGGTTCACTTCTGGCGGGGCGAACGACCGGGAGGTCCGCATGGGGTGTCGGCGAGCACGGTTCGGGGAGTACGGCGGTCCGTCCGCGGGGGAGGCGGGCGAATGAACGAGATCGAGCTGTCCGCGGGGACGATCGAGTACGAGGACACGGGCGGCCTCGGGCCGGTTCTGGTGTTCCTACACGGGTTGCTGATGGACTCGTCGCTGTGGGCCGAGACGATCGCGGACCTCGCGGAGGAGTACCGGTGCGTCGCGCCGACGTTGCCACTCGGGGCGCACCGGAAGGCGATGCGGCCCGACGCCGAGCTGTCGATGCCGGCGCTCGCGCGGCTGGCGGGGGAGTTCTTGGCACACTTGGATCTTCGTGAGGTGACGCTGGTCGGCGTGGACACCGGTGGGGCGCTCGTGCAACTGCTGATGGCCGGGGAAGCCGGCCGGGTGCGGCGGGTGGTGCTCGCGTCGTGCGACGCGTTCGACAACTTCCCGCCGGGGTTGACGGGGAAGACATTGTTTCTCCTGGGCCGGTTGTCGCCGGGGTTGTTCGGGGCCTTCATGCAGCAGATGCGGCTGAAAGCCCTGCGCCGCTTGCCGATCGCGTTCGGGTGGCTCACGAAACGGGGCGACGCGGCCGTGGTCCGGTGGCTGCGGCCCCTGCTGAAAGAGTCCGGGATCCGCCGCGACACCGTCCGCGTGCTGCGGGCCGCGGCGGCCGAAACCGGGATCCTCGTCGAAGCCGCGGCGCACCTGCCGGAGTTCGACCGTCCCGCGCTGGTGGTGTGGGCGAGCGAGGACCGCGTGATGCCACCGGAACACGGGCGACGGCTGGCCGGGCTACTGCCGAAGGCACAACTGTCCGAAGTGGATGACAGCTTCACCCTGCTGCCGCTCGACCGGCCGGCCGAGCTGGCCCGGCTGATCGGCGAATTCGCGCGCACCACCTGAGCCTCACTGTCCACAAGGTCACTTCGCGGCCATCGGGTTCGCGCCGGTCACTGTGCGTGGTCTTGGTGGCCGCGATCGTGCTCTCGACGCGCTTTCCCATGTTGACGTCTGTCCCGTCGCGACTCGATCGGGAAAATCGGAAGCGTTACCTCAGATGATGGCGCCGGGCGGCGCGGAGGCCTAACCTTCCCGCAGCAACAGCCCCACCCCGCACGCCGGCCGCAACTCCGTGGCCGGTTCGCGACCTGGAGATACTTCCGCTGTGAAAGTGTTTCCTTTATCCTGGATCCAATCGCCAATCCGAGAGGAAGGGCTTTCATGATCGATTCCCAGGCCGACACCGACGCCGACCGAGTACGGGCCGATCTCGTCACCTGCACCAGCTTGCTCGTGTTCAAGGGTGTCCTCGACTACAGCGGACACCTCTCCGCGCGGGTGCCGGGCACCGACGACCGCATCTTCATCCAGCCGCGCGACGCGAGCCGCGCCGCGCTGCGACCCGAAGACCTGCTGGTCGTGGACCTGGACGGCAATCTCGTCGAGGGCGAGCTCCCGCCGCCGGCCGAGACGGCCATCCACACCGGTGTCTATCGCGCGCGGCCCGAAGTGGACTTCATCTGCCACGGCCACCCCACGCTGTCGACCACCTTCACCATGGTCGACCACCCTTTCCTGCCGATGCGCCACTTCGCGTACAAGTTCCCCGACGGCCTGGCCGTGCACCCCGACCCCACGCACATCCGCTCGCGCGAGCAGGGTGACGCCGTGGCGAAGACCCTCGGCGACGCCGGCGCGTGCCTGCTGCGCTCGCACGGCACGGTCGTGGTCGCGAACCGCATCCAGGAACTGCTGATGGACTGCCTCGACCTCGAGGAGAACGCCCGCACGCTCCTCATCGCGCGCCAGCTCGGCACGCCGCTGCCGCTCACGCCCGAAGAGATCGTGCAGGTCGCCGAGAGCTACGACCGCGGCGGGCACCGCCCCGGCAAGCTCTGGGACCACTACGTGCACCTCGGCCGCCGCGCCGGTGTGCTCGCCGCCTGACCACACAGGACAGATCCACACAGGACAGAACACCGTCGGCCGGGGAAAACCGGCCGGTGGCAGTCGTTGTGCGCACTTCTCGTGTCCACAGTGCACGAAACCCGCGCTGCGCAACACGGTGCACACGAACGTCATCCCCGAAACGAACAGTTCACGGCCGGACTGCTTGACCTTGATGTCGAATGGATCCAGGCTCCAACTGACAACCGGAGGAGGTCACGGTGTCCCTCACCGAAGACACGAGCTTGGCCAGTTCGGCCCCGGACCGGGCCGGACCGCCGGCCGCGCCACCCAGGAAGTTCCGGATCCCGTGGAACGCGAAGGTCCGCCGGCGGGTGCTGCCCGTCGCGTCGGTCGTGGTGTTCCTGGGCGTGTGGCAGATCTTCGGCGCGCAGGTCAACCCGATTCTGCTGGCCACCCCGTCGGCGGTCGCCGCGTCCTTTGTGGACATCATCGGCAACGGTGAGCTCGGCGCGGCCTTCCTGCGGGCGATGGAGGTGCTCGCGGCGGGCTTCGGGCTCTCGGCCGTGGTCGGCATCGCAGTGGGCGTGTGGATGGGCCGGCGCGAAACGGTGTCGCGCGTGCTCAACCCTTACGTCAGCTTCTTCCAGGCCACGCCGCTGATCGCGCTCACGCCGCTCGTGGTGATCTGGACGGGCATCGGGTTCACCTCCGAGGTCACGATCACCTTCCTGCTCGCGGTGTGGTCGATCATCATCAACACGGCCGAAGGCACCCGCAACACCCCGGCGATCCTGCTCGACATGGCGAAGGTCTACCGGGCGGGGGAGTGGTCGGTGGTCCGTCACGTCGCGATGCCCAACGCCGTGCCCTACATCTTCGCCGGCCTGCGCATCGCGCTGGCCAAGGCCCTGATCGGTGTGATCATCGGCGAGATGGACATCAGCCTCAAGGGTCTCGGCGGGCTGATCCAGAACTACGGCGACTCGTTCCAGACCGCGCCGCTGCTCGCCTCGATCATCAGCTCCTCGATCGTCGGCGTGATCGGCACGATCATCCTCGAGGTCCTGCGCCGCAAGCTCGCCCCGTGGTCGTCCAACGCCTCGGCCCACACCCGCGTCTGAACCCGGCACCGTCAATGAAAGGTTCGCCATGAGCGCACCCACGGCCTGCATCGAGATCGAGCACGTGTCCAAGCGCTACCAGCGCCCGGGCCGCAAGGCCGAGAGCTTCCTCGCCGTCTCCGACGTGCATTTCGACATCCGCCAGGGTGAGTTCATCTCGCTGATCGGCGCCTCGGGCTGCGGCAAGACCACGCTGCTGCGGATGATGTCCGGGCTCATCCCGGTCGACGACGGCCAGATCCGCATCAACGGCAACCCCGTGCAGGGCGTGCCGGGCTCGATCGGGTTCGTGTTCCAGGAGCCGGCGCTGCTGCCGTGGAAGACCGTGCGCGAGAACATGGTCTTCGCCTTGAAGGCCAAGGAGCTTCCGCCCGAAGAGGTCGACGCCGCGATCGCCGCGAAGCTCGAGATGACGAGCTTGCAGGACTTCGCGGGCTATTACCCGTCGGCGCTGTCCGGCGGCATGCAACAGCGCGCCGGTCTGGCCCGGGCCTTGGCCTGCGACCCCGACGTGCTGTTCATGGACGAACCCCTGTCCGCGCTCGACGCCTTCACCCGGCGCCGGCTGCAGCAGGACATCGCCACGATCATCGAAGGCATCGGCGCGACGACGGTGCTCGTGACGCACGACGTCGACGAGGCCGTGTTCTTCTCCGACCGCATCGTGGTGATGGGCACCTCGCCCGGCTCGGTCCGCGATGTCGTCGAGGTCCCGTTCCCCAAACCGCGCACGCACGCGGAGCTGCTCGGCGATCCCGAGGTGGCGAAGCTGCGCGACCACGTGCTGGGCATCGTGCTCGGCCTGCACTGAAGTTCCCGCACTGAAGTTCCTGACTGAAGTTTCTGCACCGAAGAACCACGCTCGAACCGCTCTCCCAACCCCCATCCCCACCCCACCGTCAGATCCAGTCCAGAAAGGAGGGTCCGCGATGTCCGCTCCCTCTTCGCGGCGGCGCCGCACGGCGCTCGTCGTCGGCGCGATCGCAGCGCTCACCGTGTCGCTCACGGCCGCGTGCGGCTCCGGCGACGCGGCCACCGGCACCGGCGACAAGCTGCCGACCTCGGCCGACGGCACGCCGAACCTCAAGGGCACCACCATCCGGATCGTCACCGGCGCCGCCCCCGCCATCGAGGACACCAAGATCGCCCTCGTGGCGCAGGTGCTCAAGAGCTGGGGCGCCGACGCGTCGATCGTCAACCAGACCGGCGACCCCTCGGCCATCCGGGTGCTGCTCGCCGGCGACGCCGACATCGGCACGCTCGCCGTGTCGTCGTCGATCAACTCGGGCCTGAAGATCTTCGGGCCGAGCCAGCCGCGGCTGGACTACCACTTCATCGGCGCCCCTTCGCTGAGCTCGATGAAGGACCTGCCCGGCCACGTCTACGGCACCTCGAACGTCCACGGTGTCGAGGCGCTGATGTTCGCCGACCTGCTGGCGAAGAACAACATCGACCCCAAGGCGGTCACCACGACCGTGGCCGGTGGCGCGTCGGTGCGCGTGAGCGCCATGCTCACCCACCACATCGACGCGACGTTCGCGCACGCCACCGACGTCTCGAAGCTGACCTCGGCCGGCTTCCACGACCTCGTGACGATGTCGAAGACCGCACCTGAACTCGCAGACTCGTTCCTCGCGACCTCACCGCAGTGGCTCGCGAGCCACGGCGCGCTGGCCGTGGCGATCGACCAGGCGTGGATCAAGGCGGCGCAGATCTTCAACACCGACAAGGACCAGTGGGTCAAGGCCGCGGTCGCCTATGCCAAGGCGGACGACAAGGAAGCGTCGAGCACCTACGACGCCCTCAAGGCGGCGGACACGTTCCCCGCGACGAAGGACGCCTACTCCGAGGCTTCGGCGAAGGTCCAGGAGGATCTGGCCAACAAGGTCGGCGCGATCACCAAGGCACCGGCCACGTCCGTCTGGGTCGACACCGCCACGTGGGACAAGGCGACGGCGGCCATGAAGATCAACTGATCCACCTGATCCGCAACGGAAAGTCCCGGTGAAAAGCTCCAGTGGGAAAGGACTCGTCCGGGTCGGTCCGATAATGGATCCAGGATACGATTGTCCGGCAAAACCAGGACGAATGGTAACCGCTTGACGGCCGGCGCACGCCGGTCGAGGGGAGGCTAGGTCACGATGGCTCAGCGTCAGTCCGGGGGAGCCGGCGGCGGTACGGGAGGCGGCACCCCGGAAGGGGCCGCGATCACCGGCCGCGCCAGCTTCGACGAGGTCGTGTCGCGGTTGTCGAGCGGCTACCGTTCGATCGGCGACATGGTCTACGAGGTCCTGCGCCAGGCGTTGCTCTCCGGGGCGTTCGCCCCCGGGGAGCACCTCCGGCAGGAGGCGCTGGCCACCGCGATCGGGGTGTCCCGGCTCCCGGTGCGGGCCGCGCTGCTGCGGCTCGACGCCGAGGGGCTCGTGGAGTTCCACCCGCGCCGCGGCGCGGTGGTCAAGACGCTGACGGCCGAGCAGCTCGTGGAGATCTACGAGCTGCGCGACCTGCTCGAGACCCACGCGCTGCGCAAGTCGATGAAGACGATGACCGTGGACCGGATCGCGAGCCTGCGCCGCAACGCGGAGCTGCTCGACGCCGAGGAGGAGGGCGAAGGCTTCCTCGACGTCCGAGTGCGGTTCTACCGGGAGCTCTACGACGCCGAGCGCAACCCGCGGCTGGTGGAGCTGATCGAGGACCTGCGCAGCAGCGTCGGGCGGTACCTGCTCGGCTGGCGGGTGTCGGGCAGCCGCAGCCACCACGGGCGCCACACCACGCTGGTCGACCACGTCGAGCGCGGTGACGTCGAGAAGGCCGAAGCGGCGCTGCACGACCACCTTCGCGAAGTGAGCGAAGGCGTCGCCAAGATCCTTTCCGGCGAAAGCGATCGCGAACCCGACAGCGAATTCCCCGCGTAACAGAATCCTTTCCCTTCAGTCGAACACAGTTCCGCAATCGAATACAGCGTTGTCCGCAAACCCGGCCGAATCGCCGGGCAGGTATCCCCTGCCCGGAAACCGGCGGGCAGGAGTGAACGGAAACGGCATGAGAACTGACGAGGTCTCCTGGTTCAGCGACGGCGAACGCATCAGCGGGCTCTGGCGCACCCCGGACGAGGGCGACGGGCCCTACCGCGTCGTCGTGCAGGGCCCGGGCTGGATGGGCCTGAAGGACGCGAAGCTCTATGTGCGCTACCACCAGGCGCTCACCGACGCCGGGTTCGCCGTGCTGGTGTTCGACTACCGCGGCTTCGGCGATTCCGAGGGCGATCCGGAGCTGCTGTCGCCGGCCCGCCAGCTGGCCGACCTGCGCAGTGCGGTCACCTACGCCGAGGCGCGGCCCGACGTGCTGCCCGACTCGATCGGCGTATTCGGCAGCGGCGGCACGGGCGGGGGCAACGCGGTGCTGCTCGCGGCCGTCGACCCGCGGGTGCGGGCGGCGGTGAGCCAGCTGCCCGTGGCCGACGGCGGCGACTGGCTGCACCGCATGCGCAGCGAGTACCAGTGGCTCGACTTCCTGGCGGAGCTGGACGCCGACCGGCGCGAGCGGACGCTGCACGGCGTGGGCAAGCTCGTGAACCCGCGCGAAGAGATCATGGTGCCGACTTCGGAACGCCGGGCCACGAGCGTGAAGTCCGATGTGGACGGACGCGTGCCGAAGCAGGTGCGCCTGGCCGCGGCGGAGGAGATCATCGCCTACCGGCCGGCCGAGGCGGCGGCGGCGCTGACCACACCGCTGCTCGTGATCGGCGTGGAGAACGACGCCACCACGCCCACCGACCACGCGGAGCAGATCTACGAAGCCGCGCGCGGGCCGAAGGAACTGATCATGCAGCGGCACACGAGCCACTACGCCGCCTACGACAAGTACTGGACCGCGACGACGCCCCGCATCGTCGCGTGGTTCGAGGAGTATCTCCGCCCGGCCGATGTGGTCGTGCGTTCGAGCCGGCCGGGCGGACACCCGGCCGCAGTGGAGGTGAAGGCATGAGCATCGATCTCCGTGTTTCCGGTGGCCGCGTGCAGTTGCCCAGCGGCGCCGTCGACGGCGACCTGCTGGTGAACGAGGGCAAGGTCGTCGGGGTCGTGTCCGGCTCCGTCGAGATCGCCGACGTCGGCCGCACGGTCGACGCCACCGGGAAGCTGGTGCTGCCCGGCATGGTCGACGTCCACGTGCACACCCGCGAGCCCGGGTTCGAGCACAAGGAAGACATCTACACCACGTCGCTGCAGGCGGCCGCGGGTGGCGTCACCACGATCTTCGGGATGCCGAACCTGAACCCGCCGACCACCACCGCGAAGACGCTGCGCGAGGTGTTCGGCCTCTACGCCGAGAAGTCCATCGTGGACTGGAACCACAACCCGGCGGCCACGCAGCCCGACGAGATCGCGCCGATGGCCGCGATGGGCGTGAACGCGTACAAGATCTACATGGTCGTGGACACCGGCCGTACCTACCCGCACCCGGCCGGCACCGGCATGCACGGGCACGGCGACCTGCTGCGCATGATGGACACCATCGCCAAGACGGGTAAGCGCTTCATCATCCACCCGCACGACCAGTCCTTGATGGACTACATCGAGGGCGAATACCTGGCGCGCGGGGAAAACACGCCGCAGGGCTACGCGTCGGCCTACGCCGCGCGCAACGGCGTCATCTGGGACACGGCGATCGAGGTCGTGCTGCGGCTGGCCGAGGCTTCGGGCTGCAAGGTGCACCTCGCGCACATCCAGACCCGCCGCTCCGTCGAGGCGGTCCGCCGGGCTCGTGAGCACGGCGTGGACGTGACGTGTGAGGTCAACCACTGGCTGCCGTTCCTGTCCACTTGGGACGATGTGGAGAAGCTCGGCCCGTACGCGCTGTCCTACTGGGTGCCCGACGACGGCCGCGAAGCCGTGTGGGAGGGCCTGCGTGACGGCACGATCGACATGTTCTCCTCCGACCACGCGCCGCACACGCGCGAGGAAAAGGAGATCGGCTGGACGCAGATGTGGAGCTCCCACACGGGAACCCCCGGCATCCAGTACTTCTACCCGCTCGCGCTCGACGCGGTGAACAAGGGCCTGCTCACGCTCGACCGCGCGGTGGAGCTCGTCGCCGGTGCGCCGGCCGCGAAGTTCGGCCTGCAGGGTGTGAAGGGCGCACTCACCCCGGGCTGCGACGCGGACTTCGTGATCGCAGACCTCGACGCGCCGTGGACGATCACCAACGACGGCGTGCTGTCGAAGATCGGCTGGACCCCGTACGACGGCCGGCAGCTCACGGCCGGCATCGAGCAGACCTACGTCCGCGGCACCGAGGTGTTCGCGGGCGGCAAGGTGACCGGCGAGGCCGGGCACGGCAAGCAGGCGGTGTCAGGAAAGGTGCAGAACGCATGAAGTTCGGACTGTTGCTCCCGCATTTCGGCGAGCACGCCTCGCGCGACAACGTGCTCCAGGGCGCGATCATGGCCGAGAAGGCCGGGTTCGACTCGGTCTGGGTGCGTGACCACCTGGTGTTCGAGCCGCACGGCGAGATGGAGAAACCCAACCGCACGTTCTACGACGCGCTCACCACGCTCACGGCCATCGGCGCCGTGACCGAGCGCATCGAGCTGGGCACGGGTTCGCTGATCCCGTTCCGGCACCCGCTGGTCACGGCCCTGATGACGGGCACGATGACCCAGCTGTTCGGCCCGCGCGTGATCCTCGGGTTCGGCGCCGGCACATTCGACCACGAGTTCGAGGCCATCGAGTGGGGCGAGCGCGACCGCGTGGAGCTCGTGCGCTCCAACGCCGAGATTTTCAAGCGCGTGTTCACCGAGAACGACGTGACCTACTCGGACGCGAACTTCTCGTTCAGCGACATCACGATCGAACCGAAGCCGCTGGGTGGGCGGGTACCGTTCTGGTACTGCGGTGCCACCCCTCGTTCGGCCCGGCTCGCGGTCGAGTTCTGCGACGGCTGGATGCCGGGCCGGATCTCGATGGCGACGCTGGACAAGCGCGTGACGACCATGCGGGAGCTCTCGGACCAGGCCGGGCGCACGATGCCGACCGTGGCCGTGATCCCGCCCACGTCGATCGAGCGCACGTACGAGGAGGCGGTGAAGCACGTGAACGTGCCGGGCCTGCTGGCCTGGGCGAACAAGGCGAAGTTCGCGGTGAAGCCGCCGTCGGGCACATTCGAGACCGTGAAGGATCTCTCAGGGCAGCTCATCGTCGGGACACCGGAGGATGCTCTGGAGGAGATCGACCGCTTTGCCGCGACGGGAGTGGAGCACCTGGTGTTCGACTTCCGGTTCAAGTTCGATCGGTGGTTCGATCAGATCGAGCTGCTCGGGTCGGAGGTCATCGGCAAGGTGAACGCGGGCGTCTGAGAAGGGACGAGTCCAGTGGTGAGGTTCGGGTACAAGGCGTCGGCGGAGCAGTTCGCGCCGGCGGAGCTGCTGCGCTACGGCGTGCTGGCCGAGGAGAACGGGTTCGACTCGGTGTTCGTGAGCGACCACCTGCAGCCGTGGCGCCACGACGGCGGCCACGCGCCGGCCGCGCTGCCGTGGCTTGGCGCGCTCGGTTCGGCGACGCAGCGGGTGGTGCTCGGCACGAGCGTGCTGACGCCGACGTTCCGCTACCACCCGGCGGTGGTGGCGCAGGCGTTCGCCACGCTCGGGTGCCTGTTCCCGGGCCGCGTGGTGCTGGGCATCGGGTCGGGCGAGTCGATGAACGAGGCCCCGCTCGGCATCGAGTGGCCGGAGCCGAAGGTGCGGTTCGCGCGGTTGAAGGAGGCGATCGAGCTCATCCGCCGCCTGTGGACGGAGGAGCGCGTGGACTTCGAAGGTGCGCACTACCGCACGGAGAAGGCCACGGTGTACGACCGGCCGGAGGTGCCGGTGCCGCTCTACATCGCGGGCTCCGGCCCGGCGGCCACGCGGCTCGCGGGCCGGCGGGGTGACGGGTTCATCACCACGAGTGGCAAGGCGCCGTCGCTGTACACGGACACGTTGCTGCCCGCCGTGCGCGAGGGCGTGGAGCAGTCGGGCCGGGCGGTCGGCGACGTGGACATGATGATCGAGGTCAAGGTCTCGTTCGACGCCGATGCCGACCGCGCGTTGCAGGACACGCGGTTCTGGGGCGCGCTGGCGTTGAAGCCGGAGGAGAAGACGGGTGTCGAGGACCCGGTCGAGATGCAGCGGCTGGCCGACGCGCTGCCGATCGAGCGGGCCGCGAGCCGGTTCATCGTGTCGTCCGACCCGGACGAGCACGTGGCGGCGATCAAGCGGTACCTCGACCTGGGCTTCACGCACCTGGTGTTCCACGCCCCCGGGCCGGACCAGGAGCGGTTCCTGAAGGCCTACGGCACGGAGATCCTGCCGCGGTTGCGCAAGCTGGTGTGACCTGGGTGCCGCAGGCCCGGCGAGTGCGCCGGGCCCGCGGTGTCCACTGTGGTCAGTGCACTGGCATTGGTGTTTTCGCGCGATCCAGCCGGCCTGACACGACGGCCAGCGCGAGGGCGGCCACCGTCATGGCGGCGCCGACCCAGTTGGTCGACGCGTAGCCGTAGCCCGCGGCGATGACGACGCCGCCGAGCCAGGCGGCCAGCGCGTTGCCGAGGTTGAACGCGCCGATGTTCACGGCACTGGCGACCGTGGGTGCCGCCTCCGCGCTGGCCAGCATCCGCATCTGCAACGGCGGCACGGTGGCGAAGCCGAAGCCGCCCAGCAGGAACAGCGTGACGATCGCGGGCACGGCCGCGTGAGCGGTGAAGGCGAACACCGCGAGCACCACCGCCAGCGCGATCAGAACCGTGTACAGCGTCGGCATCAGCGCGCGATCGGCGAACTTGCCGCCGACGAGGTTGCCGAGCACCAGCCCGACGCCGAACAGCACCAGCAGCCAGCTCACCGCGCTGCTCGGCAGGGCGGCGACCTCGGTCATCATCGGCGCGATGTAGGTGAAGCTCGCGAACACGCCGCCGAAGCCCAGGATCGTCGTGCCGACCGCCAGCCACACCCGCGCGTGGCGGAACACGGCGAACTCCGTCTTGATGCTCGTGTTCTCGGGCCTCGGGGTGTCCGGCACGAGCGCCGCGACGCCGGCCAGCCCGAGCATGCCCAGCCCCGCGACCACCCAGAACGTCGCTCGCCACCCCAGGCCCTGCCCGATGAACGTGCCCAGCGGCACGCCGAGCACATTGGCCAGCGTCAGCCCGGTGAACATGAGCGCGATGGCGCTGGCCTTCTTCTCCGGCTTGACCAGGTCCGCGGCCACCACCGCGCCGACCCCGAAAAACGCCCCGTGCGTCAACGCCGCGACGATCCGGCCGGCCAGCAGCGCCCCGTAGCTCGGCGCCAGCGCCGACAACGCGTTGCCGACGATGAACACCCCCATCAGCAGGAGCAGCAGGTGCTTGCGCCGCATCCTGGTGCCGAGCGCCGTCATCGGCAACGCACCGGCCGCCACCCCCAGCGCGTACCCGGTGATCAGCCACCCCGCGGCCGGGATGGACACCCCGAAATCGGCCGCCACCTCGGGCAGCAACCCGGCGATCACGAACTCCGTCGTGCCGATGCCGAACGCGCCGATGGCCAGCGCGAGCAGGGCGAGCGGCATGGGACTTCCTCCTGAAGCGTGGACAACTACCGTCGCTGGCAATAGTTGCATACGCCTGCTGTTGAGGCTGTCGACTGTGATCAGCGGAACTCGTGGCGCGCGAAAGCTCGCCCCTGCGTGGTGAGCGGTGCGGCGCGATCAGCTGCCGAAGACGTGCCGGTCCAGGAACGGGTTGCGGAACTTTCCCCCGGGGTCCAGCCGGGTCGCCAGGGAGCGGAAGTCGGCCGACCGCGGGTAGGCCAGGTCGAGTGCCTCGCCGTGGAAGAGTTTGCCCCAGTGGGGGCGGGGGGCGAAGGGGGCGAGGGTGGACTCGATGGTCGGCAGAAGGGTCTCGACCTCGGGTGGGCGGGGGAGCCAGGTGAAGTGGATCGCCACGCTGTCGCGGCCCGACGAGGGGCTGAGCCAGAGGTCGTCGGCGGCGATGGTGCGGATTTCGGACACCAGGAGCAGTGGGGCGATGAGGTGGCCGATGCCGCGCAGGGCTTCGAAGGCGGCGGGGGCGGCGGCGCGGGGCACGAAGTACTCGGTCTGGAGTTCGGCGCCGACGCTCGGGGTGAAGCCGAGGCGGAAGTGGGGGAGGCGGTCATACCAGGGGCCGGGGGCGCCGAGCTGGGCGGTGGTGTTGCCGGCCGGCACGCCGGCCGCGTGGGCAGGATGGCGGGGACCGTCGGCGGGGACGGCGCCGAACAGTGAAGGCGGGACAGCGGCGGGCGGCGAAGCCGGAAACTCGGTCGGGGTGCGGCTTTTCAGCCAGACCTGGTCGACGACGTCGCGGGCCCAGTTCGTGAACAGGCTGACGCTGTAGCCCGCCGCCTGGATCTCGTCGAAGTGCTCGACGGCAGCGGACCACGGCAGGTTGTCGAACACGTCCTGGCGCACGGTGAACGACGGGATCAGGTCGAGCGTCAGCCGGGTCACCACGCCGAGAGCTCCGAGGCCGACGACGACACCGGCGAAGTCGGCGTCGCCCCGGGTGAAGGTCAGCAGCGAGCCGTCGGCGGTCAGCAGGTCCACCGCGGAGACGGCCGCGGCCAAGCCGGGGTGGCGTTCGCCCGAGCCGTGGGTGCCGGTGGCGACGCTGCCGGCCACGGTGATGTGCGGCAGCGACGCGAGGTTCTCCAGCGCGAAGCCGGCTTCGTCGAGCCGGGCCACGAGGTCGCCGTAGCGGACCGAACCCCCGACGGTCACGGTGGCAGCGCGAGTGTCCAGCGACGGTGAACCCGAGATCCCCGAAAGATCCAGCTGCACGCCACCGGGGCTGTCGGCCACGTCGTTGAAGCTGTGCCGGCTGCCGAGCGCCTTGATCCGCTCCGCGGAGGCGACCAGCTCGCGGGCCTCGTCGAGCGTCCGCGGGGTCAGCACCTCGCGGGCGCCGTAGGTGAGGTTCCCCGCCCAGTTGGCGGCCGCGCCGCGCGCACTCTCGATCACGAACGCCCAGCTTAGGCGGGGCTCGCCAAAGGCGTCGGATCCGGGCAGACTTGGCCCATGCTTCTCGTACAGCCAGTGCGCCCCGGACCGGCAGCGCTCTTCGAATCGGCAGCGCTCTTCGAACCGGCAGCGTTGTTCGAACCGGTAGTGCGTTTCGAACCGGCAGGGCGCTGACGTGCACTCGGCCGGACTGGTACTGCACCCGAAGCGGGACTCCGCCCCGGCGGTCGAGGCCGTCCTCGCGTGGGCCGCGAACCGCGGGATCAAGATCCTCGGCATCGCCGAAGAGATCGTGCGCCTGGACTGCAAGGCGGTGGGGGTGTCGGCGGAAGAGCTCGCCACCCAGTCCGACCTGCTGGTGAGCCTCGGCGGCGACGGCACCATGCTGCGCGCCATGCGCCTGGCCGACGGGCAGCGCGCCCCCGTGCTGGGCGTGAACCTCGGCAAGCTCGGCTTCCTGGCGGAGGTCGACGTGCCCGACCTGCCCGGCGCGTTGTCGATGATCGACGCGCGCGAGTTCACCGTCGAGCCGCGCCTGGCGGTCGACGCGGTGATCGGCGGCCGGACCGTGACGGCGTTCAACGACGTCGCCGTGGTCCGCGTGCCCGGCGACGGCGGGGCGCTGGTCGCGGTGCGCGTGAACGAGGAGCAGTTCGTGAGCTACGCGGCCGACGCGGTCATCGTCGCGACGCCGACCGGCTCCACGGCCTACAGCTTCTCCGCCGGCGGCCCGATCACGAGCCCCGCCGTGGAGGCGCTGCTGGTCACGCCGGCCGCCCCGCACTCCGCGTACGGCCGCGGCGTGGTGCTCTCCGTCCACGACACGCTGGCGCTCGAGCTGCTGCCGGGCAGCGGCCGGCTGGCGGTGGAGGTCGACGGGATCGTGGAGGGCTACGTGGAGCCGGGGGAGCGCATCGAGCTGTGCGCCCGCCCGAGCGCGGCCCGGGTCGTGCGGCTGGGTCATACCACGTTCTTCCAACGGGCCCGGCGCAAGCTGCGGCTGAGTGACTCGGCGGAGATCGCGCCGTCGTCCTGACGGGGCACTCCGCAGGACCACAAAACCGCATCCACGACTCTGACGCGTGATCCTGCGCGGCCCAGCCCTGCCGCTGTCCCGCTCGGGCACCAACACCGGCGACCCCGCCGCAGCACGCAGTCACACCCCGCGCACGCCGGCTGCTTCGCGGCGAACAGGAGCACCTCGTCCGTTCCGACGAGAGCGATGTGCGGCGCTGGAGGACCTGGCCAAGGCAGGCCTGGCAGCCGCGCGCCGGAAAGATTTCGGCTAGCCATGCAACCTCGCGCGGTCTCCGCGTCGTATGGGGTGGTCGACGAGGGGTGGTGACGTGGCGGATCGGAAGAGCTTCACGGACGTGGCGAGGGACCGCGCGCCGGTGTGGTGCCGGGTGTCGTTCCTGATGTGCGGGGACTGGGCCCTGGCCGAGGACATCGTGCAGGTGACGTTGCTGCGGCTGTACAAGCGCTGGCACCGGCTGGATCCCGCGGGAATCGAGGCCTACGCGCGCAAGGTCATGGCCCGGTTGGCGATCGACGCCTCCCGCCGGCCGCACCGCCGCAGCGAAGTGCTGACGAAGCCCCCCGAACGCACGCAGCGCGCCGCGGCCCCCGAGGACGGCGCTGATGTCCGCGCCGCGCTCCGCACGTTGGGGCCACGGCAGCGTGCCGTGCTGGCGTTGCGCTTCTACTGCGACCTCTCGATCGCCGAGACCGCGGCGACGCTGCGGATCAGCGAAGGCACGGTGAAGTCCCAGTCCGCGCGCGCCCTGGCCGCGCTGCGGACGCTGCTGTCGGACGACTCGACCACGCTCAACCCGACCGAAAGGGTTCTGCCATGACGACAGAACGGGAGCTGCTCGAGCGAGCCTTGGGCTCCCGCCGGCCGCCGGTGCCGCTGGACTTCGAGGCGATCGAGGCCCAGGGGGCACGAGCCGTGCGGCGACGCACCAAGCTGGCTCTGGCAGGCACTGCCGCCGCGGTGGTCCTCGTCGGACTCGGCGGGGCGGCGCTGTTCACCAGCGGAACCCCGCAGACGGTGACCCCGGCCGCCGGCGGGCAGGTCACCACCGCGGCGCCGACCGAACGCGAGATCGCCTACTGCTACCAGAACGCGGACATCACCAGCAGCGCGGACGGTCAGCACGTCGCCGTCGGCATCAGCGGCAACAGCGCCAACGGCCGCGGTGACACCGCGGCCCACATCATCTCGCTCTGCACCACCGCTTGGGCCAACGACTACTACCAGTGGCAGAAGCCCGGGCTGCCCCGGGTCGTTCCTCCGCTCGTCGCGTGCGTCCTGACGTCCGCGGCCGTCAACATCGACCAGGCGGCGGTCGGCGCGGTCGGTGTGTTCCCCGGTGACGCGACAACGTGCGCTGCGATGGGCCTGCCCGTCGCGAAAATCTAGAATCCGCGCGTTGGCCATACATCGCCGAACTTGTTCGCTATCTAGGTCGCACCCGGTTGGTTCTCGGCCTTCGTCGAACCCAGGTACGGGCCCGGCACGCAGGTCCACTCCGACGGTTGCGCCGATCGGCCGAGGGCGTTGGGCCACTTGCTCGTGGCGTGTCGATTTTTGTCGGAAACGTGTGACAGCAGTGTGAATCACGGTCCGGATCGCTTGCCCGCGCGGGGCCGACGTGCCGAGAATCCAGCGGTGATCGGCGAGGCGAGCGGGGTACGCGTGGCAGCGGACGGGCGTGACCTCCCCGCGGTCGGCACGCCCCGGCTCATCGGCCGCGACGACGAGCTCACCCGCCTCGCCGCGGCGCTCGCGTCGCCGCCGGGGGTGGTGCTGGTCTCGGGCGAGGCGGGCATCGGCAAGAGCCGGCTCGTGCGGGAGCTGCCGCAGGAGCCCGGTGTGCTCGTCGCGCGCTGCCCGCCGCTGCGGGAGGCGCTCACGCTCGGCCCGATCGTCGACGCGTTGCGCCAGGCGCGCCCCGGCGTCGCCGGCCTGGAGCTGAGCCCGCTGGCCGGCACGCTGCGGCCGTTGTTCCCGGAGTGGGACCTGCCGCCGGCGCCGGAGGCGCTGGCCGACGCGGGCGCGGCCCGGCACCGGCTGCTGCGCGCGCTGGCCGAGCTGCTCGACCGCATCGACGTCGACGTGCTCGTGGTCGAAGACGTGCACTGGGCCGACGAGACCACGCTGGAGTTCCTGCTGTTCCTCGCCGCCCGGCAGCAGCGGCCGGGACTCGTGCTCACCTACCGGCCCGACGAGGTCGGCGACGACAGCCTGCTGCTGCGGCTGTCCTCGCGTTACCCGCGCATCACCCTCGGCGCGCTCGACGTGGCCCAGACCGCGCAGTTGGTGTCGTCGATGCTGGGCGACGAGCGCGTGTCGGAGCCGTTCGCGCGGTTCCTGCACCGGCACACCGACGGGATCCCGTTCGCGCTCGAGGAATCCGTCCGGCTGCTGCGCGACCGCGCTGACCTCATCCGCCAGGGCGGTGAGTGGATCCGGCGTTCGCTCACCGACATCGCCGTACCGCCGACGATCCGCGACGCGCTGGCCGAACGGCTCGTGCGGCTCACGCCCGACGCCCAGGCGGTGCTGCGGGCGTGCGCGGTGCTCGCGACCCCCGCGGCCGAACCTGACGTCGTCGAGGTCTGCGGGCTGCCGGCCGAACGCGCGGGCACGGCGATCGACGAGGCCGCGCGCAGCGGTCTGCTCGTCGAGGACGAACGCGGGCGGCTCGGCTTCCGGCACCTGCTGGCCGCGATGGCCGTGTACGACGGCATAGGCGGGCGCGAACGCCGCGAGCTGCACCGGCGTTCGGGCAAGGCGCTGTCGGCTTGGGACCCCGCGCCGGTCGCCGTGCTCGCGCACCACTTCCGTGAGGCCGGCGAGACGGAGAAGTGGTGCGAGTACGCGGAACGCGCGGCGGATCTCGCGCTCGCGTCCGGCGACCACCACACGGCCGTGTCCTTCCTCCACGGCCTGCTTGCCTCGCCCGCCCTGCCGCCGACGGCCGTGGCCAGGCTTTCGCGCAAGACGCCGCTGTTCGCGTTCACCGGCTACCTCGGGCGGGTCGACCTCGTGCGGACGGTGCGCGGGGTGCTCGACAGCGCCGTGCTCGACCGGCGCGAGA
This sequence comes from Amycolatopsis sp. NPDC051373, assembly GCF_040689465.1. Classification (NCBI taxonomy): domain Bacteria; kingdom Bacillati; phylum Actinomycetota; class Actinomycetes; order Pseudonocardiales; family Pseudonocardiaceae; genus Amycolatopsis; species Amycolatopsis sp. NPDC051373. Next base: position 31,903 of record NZ_JBFBAE010000007.1, on the reverse strand, counting down.
CCGCGGAGATCCGCAGCCAGCTGGGCCGGTTGCTGATGCACGCCGGCGACTACGCCGAAGGCGCCGCCGAGCTGGCACGCGCGATCCCCGATCTGGCGGACAATCCGGTCGCCGTCGCGCAGGCGATGTCCGTCCTCGGCCGGCCCGCCGGGGCGTCGTGGCCCGCGCTGGCGCACCGCGAGTGGCTGGACCGCGCCGACGCTGTCGTGCGCTCGGCCGTGCCGGAGGACGAGCGGCTGTCGTTCACCGTCGATCGCGCGACGGCGTTGCTCGAGATGGGCGACGAAGCCGGCTGGACGGTCGCGAACACCCTGCCCGCGGACGACGCCCACGACCCGCTGCAGATCACCCGCGGCCTGCTCAACTACGGCGACGCCGCTCTGCAGTGGGGCCGTTACGCCGACGCGCGCGCCAAACTGACCCGGTCCGTCGAGCTGGCGGAGCGGCAGGGGTTGCAGCGGTTGCGCGACATGGGGCTCGCGACGCTGATCCGCCTCGACTGGCTGACCGGTTCGTGGCAGGGGCTGGCTTCGCGCGTCGCCGAGTTCGCGGATCTCGCTGAGGAACCGCTGATCCAGCTGGACACGACGTTGGTGGGCGCGCTGCTGCAGTCCGCCACCGAGCCCGGCAGCGAGGCGGAGGTCGAACGCAAGCTGACGCTGGTGCTCGACGCCGCCCGGCAACGCGGGATTGTCGACATGCCGCTCGAACCGGCCGCGGCGCTGGCCCGGTTGCACCTCGCGGCCGGACGCCCGGAGCCGGCGCTGGCGGTCACCGAGGAACCGATGGCCGTGGTGGCGCGCAAGCAGATCTGGCTGTGGGCGGACGAACTGGCGCCGGTGCGGGTGGAAGCGCTGCTGGCCGCCGGCCGGGTCACCGAGGCCTCGGCCCTCACCGCCGAGTTCGCCGCCGGCCACCCCGGCGCGACGGGCGCGGCGCACTGGTGCCGGGCACTGCTCACCGAGGCCGCGGGCGACCACGCCGGCGCCGCGCGGGAGTGGGCCGATGCCGCCGCCGCATGGGCGGCCTTGCCGCGACCGTACGACGCCCTGCTCGCCCGCGAACGTGCAGCGCTGTGCCTGCTGGCCGGCGGTTCGAGCGCTCCTGCGTTGGAACAGCTGGAAAAGGTGCTCACGGACTGCGTCGCCTTGGGCGCCTCTGCCGCCGCCTCTCGCGTCCGCTCACACCTCCCCGGCACCGCCGTGTGGCGCGGCGGCCGCCGCGGCTACGGCGACCAGCTGTCCCCTCGCGAGCTGGAAGTCGTGCGGCTCCTGCTGACGGGCCTCACCAACCCGGAGATCGCCCAGGTCCTGTCCCGCTCCCCGAAAACCGTGGCGGCCCAGCTGAACTCCGCGATGCGCAAACACCGCGTGTCCTCCCGCACCGCGCTCGCGGTGAGCGCCACCCAGGCCGGCATCACCCCGGCGACGGCGGACTGAACCAGCTTCGATCACAGGGGCTGACCGCCGACGACGGCGCTGTGGCGCCGCTGGTGAACTCGCCCTGGTTCACGTCGCGTGTGGTGGTCGCCGGGAGCGCGTTGTCGCGGGGAGCCTTATGGCCGCGGCGGACTGAACCAAGTGGCGGACCGGCCGATCCGGAGCCGTGGACTAAGCCGGCGCGGGCCGGAGATTAGGTCATCCGCCCAATCGCGAACGGAGCGTGCGCGCCCCGATACTTCGCCGGTGAACGCGACGAGACCCGGCGATGACCGTCCGGTGGACGGCACCGCGATACCCCGGCCCGACGCGGGAACGGATCCCCACCCCACCACCGCGGATCCCGCCGACGCCGCACCGGCGCCCGGCGATCGGTCCGACCGGGCAGTCGACGAAGCCGGGCGCGACCTGCCCGCGGGGTACGAACCCCTGTGACTGCCCGGGCGAACGGAAAGGTTATCCCTTGAGAGTCCCCCGGGGGCGCCTGCTGGCGCTCATTCTCCCGGTGCTGGCCGGCCTGGCGCTGGTCGTCGGCACCACCGAAGCCGGCACGACCCAACCCCGCGCGGCACAACCACAACCGTCCGCGAACGCACTCGCCACCGCCGGGCAGGCCGTGCTCGACGCGGCCAACACCTCCGGCGACGCGAAGCCCGTCGCCGCCGACAAGGCCACCCGGACGGCCACCGGCAAGACCGCCGCGAACGCACCCAAGGCGCTCTACGCCCCGACCGGCTGCAACCCCGCCAAGCCGAAGCCGCACACCGTCACGTGCAACTCGCTGTTCAAGGCGGGCAAGGACCTGCGCCCGCTGACCAGCAACGCCGGTCCGCTGCCGGACTCGCTCGGCCCGGCCGACATCAAGGCCGCCTACGACCTCCCCGACGGCGGCGCGGGCAAGACCGTCGCCATCATCGACGCGCTCGGCGACTCCCACGCCGAGGCCGACCTCGCCGTGTACCGCGCGCAGTACGGCCTCCCGCCGTGCACCACGGACAACGGCTGCTTCCGCAAGGTCGATCAGAACGGCGGCGTGAACTACCCGGCCGACGACGACGGCTGGGCGCAGGAGACCGCGCTCGACCTCGACGCCGTCTCGGCCGCGTGCCCCGCGTGCCACATCCTGCTCGTCGAGGGCGCTTCCACCAGCCCCTACGACATCGTGGTCGGCGTGGACACCGCCGTGCGCCTGGGCGCGAAGTTCGTCTCGAACTCCTACGGCATCGACGGTGAAGACCCCGAAGAGGGCACGCTCGACTCGCACTACACCGTGCCCGGCGTCGCGATGGTCGCCTCGACCGGCGACCACGCCTACGGCCTGCAGGACTGGCCCGCCGCCAACCCGAACGTCGTCGCCGCCGGCGGCACGAACCTCTACCGCGACCCGGCGAACCCGCGCGGCTGGAGCGAGCAGGCCTGGTCCGACGCCGGCTCCGGCTGCTCCCCGTACGAGCCGAAGCCCGAGTACCAGCAGGAGCTCGCCACCGGCTGCGCGAACCGCGCCATCGCCGACGTCTCCGCCATCGCCGACCCGGCGAGCGGCTTCGCGATCTACGACTCCGGCAAGTCCGGCGGCTGGGGTCAGGTGGGCGGCACGAGCCTGTCGTCGCCGCTGATCGCCTCGATGTTCGCCCTCGCCGGCGACCCGCGTCCGGGCACGAACCCCGCGACCTACGCCTACTTCAACCACGGCAACGACCTCTACGACGTCACCGAGGGCACCAACGGCTCGTGCGGCGGGGTGCTGTGCACCGCCGGCCCGGGCTGGGACGGCCCCACCGGCCTCGGCTCACCCCACGGCGTCGCGACGCTCGCCTACACTCCACAAGGGACGGTCGCCGGGCACGTCCGCGACACCGCGGGCACGCCGATCGCCGGCGCCACCGTGACCGCCACCGGCAAGGGCACCGGCAACGTCTACCACGCCACGACCGACGCCCAGGGTGCCTATCACCTCGCCGTCGCCGCCGACTCCTACCGGATCGCGGTCACCCGCTTCGGCTACGAGAACGGCAGCGGCGAGCTGTCCATCGTGGACGGTCAGGCCACCACCTCCGACTACGCCGTCACGAAGATCGCCACGCAGACGGTGTCCGGCACGGTCACCGACGGCTCGGGCCACGGCTGGCCGCTGTACGCGAAGATCACCGTGGACGGTTACCCCGGCGGCGCGATCTTCACCGACCCGTTCTCCGGGCACTACAGCGTCGACCTGCCGCAGGGTGGTGACTACCAGGTGCACATCTCGGCCGTGCAGCCCGGGTACGCGCCGATCGACCGGCAGGTGAGTGTCAACGATTCGAGCGTGCGGCAGAACTTCACCGCCACCGCCGATCAGCAGGCGTGCAGCGCGCTCGGCTACGGCCACGCCGCGCTGACGAACTTCGAAGGCTGGCTCGGCACCACGCCGAAGGACGGCTGGACGATCACCGACACCGCGTCGCCCGGCTGGTCGTTCGACAACGGCATCGAGCTGTTCAACTTCATCGGCACCGGGAACTACGCCATCGCCAGCCCGATCACCCGCGACGGCAAGGCGGAGGACACCGAGTTCGTGTCACCGGTGCTCGACCTGAGTGGTGACCTCGCTCCCGCGCTGTCGTTCGGCGGGCTGTACGTGCCGGACGGGGACAGCGTGTTCGACACCGACCTGTCCCTCGACGACGGTGCCACCTGGACCACGCTGGCGCACCACACGGCGGATCTCCTGCAGAGCCAGGTGTCGATCCCGCTGCCGCAGGCCGCGGGCAAGGACAAGGTGCGCGTGCGGTTCCACTTCAGCGGTGCCGGCAACTCGCTCGCGGAGCTCGACGACGTCGTGGTCGGTTCGTGCACCCCGACCGAGGGTGGCCTGGTCGCCGGGGTCGTCACCGACGCCAACACCGGCGAGGCGCGCGACGACGTGACGGTGGCGGACTCCGCCACGGCCCGCTCGGCCGTGAGCACCCCGACGCCCGACGACGCGGCTCTGCCCGACGGTTTCTACGAGCTGTTCGACACCACCGGTACGCACCAGTACACGGCGAGCCTGCCGCGGTACTCGTCACCGGCGCTGTCGACGACAACCGGCCTGAACTCCGTGGCCCGCCTGGACGTCAAGCTCAAGGCCGGGCAGCTGGCGGTCGGTTCGACCGCGCTGGCCGTGAGCAAGACGATGGGCCAGGTCGCGAACCAGACGGTGAAGCTCACCAACACCGGCACGGCACCGGTGCACGTGTCGCTCGGCGAGCACGTCACCGGATTCACCGGGGTCGACCCGTCGGCGGCGGCCGGCTGGCAGCCGCTGGCGGACGTCCCGGAGTTCACCTACGAAAGCGCGCTCGGCGGTTACCAGGGCAAGATCTACAGCGCGGGCGGCATGCCCATGCACATGCTCTCGCCCTCGGCCCGCAGCTACGTGTACGACCCGGTCACCGCCGCGTGGTCGCCGATCGCGGACATGCCGGAGCCGGTGATGCGTGGTGCGGCGGCGTTCCTGAACGGTTCGCTGTACGTCGTCGGCGGAGCCGGGATGCCCGGCGTCCTGTCCACGACGTACGCCTACCACCCGCAGACGAACACGTGGTCGCGGCTGGCGGACCTGCCGGCCAAGCTCTACGGCAGCACCGCCGCCACCCTGGGCGGCAAGCTGTACGTGGTCGGCGGCTGCGCGAGCGTGTGCGGCAAGGACCCGGTGAAGTCGGCGTTCGTCTACGACCCGGGGCACAACACCTGGTCGGCGCTGCCCGACTACCCGGAGGCCGAGAGCGACGCGGCCTGCGCCGGTATCCACGCTGAGCTCGTGTGCGCCGGCGGATACCTCGGTGGCGTCACGAACATCAAGTCGACCTATGTGTTCAAGCCGGGTACCACCGCGTGGACGAAGGTGGCCGACGCGCCGTACGAGGTCTCGCAGATGGCTTACAGCGGGGCGAACGGTCGCCTGCAGCTCGCCGGTGGTGAGACCGGGACCGGCACGGTCGTCTCGCAGGCCGGCGAAACCGCGCACACCATCGAATACGACCCGGTGAGCGACAAGTGGTCGTCGCTGCCGGACCTGCCGCAGGAGTACTACGGCGGCGGGCGCGGGGCGTGCGCGCTCTACCAGGTCGGTTCGTTCGTGCCGGCGCTGCGCACCACGGCGATGCTGCCGGGCTACGACCAGTGCGGTGACGACGACGCCGGCTGGCTCTCCGAAGGCAGCACCGAGCTGGACCTCGCACCCGGCGCCACCGCGAACGTCGCGGTGACCGTCGACTCCGGCAAGGTCACGCAGCCCGGCAAGTACACGGCGACGATCGCGCTCGACACCGACTCGCCCTACGCGGTGGCGGCTCTGCCCGTCACGCTGCAGGCCGCGGCCCCCAAGGCCTGGGGTGAGCTTTCGGGCACGGTCACCGACGCCGCGTCGGGCGCCCCGGTGTCCGACGCCACGGTGCAGGTCTGCACGATGGTCCACAATGGAGTGTGCGGCCAGGTCTCGTACACCCTCAAGACCGACGCGCAGGGCCACTACCGGCTGTGGCTGGACAAGGGTTACAACCCGCTGATGGTCACCGTCGCCGCCAACGGGTACCAGCCGCAGTTCCGGCAGGTGAAGGTGATGGCGGGCACGGCCACGGTGAACGACGTGGCCTTGCCGAAGATCTAGGCGCGGCCCGGAAAGCCGAAGCGGTCCCACCCGGCATCCCCCGGGTGGGACCGCTTCGGCGTGCCGGTCTCAGTACGACTTGGGCAGCCCCAGCACGTGCGTGGAGACGTAGTTCAGCACCATCTCCTGGCTCACCGGCGCGATGCGCAGCAGGCGGGCTTCGCGGAAGTAACGCTCGACGTGGTACTCCTTCGCGTAGCCCATGCCGCCGAGGGTCTGCATCGCGCGGTCGGCGGCCTGGAAGCCGGCGTCGGCGCAGAGCCACTTGGCCATGTTGGCCTCGCGCCCGCAGGAGAGGCCCTGGTCGTAGCGCCAGGCGGCGTTGCGGGCCATGAGCGCGGCGGCGTCGAGGCGCGTCTGGGCTTCGGCGAGCGGGAACGCGATGCCCTGGTTCTGCCCGATCGGCCGGTCGAACACGACGCGCTCGCGCGCGTAGGTCACGGCGCGGTCCACGGCGGCGCGGCCGAGGCCGAGGGCTTCGTGGGCGAGCAGGATGCGTTCGGGGTTCAGACCGTCGAGCAGGTAGCGGAAGCCCTGGCCTTCCTCGCCGATGCGGGCCGACGCGGGCACGCGCAGGTCGTCGATCGCGACCTCGTAGGAGCTGACGGCGTTGCGGCCCATCTTCGGGATCGCGTTCAGCGTGATCGCATCCGGATCGACGTCCACGAGGAACAATGACATGCCGTCGGTGGGCCGCTCGACGTCCTCGAGCGGGGTGGTGCGCGCGATGAGCACCATCTTCTGCGACTGGCCGGCCTTGGTGATCCAGACCTTGCGGCCGTTGATCACGTAACCGTCGCCGTCGCGGCGGGCGAAGGTGCGGATGCGCGTGGTGTCGGTGCCGGCGTCGGGTTCGGTCACGCCGAAGCAGACGTGCAGCGAGCCGTCGGCGGCGCGGGGGAGGATTTCCTCGCGCAGGGCGGCGCTGCCGTGTTTGACGATGGTGTTGAGGCCGAAGATCGTGAGGTGCATGGTGCTGCACCCGTTCATCCCGGCGCCCGAGGCGGCGACTTCTTCCAGCAGCAGCGCGGCTTCGAAGATCCCGAGGCCGCCACCGCCGTACTCCTCGGGAATCGCGATGCCGAGCCACCCGGCGTCGGCGAACGCGGTGTAGAAGTCCCACGGGAACGTGCCCTCGGCGTCACACCGTGCCCAGTACTCGTCGGGGAACCTCGCCGCCAGCTCGCGGGCGCCGCGGCGCAGTGCTTCCTGGTCTTCGGTCAGCCCGAAGTCCACGTGCTCCACCTCCGTGTGTCGTTACGACGGCAGTTGTCATTCCGGCAGTGCCGACTCCAACGCCCGGATGACCTGGGCGACGTGCCGGCGCGTCGCCTGTTCCGCGGCCGCCGTGTCGCCGGAGCGCAGCGCGTCCAGGATCTCCCCGTGCTCGTCGAGGCTGGCCTCGGGGCGGCCCGCGACGGTGATCGTCACGTTCTGGCCCAGCTGCAGCTGCGCGCCGAGCAGGTCGGCGATGGCCAGCAGGCGGCGGTTGGCCGAGCCCTGCCAGATCAGGCCGTGGAACTCGCGGTCGAGCTCGGCGTAGCGCGGCACGTCGCCGGAGGCCAGGGCCGCCTGCTGGCCCTCGACGAGCTCGCCCAGCCGGGCGAGCAGCTCCGCCGGCTGCGTGCGGGCGATGTCCCGCGCGGCGAGCGTGTCGACAGCGGAGCGCAGCTCGTAGATGTCGCGCATGTCCGCGACGGTCAGCTCGGCGACGAAGTACCCCGAGTGCCGGCGAGCCACGAGGAACCCCTCGCGTTCGAGGATCGCCAGCGCGGCCTTGACCGGCGTCGGCGAGATGCCGAGCCGCTCGGTCAGCGGCCGCACGGTCACCCGCTCGCCGGGCAGCAGCTGCCGCTCCAGCACGGCCTCGCGGATCGCCCGGTACGCGGTGCGGACCAGGCTGGCCGGTTCTGGGGGCTGGTCAGTCACCGGGTCGCGGCTCCTCGATCGTGGCTGCGGTTGCTGTGGTTCCGGGCGGGTGCATCGGGACGAGCTCGTGGTGCTGCCACGAGGTCAGCTGGTCAGAATAGTGCCGCGAACCGGGCGAGCCGGACGCTCCGCCCGGAATCACCCAGCCGGAGGCGTCGAGATCGGCCAGATCGAGCACCTGGCGGTAGACCGACAGGTTGGTGATGTCGAACCGCCCACCAGGGGTCCAGCCGTAAGCGCCGTTCTGGATCGTCTCGTTGTCGCCGCCGATGCCGATGGCCGGCGGGTCGAACTCCGAGCCGACGACGGGGTGCAGTGGGTGCTTCGCCGCGGTCCGGTGCACCTCGCCCCACGGCCGCGGGCCCGTTTCCGCCACGCGGCGCCAGGCCGCGGCGAGCGCGTCGGCCAGCAGGTCGTCGCCGAGCCGCTCGGCGGGCCACTCGCCCTCGCGCGGCCAGGTCAGGCTCGCGAACCAGCGTCGCAGAACCACCGGCATGCCCGGCAGCCCGCACTTCATCAGCCACGCCCGCGTGTCCGCACCGATCTCGGCGTCCAGCACGCGCGCGGCGATCTCGCGGCGGAAGCACGCGTGCACGAGCCCCGTGGCCTCGCCGGGCCCGAGGTCGCCCCGCCCGGCCACGATCACGGCGCGGGCGAGCTCCGCGTCTCCGGAAAAAGCACCGTACCGGCCGCGCCCGTCGAGCAGCTCTGCCCAGCGCCGGGCCGCGACCGACGTCGTGTCGCCCTGCCACGCGCGCATGTCGTCGGCGGTCGCGGGGCCGGCCGCGGCGGCCAGCTCGTGGATGCGCTCGGAGCGGTAGGAATCGTTGACGGCGTGGGAGATGACCGGGTGCGTGGCGGCGGTGACCGTGTTGTTCGACGTGACGATGAGGTCTTCCGGCGGGTCCTCGGTCCGCGGCATCTCGCCGAACGGCACGCGGCCGCGCCAGCGGTGCGCCGACTCCCAGCCGGGCACCGGCACCTGCGTCGCGGCGTGGTTGTCGCGCGCCGGGAGCTGCCCGCGCAGCAGGTAGCCGACGTGTCCGACAGGTCCGTTGTTGTCGGCGGCCAGGAGGTTGTTGACCGGGTCGACCCAGCCGTCCTGAGCGTCGAGCAGCGTGGGTACGTCGGGGGCGAGCAGCATCCGGCGCAGCACGCCGAACTGCTCGCACGCGCCGTCGGTGGCCGTCCAGCGCAGCGACAGGGCCGCGCCGCTCGCCGGATCGCCGTGCACGACGGGACCGTTCGGGGTCAGCCAGCAGCGTTCGACGCGGTCCTCGCCGTCGCGTACGTGGATGACCTCGTCGCGCACGGACGCGTCCGCCCAGCCGTCGGCCGTGCGCACCTGCTCACCGCGGAAGTGCTCCACGTAGAGGTCCTGCGCGTCGGCAGCGGCGTTGGTGATCGCCCAGCCGACGCGGCCGTTGTGGCCGAAGTGCGGGAAGCCCGGGAGCCCGGGGAACGTCGCCCCGGACACTGTGAACCCCGGGCAGCGCACGTGGGCCTGCCAGTAGGTGTTCGGCACGTCGAGCGCGCGGTGGGAGTCGTTGACCAGCAACGGTTTCCCGCTCGCGGTGCGGCTGCCGCCGAGCACCCACGCGTTGGACCCGCCCTCGGACTCGCTCAGGAACCCGAGGTGCTCGGACGCCGCCTCGACGTCGGCGCGCGCCTGCTCGAACAGCTTCGCGCGGGCCTCGCCGACCCGGCCCAGCGGCGGCACCGTCACGCGCATGCCCGGCAACGGCCGCGGGTCCAGCTTCGCGGCCACCTCGGCGCCGGCCGTCGCGCGCAGCACGGCGCGGGCGATCTTGTACTGCCACACGCCCATCAGCACGTGGCGGATCTTGAACATCAGCAGCGAGTCCCGTGGCGTCCACGGTTCCCAGCCGATGCCGCCGCGTTCGTGCTCGACGCCCGTGCCGTGCTCGGCGACGTGGGCGTTGACGCCCGCCGCGTAGTGCTCGAACGTCGCGAGCGTGGCGGCGTCCATGGCCGCCAGGTCGCGGTCGGCGGCGTCGGCGAGGCGCAGCCGGCGCGCGAGCCGGTCGGCGGCCACGGCCGGCTCGCCCACGACCTCGGCCCAGCGCCCGCGGGCGCGGCGGCGGTCGTACTCCAGCTGCCACAGCCGATCCTCGGCGGCGGCGAGGCCGAGCTCGAACCACGCCTGGTCCTCGGTTTCCGCCACCACCGAGGGAATTCCGTACTCGTCGCGAGTGATCATGCGGCCCCGACCCGCGCGGTCTCGGCGTAGTGGCACGCCGCGGCGCGCGTGTCCGCGAGGGGCCGCAGCGCGGGATCCTCGGTGCGGCAGCGGTCCGTGGCCAGCGGGCAGCGCGGGGCGAACGAGCAGCCGCTCGAGCGCGCCAGCGCACTCGTGGCCTCGCCGAACTGCTCCACCGGTTCCTGCCGGTCGTGGTCACGCACGCGTGGCCGGGGCGCGGCGGCGAGCAGCAGCTGCGTGTACGGGTGGCGCGGGTCGGCGAACAGCTCCTCGGTCTCGCCCTCCTCCACGATCCGGCCGAGGTACATCACGGCCACGCGGTGGGCGAGGTGGCGCACCAGTGCGAGGTCGTGGCTGATGAACAGGTAGGTGATGCCGCGCTCGTCCTGCAGGCGCCGCAACAGGTTCACCACCTGTGCCTGCACGGAAACGTCCAAAGCGGACACCGGCTCGTCGCACACGAGGAACTCCGGGTCGAGCGCGATGGCCCGCGCGATCGCCACGCGCTGGCGCTGCCCGCCCGAGAGCTCGTGCGGATACCGCTGTGCGAGCTCCGGCGCGAGCGTCACGGCTTCGAGCAGCTCCCGCACCCGCGCGTCGAGGTCACCGCGGAAGTGGTGCACGCGCAAGGGTTCCGCGACGATCTGGCCCACGGTCATGCGGCCGTTGAGCGAGTCGTACGGGTCCTGGAACACCGGCTGCATCGTGCGCCTCAGCTCGCGCAGCTGCTTCTTGCCGATCGAGTGCACGGCCTGCCCGGCGACCTCGACGCTGCCCTCGTCGGGCCGTTCCAGCGCGAGCAGCAGCCGCCCGGTGGTCGACTTCCCGCAGCCGGACTCGCCGACGAGCGCCAGCGTGGTGCCGCGTTCGATGCTCAGACCGACGCCGTCGACGGCCGCGACCGTGCCGCCGCGAACCGGGTAGCGCTTGACGAGTCCTTCCGCGACGACGAGATCCGTCATCACGCCACCTCCATGCGGGATCCGGTGTGCGGGTGGAAGCAGGCGACCCCGTCTTCGAGAACGGGCGCGATGCGGCACAGGTCGTCGGCGTGTTCGCAGCGCGGGCGGAACGGGCAGCCTTCGAGCACCGCGCCGACGGCGGGGACCTGCCCGGGGATGGTGGGCAGTTCCCCGGCCGCCGGGCGGTCGGGATCGGGCACCGAGCGCAGCAGCGCCGCGGTGTAGGGGTGGCGCGGGGCTTCGAGGACTTCGCGCACGGTGCCGGTCTCCACGACCTTCCCCGCGTACATCACCGCGACGCGGTCGGCGATCTCCGCGACCACGCCCATGTCGTGCGTGATGAACAGCAGTGCCGTGTCCCGCGTGCGTTCCCGCAGCAGCGCGAGGACCTGGGCCTGCACGGTCACGTCGAGCGCCGTGGTGGGCTCGTCCGCGATGAGCAGTTCGGGACTGCCGGCCAGCGCGATCGAGATCATCACGCGCTGGCGCATGCCGCCGGACAGCTCGTGCGGCATCTGCCGCGCCCGCGCCGCGGCGTCGGTGATGCCCACGGACTCCATGAGCTCCACCGCGTGGCGCAGCCGGGCCGAGCGCCGCATCGGCGTGTGGATGGCCAGCACCTCGGCGATCTGCGTGCCGATGCGGGTGGTCGGGTTCAGCGAGCTCATCGGGTCCTGGAAGATCATCGCCGCGCGGGTGCCGCGCAGGCGCCGCAGCTCGCGTTCGCCGCGGCCGATGAGCTCCGTGCCGGCCAGCGTCGCCGACCCCGTCACCCGCGCGGCGGTGGGTTCGAGGCCGAGCAGCGACAGCGCGGTGAGGCTCTTGCCGCATCCGGATTCCCCGACCACGGCGAGGGTTTCGCCGCGGCCGACGGTGAGGTCGACCCCGCGCACGGCTTCACGCCCGGCACCGAAGGAGACCTTCAGGTCCTGTACTTCCAGCAGCTCAGTCATGACCGGGCCTGCCCAACTCTTCGAGGGGGACTTCGTATCCGGTGGCGTGCTCGCGGTGGTGCGTGGCGAGTTCACCGGCGGTGGGTGTGGCCAGCTCGCCGTCGGCGACGACGGAGGCGAGCAGCGCTTCCAGCGTGGCTACACGGGCGGGACGGCCCGACAGCCACGGATGGACGGTGATCATGCACAGCGAGCCGAGCTTCTTCGCCGCCGCGATCTCGGCGGCCCAGCCGGCCAGCACCTCGGGCGTGGTCGTGGGCGGCCGGGGATCCCCGCCGACGTAGCGGTAGTAGGGCGCGTCGTCGGTGGCCCAGTCGACGGGGACCTCCACGAGACCGTCGACGAGGTAGGGCCGGTCGTCGCCCATCAGCGAACTGTCGTAGGTCAGGCCGAGCTCGTGCAGGACTCCGAAGACGTCCGTGGTCATGTCCCAGCTGGGGGAGCGGTAGCCGACCGGCCGTTCGCCGGTGATCGCGGTGAGCGTGTCCGCCGCGCGGGCCAGCGTGCGGAGCAGGTCGTCGCGGGTCAGGCCCGTCGGCGCTTCGTGGCACCAGCCGTGCAGCGCCAGCTCGTGCCCGCGGGCGTGGACCTCCGCCACCTGTTTCGGGTAGCGGTCGGCGATCCAGCCGGGGACGAAGACCGTCGCGCGCAGGTGCAGATTGTCCATCATGGACAGCAGGTTGTGGATCCCGCGCCGCGGCCCGTAGCGCCGCTGCTCCAGCTCACCCACGGAGACTGGCGGGTTTTCGCGGGTGCGCCACAGGTGCGGTGACTCGCCGTCGAAGTCGAGCGTGAAGCACACGGCCGCGCGGGCGCCGCCGGGCCAGGGGTAGGTCACGACGTGCCTCCGGAGGGGGTGAAGTCGCCGGCGGTGCGGCCGCCGTCGACGTCGAGCGTGGTGCCGGTGACGAACGACGCCGCGCTGGAGCACAGCCAGAGGATCGCCGACGGCGCGTCGCCGGGCCCGGATGTGCGCCCGAGCGGGATCGCCCGGCGCATCTTGGCGACGTGCTCCTCCGGCAGTTTGCTGACCTCACTGCCGGGCGCGAACCCGGGGCCGACACTGTTGACGCGGATCCCGGCCTCGCCCGTTTCGAGGGCGAGCGACCGGGTGAGCATCTCCAGCGCCGCTTTGCTCGCGGAGTAGACGCCGCCGGTGCGGGTCGGGCGTTTCGCCGCGCCGGACGACAGGTTGACGATGCAGCCCTGCGTGCCGGTGGCGGTCATCGTCGCGATCACGTGCCGCGCCAGCTGGTAGGGCGCCAGCACGTTGATCGCGAAGATCCTCTCCACCGTCTCGCGCTCGGTCGTCGCCACGGGCGTACGCGGGTAGATGCCGGCGTTGTTGACGAGGATGTCGGCCGTCGGCCAGCGCTCGTCGATCGCCGCGATCAGCTCGTCGACACCCGCGCCGGTGGTCAGGTCGGCGACCGCCGCATGTGCGCCGAGCCGGTCGGCCAACTCCTGCACCGGCTCGGGCCGGTTGTCGGACAACACCAACTCGGCGCCTTCGGCGTGGAACGCCTCGGCCGTCCACGTGCCGATCAGTCCGGCCGCGCCCGTGATGACCACGCGCTTGCCGGTGAACTCGCCTCGGTAGTCGGGGATCATGCGGTCTGCCTCGCCATCCGTCGAAGGAGCCGCGGGCGCGGAAGCTCGGCGCGTTTCGCCGGGTCCAGTCGGTCGCGGGCCGCGTCGCCCAGCAGGTTCACGGCCAGCACGAGCAGGAACAACGCGATGCCCGGGAAAGTCGCCAGCCACCACGCGGACGCGATGTACTGCTGGCCGTCGGAGAGGATCGAGCCCCACGACGCGGTGGGTGGCTGCACGCCGAGGCCCAGGAACGACAGCGAGGCCTCGTAGATCACCATCAGCCCCAGTTCCAGCGTGGCGACCACAATGGACACCGGCAGCACCTCGGGCAGCACGTGCCGCAGCACGATCCACCTCGCGGGCGCACCCGTCGCCGTGGCCGCGCGGACGAACCCGCGGCCGCGGGCCTGCAGCGTCGCGGAGTGGGCGACGCGGGCGTAGCGCGGCCAGCGCACGAGCGCCAGGCACACCACCACGTTGAGCAGGCTCGGCCCGAGCACCGCCACCACGAGGATCGCCAGCAGGAAGAACGGAACCGACAGCACGATGTCGACCACGCGCATGATCACCGCGCCGAGCCAGCCGCCGCGCCAGGCCGCGAGCACGCCGAGCGCGATACCGACGACGCCACCCGCCACGACGGCGCCGATCGCCACGAGCAGCGAGACCTGTGTGCCGTAGATGACGCGGGATGCCACGTCACGCCCGAGCGCGTCGGTGCCGAGCCAGTGGTGCGCGCCCGGGGGCAGCAGCCGCTGCGCGAGCGTGACCTTGTCCGGGTCGAACGGCGCCAGCCCCGGCGCGAAGACCGCGACCAGCACGTAGATCGCCAGCACGACCAGGGGAATGACGATCGCTCGCCGCTTCACGCCGCACCTCCGTTGGCACCGGTGGCGACGCGCCGGTCGATCACGCCGTAGAGCAGGTCGGTGAGCAGGTTGATCACGATGTACACCGCCGAGGCGAACAGCACGATCGCCTGCACCACCGGGAAGTCACGCGCCGACACCGACTGGATCGTCAGCTGGCCGATGCCCGGCCACGCGAAGATCACCTCGGTCACCACCGCGCCGCCGAGCAGGTTGGCCAGCTCCAGCGCGGCGACCGTGAGCACCGGGATCGCGCTGTTGCGCGCGAGGTGGCGCAGCACCAGGCGCGTGGTGCTCGCGCCCTTGGCCCGCGCGGTGCGCACGTAGTCCTGCGACAGCTGTTCGAGTACCGCGCCCCGTGTCACCCGCGCGATCGCGGCCGCCGACAGCGAGGCGAGCGTGACGGCGGGCAGCAGCAGGGAAAGCGGTCCGTCGTACCCGGTGGAAGGCAGCCAGCGCAGCGCCACTGAGAACACGAGCACGAGCAGCAGCCCGGTCCAGAACGCGGGCATTGCCTGTCCGATGAGGACGATCGGCATGAGCACGCGTTCCTGCCAGCGGCCGCGCTTGAGTGCCGTGACGACCCCGATGACCACGCCGAACACCACCGACAGGATCAGCGCGGCCACCGCGAGGTTCGCGGTGTAGGGCAGCCGCTCGGCGATCAGCGCCGTCGCCGGCCGGTTCTGCACGTAGGAGTACCCGAGGTCGCCGCGCACCGCGTTGCCGAGGAACGAAAGGTACTGGTGCCACAGGGAATCGCTCAGGCCGAGCTGCTCGCGCACCCGCTCGATGTCGGCCGCCGTGGCGCCCTCGGGCACGAGCAGCCGCGCCGGATCGCCGGAGAGGCGCAGCGCGAAGAACACGATGGTGGTCACGCCGAACAACGCGAGCACGGCCTGGCCCAGCCGGCCCGCGACGTAGCGCGGGGTGGCCGGCAGGCTCCTCGTCCGCCTCCGGCGGGCCGACACTGCGATCGCCGTCATGTCAGCTCACCTTCATCTGGTCGAGGAACAGGCTTTCCGACGCGTCGGGTGTCCACTGCAGACGCGAGTTCGCGCCGTACACCGCGTACGCCTGGAACAGGCCGATGCCCGGCAGGTCGCGGTTGAGCAACTCGAACGCCTGCGAGTACAGCTTGGTCCGCTGCGCGGAGTCGATCGTCTCGCGCGCCTGCTCCACGATCTTGTCGAAGTCGGGGTTGCTGTAGGAGCTCCAGATCTCGCCGGTGTGGAACAACGGGTAGATCACGCCGTCGGAGTCGAGGCACGAGCACGACCACTTGCCGAAGCGGATCGAGCCCCATTCGTGCGACGGGTCCTGCACCTTCTTCAGGTACGTGGCCTGGTCGCTGTTCTGGATCTCCACCTGCAGCCCCACGGCAGCGAGGTCGCCCTGGATCGCCTGCACCACCTGCGGGTCGAACGACGGCGAGGTCGCCATCACCAGCTTCGCGCCGACCGCGTGCGCTTCCTGCAGGAGGCGTTTGGCGTCCTCGGGATCGTGGTGGTTGTCCGGCAATGACTTGTCGTAGCCGAACGCCAGCGGCGTGGCCATGGAGTTGATCGGCTTGGCGTAACCGCGCTGGAGGTTCTTGATCAGCGCGTCGTAGTCGATCGCCTCGGCGATGGCCTTGCGCACGCGGGGATCGTCGGTGGCCCCGCCCTTGATCGTGTTGTACGCGAGGTAGGCCACGCGCTCGGTGGGCGTGGACAGGATCGCCAGCGTCGGGTCGCGGCGGATCTGGTCCGCGGCGTCCGGCGTGAGCGTGGTCGCCAGGTCGACCTTGCGCGACTGCAGGTCGGCCACACGGCTGGCCACGTTGGGCACCGCGCGGAACACGGCCGTGCGGATCTGCGTGGGCGGGCCCCACCATTTCGGGTTGGCCGTGAGCACGACCTCGGACCCGGCCGTCGCCGACCGGAGCACGAACGGGCCGGACCCGATCGGCTTCACGGCGAACTGCTTGTCCCCGACGCGCTGCACGTAGGCCTTCGGCACCACCGAAAGCGTGGTCAGGTAGCTCAGCAGTGTGGGGGAGGGCACCGAAGTGTGCACCACGAGGTCGCCGCCGTCGGCCGTGGCCTTGTCGATGACGGAGAAGTTCGCGTACTGCTGGCTGCCGAACTTCTTGTCCAGGATCCGGCTGATGGAGTACGCCGCGTCTTCGGCGGTGAGCGGGCTGCCGTCGCTGAAGGTCACGCCTGGGCGCATGGTGAAGCGCCAGGTGAGCGGGTCGGTCTGCCGCCACTTCGTGGCGAGCCAGGGCACGACCGCGTTCGTCTTGGGATTCCGGCGCAGCAGCTGGTCGAAGATGTTGCGGTACACCGAGTACGTGTCGGTGTCGTACTGCTTGCCGGGGTCCAGTGTGGACGGGTAGTTGGCGGTGTCGATCGTGATCGTGCCGGGGCCACGGCCCGCGCTCGCCGGCTGGATGCCGCACGAGGCGGCACCGAGAGCGAGGGCAGTGGCCAGGAGGAGCGCCGCACGGAAACGTCGTCGGTTCATGGGCTCGGTCCTGTCAGATCGGCTGCTGAGGCGGGGACGTCAGATCAGATCCAATCGTGCTGGCGAAGGCCTGCGAGCAGGGTCAACGCGCCCGCAACGCACCCCGTGCGGGGATCGCGTCGGTCTTCGCCAGCAGCGGCGCGTCGACCTCCACGGTCTCGGGGTACTTGATGCCGGCTCCGGTGTTGAGGACCACGACCTCGTCGTCCTCGCTCACCCAGCCGGATTCGCGCAGCTGGTCCAGCGCCGCGAAGCAGGCTGCGCCCTCGGGGCAGATGAAAGCGCCCTCGAGTGCGGCCAGCCGCCGTTGGGCGGCCAGCAGTTCGTCGTCGGTCACCGCGATCGCGGTGCCCTCGGTGGCCCGGACGGCGTCCAGCACGAGGAAGTCGCCCAGCGCCTTCGGCACGGTGATGCCGAAGGCGACGGTGTGCGCGTCGGGGAACAGGACGCTTTCCGTGGCGCCGGACTTGAAAGCCTCGACGATCGGCGCGCAGCCGGTGGCCTGCACGGCGACCAGGCGCGGCAGGTCGCCGGAGATCCAGCCCAGCTCCCGCATCTCCAGCAGTGCCTTGTAGATGCCGATGATGCCGACGCCGCCACCGGTCGGGTAGAGGATCACGTCGGGCACGCGCCAGTCAAGCTGCTCGACGATCTCGTAGCCCATCGTCTTCTTGCCCTCGAGCCGGTAGGGCTCCTTGAGGGTCGACACGTCCTGGTAGCCCTGGCGTTCGGCCACGGCGGCGCCGACGAGCTTGCCCGCGTCGCCGATCAGGCCGTCCACGCGGTACAGCTCGGCGCCGGCGGCGAGGCACTCCTTCATCGTGATGGCGGGGGCGTCGTCGGGCATCGCGATGAGGCTGTCCATCCCGGCGCGAGCGGCATAGAGCGCCCAGGCCGCACCGGCGTTGCCGTTGGTCGGCATCGCGACGCCGCGCACGCCGAGCTCGGCCGCGCGGGACACGCCCACCGCGGCGCCGCGGGCCTTGAACGACCCGGTGGGCACGAGGCCCTCGTCCTTCATGAGCAGCTTCGGCACGCCGGACTGCTTGCCCTGGTTCGGCAGCGGCAGCAGGGGAGTCAGGCCTTCGCCCAGGCTCACGATGTTGTCGCGCGAACGCACCGGCAGCACCTCGTGGTAGCGCCAGAGACTGGGCTCGCGCGCCGCGATGTCCTCGCGCGTCACCGTTTCCCGCACCCGCTCCAGGTCGTACCGCGCGAGCAGCGGCGCTCCCGCGGCCGACGTGCCGGCCACCTGGTCCGCCTCGTACCGGTCTCCGGTCCGCGAACACTCCAGGTGACTGAGGAACGAGAACGTCATGCCGCCTCCATGCGTCGGGTCGGGAATCCCCGAGAGTTTGGATCCAAAACGGCGGTTCGTCAACCGGGTCCACCCTTCGGTATCGGTTCCGAAGCCTCGTCGGCCCTGCTCGGTCGCGCAGCGGTGATCATGGAAAACGCTTCGACGGAATGCGCGACGACGGGCTCCCGCATCGTGATCACGGCCGTGCGAAATGGCTGTCGAGGCCGTGTCAATGGCGGGTAGCCGGAAAGTCGATATCACGGCTGACCTGCATCGATCGGTGTTGATCTGTGCGGACAATCACTCGACGGTGACATTCCCGTGTCCGATTCGTAATGTCGAGGCCGCTTTGCGTGCGCCGTATCCCCCGAACGCGGCGCGCGTTCCCCGAGCGAAGAAAATGGTGCACCAGGATGTCCGGAAGACATCGCTACCGGTCGCTGTCGTGGCGGCTGCCAGTCGGGGTCGGCGTGTTCGCCGCCCTCGGGATGGCGGCCCTCGTGTGGCTGACGGGCGCTATCCCGGGCGGTGGGCAGGTCTCGGCCGCCGACCGCCTCGCCCTCAGTGCTCCGCGGCCCGCTTCGAGCGCTCCGCTGTCCGGCGCCCCCACGCCGAGCAGCACGACGCCGAGCAGCCCGACCCAGACGACCCCCAGTACGACCCCGAGCACATCGGTTCCCAGTATGTCGGCCGCGGTCCCGAAGCCGACGACGACGAAACCGGTCGCCAAGACCAAGCCGAAGCTGCCGCCCGCGGCGAAGACCTTGTCCGCCGGCAAGGCGTGTTCGTCCACTTTGGCCGGTGCGCAACCCAATGCGGCCCAGGTGGGCAACCACATCCTCACGAAGTTCAAGGTCGGCTCCGTCGGCGGCCGCGCCGGCCGGGCGGGCGCGAGTGACCACCCCACCGGTCTCGCGCTCGACTTCATGGTCGACACCGCGACCGGCAACGCGCTCGCCGCATACGTGCTGGCCCACCAGGGCGAGTTCGGCGTGACGTACGTGATCTGGCGCCAGCGCATCAACACCGGCAGCGGCTGGGACCCGATGGAGGATCGCGGCAGCCCCACCGCGAACCACTTCGACCACGTGCACGTGTCGTTCAAGGCCGGGGCCAAGGTGTCCGTCACCTGCTGAGCGGGTGACGGACACCGGAAACGACAAGGGGTTTCCTGCCCGGCGTGGGCAGGAAACCCCTTGTCTCCCCACTGCGCGCCACGGGAAGGCGCGGCGGGGCACCGAGTTCCGTCCGGCTACGGGGTCGGTTTGCCCTGCTTCTCGATCTGCTGCTGGATCGACGGCCAGAACTGGTACATCTGCGTCGGGTACGGCAGGTTCGGGAAGTACTTCTGGTACAGCTTGAGGAATGTGCCGTCGTTCGCGAGCGCGGTGAGCTCGGTGTTGTAGGCGTCGAGGAACTTGGTCAGCTTCTTGTTGACCGCCTCGGCGCCGGGCTGGTCCTGCGGTGAGGTCAGCGCGACCTTGAGCTTGCCCGGGTGCTCGGTGAAGATCTGCCCGACGTGCGTCGAGCCGAGCACCATCGCGTCGAGGTTGCCCGCGAGCAGTTGGTTCACGCCCGCGCCGTCGGTGGCCTCGGACACGAGCTGCGACGTGGTCATCTTCTTCTTCGCGAAGTCTTCCTGCGTGCTGTTCGCGCCGGCGCCCACGCGCTTGCCGGCCAGGTCCGGAATGGACTTCGCGGTCGAGCTCGCCGGGACCACGACCACGTTCTGACCCCAGAAGATCGCCTTCGTGAACGCCACGCTCTTCTTGCGTTCGTCGCTCGCCACCAGGCCCACCGACATCAGGTCGTACTGACCGCTGGTGAGGCCGGGCAGTCCCGCTTGGACGGTGGTCGTCTTGTAGACGATCTTGAGGTGCATCCGGTCGGCGATGAGGTTGTTCAGGTCCACGAGCATGCCGACCGGCTTGCCGCTGGCGTCGGGGGAGACGAACGGGTAGTCGCCCGCCGTGACCGCCGCCGTGATGGTGCCGGGCTGGGCGAGACCGAAGTCGTCGCCGGCCGCGGAGTCGCCGCCGCCGCACGCGGTGACAGAGGCGGCGGTGAGTGCGGCGAGGCCGAGCGCACCGAGCGCGCGCCGCAGGGGAAGTCGGTTCATGGGTCTCCTTCGCCAGACCGAGAGGTGGGGAGAGAAAGCGGGAGCGCTGACGATGGAGCGGAACTATAGGCTATAGAACTTCAGAACGTCAACGACCTGTAGTACCGGCTTCAGCACGGTGTCTCCCGGAAGATCAGTGCAGGTCGGAGGCGGTGCCGACGGCCGAGATCCGCTCGGCGAGTGCCGAGATCACGAGTCGGTAGGCGTCTCCGGTGAGGTGCAGACCGTCCTCGTGGACGGGCTCTCCGGCGGCGACGAGCGGCGCAACCGCGGCGTCGGTGTCCACCGAGTTCGCGGCCGAGACGACCTCGCGCAGCACCTGCCGGTAGGTGTCGAGTACGGCGTTCGTGCGCCCGCGCTTGCCGACACCGTCGATCTCCTCGATCGAGGGCGGCAGGAACCCGATCAGCGTGGCCGGGGCGAAGGCGGCGGCGATCGTGCGCATGTTCTCGGCGTACGCGTCGAGCTCCACGAGCCGGTCGGGCGCGCAGTCGTTGGCGCCGAAGGACAACACCACCACGTCGGGCTCGGTCCTGGCGATCGTGGCCGCGCGGCGCGCCCCGTCGTCGCTCTTCCAGCCGCCCGCGGCGCAGTTGAAGACGATCACGTCGCCGGCCTCGGCCTCGAGCTGTTCGATGCGGGGTTTGGTGAACCGGCCCAGCATGCTGTCGCCGAACAGGACGATCTTCTTCACTCGTCGCCGCCTTTCCCGCGGTTGACAATCTGGTACTTGTAGCTTAGAAAATACCAACACTCGGAGGCGAGCCGGAAGAGGTGAAGCGGTGGCGCGTGACTGGACCCGCGCCGAGGTCGAGGAGCAGCTCCACGGCCGCAGCAACTGGGGCCGCTGGGGCGTCCACGACCAGGTCGGCGCCGTCAACCTGATCACCGCCGCCAAGCGCGCCGAAGCCGCGCAGCTCGTGCGCACGGGCCGCTCGGTGTCGCTCAGCCGGCCGTTCCCGACCCGCCCGCACGTGGACAATCCGCGGCCGGCCTCGCACTACACGACCAAAACGCCTCGCGGCACCGGCGGGATCTCGGGCGACTACTACGGCATCGAGTACCACGGTGTCGCCTCCACCCACGTCGACGCGCTCTGCCACGTCTGGGACGAGCGCGGTTTGTGGCAGGGCCGCGACCCCGACGTCGAGCTCACCTCGCGCGGCAGCCGCTGGGGTTCGGTGGACCACTGGCGCGAGGGCATCGTCACTCGCGGGGTCCTGCTCGACGTGCCGGCCTTCCGCGGCGAGCCGTACGTGACCCTCGAACGCCCGGTGCACGGCGACGAGTTGGAGGCGATCGCCGAGGCGCAAGGCGTCTCCGTCGGCCCGGGCGACGCGGTGGTCGTCCACTGCGGACGCGACGCGTGGGACCGCGAGAACCCGCCGTGGGGCACCGAGGCGAGCCGGCCTGGCCTGCACGCCTCCTGCCTGACGTTCCTGCGCGACCACGACTGCGCCGCACTGGCGTGGGACATGCTCGACCGCGCCCCGAACGACGGGGGAGTGCCGTGGACCGTGCACGGCGCGATCTTCGCCTACGGGCTGGCCGTGGTGGACAACTGCGCGCTCGAACCACTGGCCGCCGCGTGTGCCGAGGAAGGTCGTCACGAGTTCCTCTTCGTGGTGGCGCCGCTCGTGGTCGAGGGCGGGACGGGTTCGCCGGCCAACCCGCTGGCGCTCCTGTGAGCGCGCTCAGGCCTCCAGCGCGGCGATCGCCCGGCGGCCGAGGCTGCCGAGCACGTGCTTCTTCATGGTCCGCTCGGCCGTGCGGGCGTCCCCCGAGATCACGGCTTCCGCGATCTCGATGTGCTCGCGCCGCACGCGTTCCTGGTCGGCCGGGGAGTCCGGTTTGGACTGCAGGCCGATCAGCCGATAACGGTCGGCCTTGTCCCAGAGTCCTTCCAGCAGCGTCATCAGCAGCGGGTTGTGCGAGGCCGTGTAGACGCTGCGGTGGAACGCGCGGTGCACGAGCAGCGAGTCGAAGCCGGTGGACGTGCTCAGCGGCTCGAGGTCCTTGAGTGCCGACTCGATCGCCGCGATGTCGGCGTCGGTCCGGCGCGTGGCGGCGAGCTTGGTGGCCAGCGGGTCGAGGCGTTCGCGGACCTCGAAGAGGCTGCGGGCTTCCTCGGCGTTGAGCCGGCTCACCCGCGCGTCGCGGTGCGCGTCGATCGTCACGAGCCCTTCGGCATCGAGCCGCCGCAGCGCCTCGCGCAGGGGAGTGGTGCTCACGCCGAGCTCCGCAGCGAGCTGCTCCTGGGAGATGGACTGGCCCTGGATCAGCTCGCCGGCCAGGATGCGCCGGCGCAGCTCCTCGTAGACGTACGCGTTTTTCGTGAGGGCTGGGCGGGGGTGGGTCATCGGCCTGACAATCTCTCTCCGCGGGCAAAGGGGGACCGCAAGGATATCGGTCTCCCTCCCGCTCGGTGGGCAGGCTGTGGCCTGCGGCCTGCATCCTGTCGTCACGGTTGAGGCCACCTCGTGGGTCCGCTCGCCCGGAGTTGTCGCATCACGCAGTGTCAAAAGGCGTCTTCAGGTCCTCGAATGAACCTATAGCCTATATCGTCTTCGTGCTTAGTGCACCGCTCGTGCCCGTCCCCGAACCCCGAGGAGCCCCCGGCTGCCATGACCGCCACCACCGAACCCGACTCGCAGGGAGCCCACTTCGTCGGCGCGACCCCGTTCTTCGCCTCCGGCCACGACCAGCGCCTGTCCTACGGGCTGTTCGTGCCGAAGGACCACACACCCGCCGCCGCGCCGTTGCCGCTGGTCGTGGTGCAGCACGGCACGGGCCGCTCGGCCGAGCTCTACCGCAACCAGTGGGCGGACTTCGCGACCCGTCACGGGTGCGTGATCCTCGCGCCGCTGTTCCCGGCCGGCATCGGCAAGCGGCGCGAGCTGCACAGCTTCAAGTTCCTGGAGTACGACGGGATCCGCTTCGACGAAGAGCTGCTGCACATCGTCGACGAGGTCGGCGAGGAGTTCAACACCGAGACCGAAACCTTCTTCCTGCACGGTTTCTCCGGCGGCGGACAGTTCGCGCACCGGTTCTTCTACGCCCATCCCGACCGCCTCGCCGGCATCTCGATCGGCGCGCCGGGCCGCATCACGCAGCTCGACGACTCGCTGCCGTGGTGGCTCGGCACCGGGGGTTTCCGCGAGAAGTTCGGCATCGAGCTCGACCTCGCGGCCCTGCGCCGCGTGCCGGTGCAGATGGTGGTCGGCTCCGCCGACGTGGAGACGTGGGAGATCAACAACGCCGGCGGTCCGAACTGGATGGACGGCGTGGAGAAGACCGGCCGCACGCGCATCGAGCGCATCGAGACGCTGCGCGACAGCTTCGAGCGCAGCGGGCTCTCCGTGCGGTTCGACGTGGTGCCCGGGGTGGCGCACCAAGGCAGCTTGGTGATCCCCGTGGTCCAGGACTTCTTCGCCGGCCTGCTCGCGAGCCGTGTGAAGTGAGCACTTCAGTCGTTGACTATCTTGTCGAATCTGCTACCGTGAGCGCCACGTCACAGTTATAGTCTATAAGACGAACTGCCGGCCGGTACCGTCGCCGACTCCGCTGAGCCCGGGTCCGCGCGCACTCCAGCGGTCCGCGGCCGAACCGAGGTAAGGACACCTGGTCCCATGGGCGATTTCCTGCATTCCTTTTTCGACATCCACCAGATCCTCGCCGTGCTGCCCTCGCTGCTCGGGGAGGGCCTGCGCAACACGTTGATCATCGCGTCGCTCGCGCTGGTCCTCGGGCTGGTGGTGGGCCTGCTGCTGGCGATGCTGCTCATCTCCACGCGCTGGTGGCTGCGAATGCCGGCCCGCGTCTACGTCGACGTGTTCCGGGGCCTGCCGGCCATCGTCACGGTGAGCCTCATCGGCATCGGGCTGCCGTCGGCGGGTGTGCGCTTGTTCGGCCAGTCGCCGATGGGCTACGCGATCCTCGCGGTGGGCCTGATCAACGCGGCCTACATCGCGGAGATCTTCCGCTCGGGCATCCAGAGCGTGCCGCCCGGCCAGGCCGAGGCCGGCCGCAGCCTCGGGATGAGCCACCTGAGCACGCAGCTGCTCGTCGTGGTGCCGCAGGGCATCCGCAACGTGCTGCCGGCGCTGGCGAACCAGTTCATCGTGGCCGTGAAGGAGAGTTCGCTGGTGTACCTGCTCGGCCTGGCCGTCGGTGAGCGCGAGCTGTACTTCATCGCGCAGCAGGCGCAGTCCATTTCGTACAACTCGTCGTCGTTCGTGGCCGCGGGCCTGGTCTACATCGTGTTCACGGTGCCGCTGACGCACCTGGTGAACTGGTTCGACAAGCGGCTGCGCGAAGGCCGCCGTCCGGCGAGCGGCGGTGGCGGCCCGGCCGAGACGCCGCAGCCGCTGGTCCCCGTCGGTGCCACCGGATTCGAAGCGGGAGCGTGAAGGTGAACCAGGTAACGACTTCTCCGCAGGCGCAGGACGAGGCGAAGGCCGACGTCCCCGCGATCGAGCTGGTCGACATCTGCAAGTCCTTCGGCCTCGTCGAGGTGCTCAAGGGCGTGTCGGCGACGGTCGCGCGCGGCGAGACCGTGTGCCTCATCGGCGCCTCGGGGTCGGGCAAGTCGACGCTGCTGCGGTGCGTGAACCTCCTGTCCCCGCCGACGTCGGGCACGATCCGGCTGCACGGGCAGACGATCACCGACCCGAAGGTGGACCTCAACGCCGTGCGCTCGCGCACCGGCATGGTGTTCCAGCACTTCAACCTGTTCCAGCACAAGAGCGCGGTGGACAACATCGCGCTCGCGCTGCGGCGGGTGCGCAAGATGTCGCGCGAGGAAGCGCGGGAACGCGCGATGCAGCAGCTGGACAAGGTGGGCCTGCGGGCGCTGGCGTCCGCGCGGCCCTCGCACCTGTCCGGCGGGCAGCAGCAGCGCGTGGCGATCGCGCGCTCGCTCGCGATGGAGCCCGACATCATGCTGTTCGACGAGGCGACCTCGGCGCTCGACCCCGAGCTGGTTAAGGGCGTGCTCGACGTGATGCGCGACCTCGCGACGTCGTCCGGCATGACGATGATGGTGGTCACGCACGAGATGAACTTCGCCCGCGAGGTCGCCGACCGCGTGCTGTTCGTGGACAGCGGCGTGATCGCCGAGGAGGGGCCGGCCCGGCAGCTGCTGACCGACCCGCAGACGCCGCGGCTGAAGTCGTTCCTTTCGCAGGTCCTGTAATTCTGTAAGAAGTTCCGCACGAGAACGGTGAGCATGAGCAACGCCTTCGACGATCCGGCGCCGACGTTGGACCCGGGCCCGGTCCACACCCTGCTGCAGACCATGGCCGAGCGCAGGATGCGCGTGCACTCCCTGCTCGTGCACCGCCACGGGCGGACCGTGCTGGACCTGTGGCAGTGGCCGCACGAACCGGGCCTGCGGCACAAGGTGCACTCGGCCACGAAGAGCTTCACGTCCGCGGCCGTCGGTTTCGCCGAGGCCGAAGGCCTGCTCTCCCTCGACGACCCCGTCGTCGGCTTCTTCGCCGACCGGCTGACCGGCGAGCCGAGCGAGAACCTCGGCCGCATGCGCGTGCGCGATCTGCTGACGATGTGCACGGGTCACGCGCGCGGGCTGTCGGGCGCCACCACACGCCTGCGGCGCACAGGCTGGGTCGACGAGTTCCTCGAGGAGCCCGTGGTCGAGCTGCCGGGACGCAACTTCACCTACAGCAGCACCACGAGCCACGTGCTGTCGGCGATCGTGCAGCAGGTTTCGGGTCAGCCGGTCGACGAGTACCTGCGGCCACGGCTGTTCGACCCGCTGGGGATCACGGACTACACGTGGGAACGTGACCCCGAGGGCGTGTCCAGCGGCGGCAACGGGCTTTCGCTGCGCCCGCGCGACCTGCTGAAGTTCGGCGTGCTGCACCTGCAGGACGGCGTGTGGGACGGCTCCCGCGTGCTGCCGACCGGCTGGGTGCAGAAGGCTTCCGCGCTGCACGTGCGCCGGGCGATCAGCGGGGAGTGGAACGGCAAGGAGCTCGTGCCGCCCGCGCCCGACGTCGTCGCCGACGAGGGGTACGGCTACCAGTTCTGGACCACCGAGGCGGGGATCTACAGCGCTTCGGGCATTTTCGGCCAGGAATGCATGGTCTTCCCCCGCCACGACGGCGTCGTCGTGATCACCGGCGCCATGGGCGATGGCAGCTACCACGATTTGCCGGGGATGTTGCGTTCCGCGTTCACCACGGCGTTCGAGAGCCCGGCTCGGGAGCAGTCCGAAGTGGACGCTCTGGCCGCGTGGGTGGACCGCGTGCAGGAGCCCGAAACCGTCGGCGCCGCCGTCCAGCGGGCCGGGTTCACAGCGACGTACGACTTCGAGCCCAACGAGCAGGGTCTCGTGTCGCTGGCGGTCGAGGTCCGCGACGGCTCGGTGCGCGTCGTCGTCGAGGACGAGCTGGGCCGGCACTCGATCGACCACGGCGTGGGCACCTGGACGCGCCAGGACACCGGCGTGAGCGTGTGGCGCCTGCACCACTCCTACCAGGACCCGTCGGCTGCCGTCCTCGCCGCCGGGCAGTGGTGGTCGGCCGACGAGCTGCACCTGACGTGGCATTTCCTGGAATCGCCGTTCGTCGACCGGCTCGACCTGACCTTCGACGACACTGGCGTGACTGTCGGCCACGCCACGAACGTCAACTCCGGGCCGACGACGCTGCCGCCGGCGCGCGGCGTGCTTCGCAAGTAATCCCCCAGCCCCCGGCCGTGGGGTCTGCCGCACCGACGGCGGACCCCACGGCCGGTTTCAGTTGTCAGGCCCGCAGCGCGGCCAGTGCGCGCCGCAGCCGCTCCAGGAACTGGGTCACGTGCGTGTCCTCCCACACCAGCGGCGGCCGCACCTTCAACACGTCACCGCGCGGGCCGGTGGACCCGGCGAGCACGCCTTGCCCGACCAGCTCCGAGAGGAGCGCGCGCGTGACTTCGCGAGAGGTCGACGCACCCGAGGCGAGCACGTCGACACCCGCGAGCAGCCCGGTGCCGCGGACCTCGCCCAGCAGCGGTTCCTCCGCGGCCAGCGCCCGCAGGCCCTCCCGCAGGAACGTGCCCGTCGCGGCGGCGCGCGCGGGCAGGTCGGTGAGGCCGAGGACGTCGAGCACCGCGTGGCCGGCCGCGGCCGCCGCCGGGGTCGCGGCGAAGGTGGAGAAGTACTCGTAGCTGCCCGCGAGCGCCTCGGCGATCTCGCGCCGCGTCACGACGGCGCCGATCGGGTAGCCCGCGCCCATCGGCTTGCCCAGCGTCACGAGGTCGGGTGTCACGCCGGCGAGCAGGAAGCGCCACAGCTGCGGGCCGCTGCGGCCGTAGCCCGACTGGACCTCGTCGGCGAGGTACAGCGCGCCCGCCGCGTGGGCGCCCGAGACCAGGCCGGCCACGAACTCGCCGGGCACGTCGAGGATGCCTTCGGAGGTGAACTGCGAGTCCGCGAGCACGAGGGCCGGACGCTCACCGGCGGCGCGCAGGGTTTCGTCCGCCCGGCGGATCCGTTCGGCGGCAACGGTTTCCGTCAGTTCGGGAGCCGGGCCGCGCGGTGCTTCGAACGTCGCGACGTGCGCGGGCCGGTACCCCGCGGGCCACTCGTTCGAGCTCAGGTCCGCCATCCATTTCGACGCCCCGTGGTAGGCGTGCTCCGCGATCACGGCCGCGCCCGCGCCGGTGTACTCGGTGGCCAGGCGCCACGCCAGCTCGTTGGCCTCGGTGCCGGAAGTGGTGAACAGGACCGTGTCGAGCGGTGCCGGCATGGTCGCGAGGATGCGCTCGGAGAGCTCGACGATCCCCGCGTGCAGGTAGCGCGAATGCGTGTTGAGCTGGGCCAGCTGCAGGCGCACCGCCTGCGTCACGGCGGGGTGCGTGTGGCCGATGACCGCGACGTTGTTGTACGCGTCGAGGTACCGCGCGCCGTCGCGGGCGTAGAGCCACGGTCCTTCGCCACGCACGATTTCCAGCGGTCGCCGGTAGAACAGCGGGGAGAGCTTGCCGCCCATGGCCTGCGCACGGCGCGCCGGGAGGCCGTCCGGCGAGATCGCCGCCGTGAGGTCCCGCGTGCCCGCAAGCCGCGCCAGCCGGTCGGCGAGCTCCCGCACGGAAAACGCCGACAGCAGCTCCAGCGCCTGCTCGCTGTTGGTGTCGTACTGGGTGATGTAGCGGTGGTTGTCCGCGTGCGGCCCACGCCGGGTGGCCGAGACCGCGAGTGTCGTGAGCAGGCGCGCGATCACCAGCTCGCCCAGCACCGCCACCTCCGCCGGCGACAGCGAGCGGTGCCGCTGGTAGCCGCGCAGCACGGCGTCGACGAGACGCCACAGGCGGTCCGCGTCGCCGCCGCTGAGGCGCACCACGGAAGTCAGCGTCACGGCGAGGTCGGCGACGGCGGCCGTGTGGTGCATGTCGCCGAAGTCGATCACGCCGGTCACGCTCGCGCGCGAGGCCAGCACGTTGGTGAGGGTCACGTCAGCGTGCTGCACACCCGACGGGAGCGTGGCGGTGGCCGCCAGCGCGGGGGCGACGCGCTCGGCGAGCTCGCCCAGCCGCCCGGTCGCGATCCCGGCCGCCGCCAGGACTTCCGGCATCCGCCGGATGTCCCACATCAGTGTCCGCCCGGCGCAGCGGTGGAAGAACCCTTGCAGCGCCACGGAAACACGCGCGGCCACCGCGCCGACCTGCGCGGCGAGGTCGGGATCCAGCGGTCCGCCTTCCAGCGGTGAACCGGGCAGCAGCGTGATCAGCCGGGCGAGGCATTCGCGTCCGGCGTCGTCGAGCGGGCGCGCGACGGGTTCGCCCGCCGTGGTCGCGACCGTCTCCGGCACCGGCAGTTCCGGGTCCGCGGCGTGCACGTGGTCCAGCGCGCGGGTCTCCATGTCCACGACTTCGGCCTGCTCGGCGGGGTTGGAGATCTTGAGCACGAACCGGCCGTCGACGAGCACGTTGAGATCGCGTTCGCTGTCGAGCGGCTTGAGTACCGGGTCGGCGAGCGCCCAGTGCTCACCGAGCACGGCATGAAGGCTCTCGGTGGAGAACTTCGGAGCCGGCTCGGCGAAGATGCCGGTGGCGGTGGTCATGCTGGGGAGGTTCCTTTCGGCGGAGACCCGGCCTCAAGACGGCGCGGGCGGGTCGTCGGTCAGCGGGTCGGGCGCGAGCACATCGAGGTCCACGCGTGGGAGCAGGTACCGGCCGGGCAGCCCGGCCTCGATCGTGAACGGCCGGTCGTGGCCGGGGTACACCACGTCGGCCCGGGTCCGCACGAGCTCGATCGACGCGGCGGCCGCTTCCTCGTTCGCCGCTGTGGTGGCGCGGCCGGCCCGCAGGGCGCGGGAGGAGGGGACGGCGTCGCCGGTGAGCAGCGCCGTGCCGTCGGCGGTCTCGACGGTGAGGCCGAGCGAACCCGCGGTGTGGCCGGGCAACCCGGTGATGGTGACGCCGGGCGCGAGTTCGAGGCCGTCGGGGTCGTCGAAGCTGCCTTCGTGCAGCGCCAGGCCGGAGAAGATCGCGTCCGTCCACACCGGAGTGACCGGGTCACCAGCCTGGGGGTCGCGTTCGGCCGGGTGCAGGAACACCTCGGCGTGGGTGAAGAGGTCGGCGTTCTGCACGTGGTCGTAGTGCGCGTGGGAGAGCACCAGCGTGTCGACGTCGCGCACGCCGAGCCCGTGGCGGGCCAGCGCGCGGTGCAGCGCGCGGCGGCGGCCCGCGTGACCGCAGTCGAACAGGATGCGCCGCCGCGGCGTCTGCACGAGGTAGACGCCGCAGAACCCGATGCTGCCCTGGTCCGACGAGAGGCCGTAGCCGAGCACCAGCGTTTCGACGACGGGCGCGGGATCAGTCAAGCTCACCTCGCAGGATCAGCCGGTGGACGTACGGCAGCACCCCGCCGTTCGCGTAGTAGGTGGCTTCGCGCGGGGTGTCGAGCCGGGCGCGCACGGAGAACTCGAACGCCGGCCGGTCCGCCGGGCGCACGCGCACCGTGAGCGGCCGCGCCGGATCCTCGACGACGTCGGCGATCCCGTCGAGGTCGAACTCCTCCGTGCCGTCGAGCCCGAGCGAGGCCGCGCTGTCGCCGTCGAGGAACTGCAGCGGCAGCACGCCGAGCGCGACGAGGTTGGACCGGTGGATCCGCTCGAACGACTGTGCCAGCACGGCTTTCACCTTCAGCAGCGCGGTCGTCTTCGCCGCCCAGTCGCGCGACGAACCCGTGCCGTACTCCTGGCCGGCGATCACGATCAACGGCACGCCGGCCGCGGCGTAGGACTGGGCAGCCTCGTGGATGGGCACCAGCGCGCCGTCCCGGGTGAAGTCGGGGGTGACGCCGCCGGCGGCGTCCGGGGCGAGCAGGTTGGCCAGCCGCGGGTTGGCGAACCCGCCGCGCACCATCACCTCGAAGTTGCCGCGGCGCGAGGCGTAGGTGTTGAGATCGGCCTCGCCCAGCGCCGTGAGGTAACGCCCGGCGCTGCTCGCCGCGGGGATGCGGCCGGCGGGGCTGATGTGATCGGTGGTCACGGAGTCGCCCAGCAGCAACAGGGTGCGCGCGCCGGTCACATCGGTTGGTCCGGCGGCGGTTTCGGTCACGTCGTCCAGGAAGGGCGGGCGGCGCAGGTACGTCGAGTCCGGCTCCCACGCGAAGTGGTGGCCGTCGGACTCGGGCACGCCGGCCCAGTGCTCGTCGCCGCCGAACACGTCGGCGTAGGCCTCGCGGAACAGCTCGGGCGTGAGGTGCGCGCGCACGACCTCGTCGATCTCGGCGTCGTCCGGCCACAGGTCCGCGAGCAGCACGGGCTCGCCCTCGGCGTCGACCCCCAGCGGCTCGCTGGACAGGTCGTGCTTGACCGAACCGGCCAGCGCGTAGGCGACGACGAGCGGGGGAGAGGCGAGGTAGTTGAGGGAGACGTCGTTGTTGATGCGGCCGTCGAAGTTCCGGTTGCCCGACAGCACCGACGCCACCACGGCGCCGCGCTCGGCCACCGCTTCGGCGGCACTGGGCAGCAGCGGGCCGGAGTTGCCGATGCACGTCATGCAGCCGTAGCCCACGAGCTGGAAGCCCAGCTCGTCGAGCGGCCCGGTCAGCCCGGCGCGCGCCAGGTACTCGGTGACGGTCTTCGAACCCGGTGCGAGGCTCGTCTTCACCCACGGCTTGGCGGTGAGGCCTCGCGCCCGGGCGTTGCGGGCGAGCAGACCCGCGGCGACCATCACGTGCGGGTTGGACGTGTTGGTGCAAGAAGTGATCGCCGCTATCGCGACGGCACCGTCGGCTGCGGCTCCGCCGCGGCCGACGGTGCCTTCGCTGTGTTTGTTGGCCCCGGCTTCGCCGGGGCGTGCGAGATCGCCTTGGAGCCGGCTTCCGGATGGGGCAGTCGGATCGGCCGGGGGCCGCTCGGACTGCCCC